>JAGHUR010000059.1 GCA_018064745.1 Candidatus Fiminaster equi
AAAAAGTAGGAGGAAAATAGCATGCCAAAAATGAAAACAAAAAGAGCACTTGCTAAAAGAGTCAAAGTTACAGGCTCCGGTCAATTAAAAAGACACAGTGCTTACACATCACACCTTGCACCACGCAAGACAACAAAACAAAAAAGACATTTAAGAAAGGCTTCACTCGTTGATCATTCAGATTACAAGAGAGTAAAGACCTTAATTCAATAAGGAGGTAAGTAACAATGGCTAGAGTAAAAAACAGTGTCGTTACACACGCACGCCGTCACAAAATCTTAAAAAGAGCTAGTGGTTACTTCGGAAGTAAACACCTCCTCTTCAAGACAGCAAAAGAACAAGTCTTAAGATCACTCCGTTATTCTTACATCGATCGTAAGAACTTAAAGAGCGATATGAGAAAACTCTGGATCAAGAGAATCAATGCTGCTTGCAGAATGAATGATATCTCATATTCCAGATTCATCAACGGTCTTAACAAAGCAAACATCAAAGTTAACAGAAAGATGTTAGCAGAACTTGCAATTAATGATCCAAAAGCATTTGCTGATTTAGTTAAATTAGCAAAGAAAGCTAAATAATAATTTGCAAAACAAAAGAACCTTTCAGGGTTCTTTTTTTATAGCTGTTTTAGAATAATGAAGTGACTTTATTTATATAAAGAACCTCAGCGTTCTTAACAGCTTCTTTTATTTCTTCTTCCCAATCCCATTTAGATTCAAACTCTAGAACTTTTTCAAAATCTGGTCTTGTCTTTGGATTTTTTGGTGCGAATATTGTGCAGCAATCTTCGAATGGTCTAATAGAAATATCAAATGTATCTATTTTACGTGCGAGATTAATAATATCTTCTTTGTCATAACAAACCACTGGGCGAAGAACTGGCATCGCTGTAACTGCATTAATTACAGACATTGAGTTTAATGTTTGCGAAGCAACTTGACCAACTGATTCGCCAGTTGAAATTGCTAAACATTTTCTGCGTCTTGCCATTCTTTCTGCGATTCTAAACATCATTCTTCTCATGACTGTTATTGCATAAGATTCATCACAATACTTGTAAATATCTTCTTGAAGTTTAGTGAATGGAATAATATTCAAACGGATTTCTGGTTGATATTTATTTAATTTCCCAAGCAAATCCTTAAGTTTTTCAATAACTCCAGCATTTGTGTATGGAGGTGATGCAAAGTGAACACACTCAATTCTAATACCTCTTTTCATGAGAAGATAAGCTGCAACTGGGGAATCAATTCCACCACTTAACATGAGCATTGTTTTTCCTCCAACACCAAGAGGATAACCGCCTGCTGCTGGATAAGTATGTGTGAACACATAAGCTCCTTCTTCTCTAATTTCTACTGAAACTAAAATATCTGGATTATGAACATCAACTTTTAAATCTGTATTTCTTAAAATGTGAGCTGCAATATCACGATTGATTTGATCAGAAATAATAGGATATTTCTTATTAGCACGCTTTGCGTGAACTTTAAATGTTTTACCTTCTTCAGCTTTGACCATTTCAAGACAAGCTTTCTTTAAGTTTTCAATGTCTTCATCAGTTTTTAAAACTAATGAAAGTGAATGAATTCCTGAAACATCTTGAAGAAGTTCAATTATGTCTTTTGGGTCAGCACCATTTAATTTCACGTAAATATGATCGTACTTAGTAATGATTTCAATTTCATCATATTCATCCAATGTATTGCTGATATTATTTGCAAGCATTCTAATGAAATCTTTTTTATTTTTACCTTTGGTAGATAATTCGCCAAAGCGAACCATAATGTGATCGTAAATCATTTTATTGCCTCCAATACATCTTTAAGAGCTAAGGTAAATTTTTCCAACTCATCAAGCGTTGTCTCATTGTCTAAAGAAACTCTTATTGTGTTGTGTGCAAGTTCATCAGACTTTCCTAATGCTTTCACAACATATGAGCCGCTTTCTCCTTTAGAATTACAAGCACTAACTGAGCTAACATAAATTCCTTTATTTGATAAAGCCTCGACAACTACTGAAGCTTTCTTTTTTGTTAACGAAAAATTGATAATATAAGGTGTACAATTGGCATTTGAATTCATCTCAATTCCATCAATTTTATTGAGGTTTTCACGGAGATTTTCGCTTAATTCCTCAATATTTTTGAGTGGGAATAGATTTTTTACAGCTTTGGCAAGAGCACATGCATTTGCAACAGAAACTGTGCCACTTCTCATGCCATCTTCTTGGCCACCACCACTAATAACTGGATCAAAAGAAATAGAAGATTTTGCAATAAGTGCACCACTACCTTTTAAACCATGAATTTTATGGGAGGAGACAACAAACATATCGCAATTGTTGTAATCTAAATTAATCTTTCCAACTGCTTGTGTTGTATCAACATGCAAAACTGTTTTTGGGAATTTTAAAACAACTTCTTTAATTTCTTTAATTGGATTTATAGAACCAATTTCATTATTGACTGCCATCACAGAAACTAGAATTGTTTCGTTTGTCATAGCATTTTTAACATCTTCTGCAGTCACAATTCCTTCAGCGTTTACCTTTAAGTAAGTAACCTTAAAACCATCGTTTTCAAGTGCTCTAAAGCATTCTAAGACAGATGGATGTTCAATATTAGTTGTAATAATATGTTTTCCGCGATTTGCGTGTTTATAACAAAAACCTTTAATTGCAAGGTTGTTAGCTTCTGTAGATGAGCCAGTGAAATAAACCTTGTAGTTCTTTACTTTAAATGAATTTAAAATTGTTTCTCTTGCGGCAGTTAAATACTTTAATGAATCTACACCTAAACCATGAATTGAGCTACTGTTTCCGAAGTGGTTTAATTCAATGTCATTATATAAAGCGACGACATCCTTACTAGGTCTTGTCGTCGCAGCATTATCTAAATAAATAATTTTATCTACCATTTTCCTGTTTTATTTTCTTTAATGCATTACTCGTAGTAATTGATGCATTTTCAAAGTCGCCGTTTTGGAAGAATGTTTCTGCTTGATCAATTAATTGATCGATGTCAGATAAATGATGTCTATGTCTATTAGCATACATAATTGAACTTTCTGCCAAAATCATCATTGAGTAATCTTGAGCTACTTCACCATCATCAAGTAAGTCATTTGAGATTTCAAATAAATCTCTAAGTAACTTATTAATTTGGTCAACGTCAATTGGACTATGCACTAAAAGATCATTAATTTGATTTAATAAAGCATAAAGCTTTTCAAATCTTGGAGCATACTTTTCAGTGCACTTAACAACATTAATTTCTCTAACTTGAGCTTCAGCTTTCTTAACTTTGTCATAGAAAGTATAAACAACATTGTATGCAGACTCTGCATCACTCTTTAAGGATTCGATATATGAATTATATTCATCAATATCAGAAATGATAGAATTGGATGCGGCTGCTAATTCATTCATCTTATTCACTAAAAGTGAGTATGGTTGTTTTGTTGCACTGTGTATGAATGTATCTAATGAACGTTTTAAGGCTCCAACTTTGTTGATGTCGCTTTGAATATCATTAATCTTGTTTTGGTGGGCTTCATTAATCACATAGATTTTGCTAACTTCTGGAATTGTGTTACGAAGTTTAATGAATCTTCTTTCGATTAAGTTGACTGTGCTATAAACATCTTCGTTGCTCTTTTCAAATGATTCTCTAGCAACTTTTTCTTCTTCAAATAAATCAAAGAATTTATCAAGCTTTTCGCTCATTGCTTCAAGTTTATCCCCAATACCTGCAAGCTCGAACACACGAATGCGATGTGTAAAGTTTTCAATTTGTTCTTTCATTTCTGTAAGTGTTTGGACTACACATAAGTGATAGAGAGGATATTTAAGATCCACTAAGTCTTTGTAGGCATTTTCGACAGAAGAAATCTTTTCAGGAATAACAATAGAAACCATTGTGCAAAGTGATGGTAAATCTTGCATATTCATTGTTAATTCATGAAGAATTTCATCAATTTTTGGAAGAATTTGATTTGCTTCATCATATTGAGCAGATTCAACTGATGCTTCAAAGTTCTCAAATAATTCATCAATGTATCTGAAAACTTCTTCAAATGAATTTGACATCATAACAAGTTCACTTTCTTTTGAATAGTAATCTTGTTTAATTCTTCTAAGTGATTCCTTATATGTTAAAGAACATTGTCTACAATCTTCTTCTGGTTTAACAACTCTCAAGAGTTCTGTATTTAATGCATTAACTTCTTTATCATAGCCTTCAATGATTTCGTTAACACGAAGTAATGTTTCTTTAAATGCTCTGTAATTCCTTACATCAAGCAAATCTCTTAAATTATTAAGAGCTTTTTGTGCATTTGCATCATGTTTATCACGGATTTCTTTGAACTTCTTTAAGTATTTAGTGTGAATTTCAACATAGAGAAGATTTGTTCTTGAAATAATTTCAAGTCTCTTAACATATTGAGCATCTTGACCAATAAGTAAAGCATGTAAAAATTGGAATTTGCGATCGACTTCTCTTAATTGTTTCTTAAAAAGTCTTTCTCTGAATACAAAGAAATATAACAAAAAACCAACGCCGACTAAGCCAGCGATGATTCCTAATACAATACCTGCAATAACTCCTGGTGCCATAATTTCGAGTAATATAATATCATATTTGTAATTTGTTTTTAAATAAAAAACACTAAAATAATACAAAATATATTTGAGAATTCATCGTAATTTTGCACTTAATATAAATATTAATTAACATTTTTTGTTGACAAAAATATTTAAATATTTGATAATACTACTCGCATTGTTGCAGCATGTAAATACAGCTCGACTGATGTCTCAACTATCGTGGGTAAGTAGCTAGTGCTCATAAGTGAAAGCCAAATTAGAGTACATCCGGAGTCAGGAATTTACACCTCTTGCTAAATAATGCATTTAGTGAAAGGAGTCATATATCATGAGATATACTGGTTCAGACTACAAAAGATCACGTCGTCTCGGATTTTCTATTCTTGAAACAAATAAAGAATTAGAAAAGAGACCTTATGGTCCAGGCCAACACGGTAACGGACGTAAGAAAAAACCATCCGAATACGGCAAACAATTGATTGAAAAGCAAAAACTCGAACAAATGTATGGCGTTAACGAAAGACAATTCCGTCGTTTATTCAATCTTGCTTTAAAATCAGACGAAGTTACAGGTATTGCTTTCTTCAGAATTCTTGAGTCACGTTTAGACAATCTTGTCTACAGAATGGGATTTGCAAGAACTCGTAGAGCTGCAAGACAACTCGTCAAC
>JAGHUR010000043.1 GCA_018064745.1 Candidatus Fiminaster equi
CGTCATTTTGGAAATAAGAATTTTATTTAACATTTTTTAATTATATTAAAGAGATTAAAGTGGAAAATATATTGCTTTTCCGTATGTCCAAAACAAAGAAAAAGCCGGGATTTCACGGCGATTTCCCCGTAAATTCACGGAGATTTTTAATTTTTATGGTCTCAAGAAACTTGGGAATGACTTATCCAATTTAACAGTG
The DNA here is from genome assembly GCA_018064745.1 of Candidatus Fiminaster equi. Taxonomy (GTDB): domain Bacteria; phylum Bacillota_I; class Bacilli_A; order RFN20; family CAG-826; genus Fiminaster; species Fiminaster equi. The sequence continues at coordinate 200 of JAGHUR010000043.1, forward strand.
TAATTTGGTTCAGGATTGTCCAAGTAAGCTGCATTATAAGCTTCTTGCTTTTCAGTAGTCATACCATTGTAGAGATTAACAATACTTTCATAACGTGTATTAATATCTGGGAATTGATCTGACCAGCCTTCTGCATCAGGATTAATATCCTTGAGTTCAATTGTTGCATCGATATAAATTTTTGCAATTGATGCTTGAATCAACATTGAAGCATCAAGCTTATTCAAATAAGATTTTTCTTCATTGTACTTATTTGTGGTTTTGTTTCCATAAATTTTAGCATCTAAACTTCTTAAAGCATCAATTCCAGATAATTTGGCAAGGTTCATGCTAACATCCCATTCATATTTATTGTCAGCTGGACTTGATTTATCAAGGAATCCATTTTCGTTAAACATATCTTCATAGCTTGTAACGTTCTTTTCGCTATCAAGGTTTAAATCCCCAATTTTCTCAATAAGTGTGAATCTAAAGTTGATTACGCTACAAAGTAGATATTGAAGAATATTGTCAACAAATCCGCTAGATGTTGCTCTATAGTAATATTGTTCAAGACCACCAATGTGTTCTTCGGAACGAAGAATATGAAAGTAACCACCAATTGTGTCTACTGAAGATGGATCAAAGTGTTTTGCAGGTTCAAATAAGAATTCAGTACTAACTAAATTCAAATAATCATTTGAAACAATAATAACCTTTGGAACTTCAATAATACGTCCATACACCTTGGTGTCTTTATCATTAACTTCAATGTAAAAGTCAAGTGGAACATCAATATTGAAAACACTTAAAGCATTAACGTGTGCTTTCGCGGTTAAGTGATATGAATTCAACTCTGTAGAATCAATACCAAATTCTAATAATGTTGCAATTGTTGAGAAATCTAAGTAATTTGCATTTAAATCTATTGCTGGTTTTGCACTTGGATCGAAATCTAAAATCTCAATCTTACAATTAACAACTTTGTTGGAGAGAATTTCGCTGAAGCACATATTTTTGATTTCAACTGATGTTAATTGTTTTGTGTCACCAACATCTTTTAGATTTAAGGCAATAACCAAATCTTCTGCTAAAAATTTAGCAAATAAGTCCTTAGATAAATTCATTTCAAGTGCATTTCCGTTTACACGAATAGACTTGATGAATGACTTTTTGGCTAAAGACATCCAGTCTTTTGTACGAATAACATCCACTAAAACTGAATCACTGATGAAATTTAAGATTGGGTCCAAGAATTTCATAAATCTTGGATCTTTTTTATCAATGATTTTTCCGACAACACCGAGGATGTCTTCAAGAGATCTTACATTGAGTTTTCCTTTCAAACGATGGTTTGGACCATAAGCAAGTTTCATTGCATTGACTTCTGAATCTTGAGTTGTGTTATCAACATAAAGTTGAATTGGGTGATCTTCATCAGGTTTTCCATCACCAACGCGTTTATGTAATGCGATGTCACCAAAGCCATATTTAACACCATAATCAAATTGACCTTTGCCATCAAAATACATTCCAACGTCTGTGTCTTTTCCATCAAGTAAACTTCCGCTTAATGAGAAACCTGCTTGTTTGTTATCTAAAATGCCTGTGACTTGTTCAAAGACACCAGTTGCAAAATCTAAACTGTCATATGAATCTTTATTATTCAAAACGTTTTGAATTGTTTCTGGATTATAGTCTCTGGTATTTAATTTTAAATTAAATATACCTTCAGCCATTTCAATGTTTTCACAATTGATACCAACAACACCTTTTTCGCCATTGTCTGCTGCATCAAGTTCTAATTCAACAAGTGAATTATCACCAAGATTTAAGCTGCTTAAATTGAGGGCTAATTTAATACCGTTTTCTGATGAAGAAGCTTCCTTAATTAAGTCAATAATTCCTTCATAATGACCAGTCGTAATAGCTGTGACTAAATCACTATTAGTGATGAAATCAAATGGACCTTCTTCTTGTCCGTTTGCTGCTCTTCTAGCGCGCTCTGTGTCAGAGCCTTCAACTAACTCAGTAATTTCTGAAACTAAGTAGTTGATTGTCTTGTTAGAAATTTGAGCTTTCAAGGAATCATCATTCAATGATAAGTAACCATTTTGTTCCGCATATGTAACGTTTACGTCTGCATAATGGTCAATTCCTTCAGCGGTTTCTTTATTAACTGATAAATCAACACCAACATTTAAATTGTCGAGAACTTCTTCAAGAACTGTTGGTTCACCATTTTCATCAGTTTCTGCAGTTCTTTTTACTACTGGTTCATCTTCTGGAGTTGAGAAAGTTTCCCAGTTAATAATCTTTGGAATTGGAAGAATAAATTTAGATGCATCAACATCAATTTTTCCGGAAACTGAGCCAATATTCACGGCAGAATCCCCTTCTTTTTGGTCTGCAGAGAATTCTAAATCTAATCCAACAACCTTCTTATTGATAAGTTCAAAAATGTCTTTGAACCATGATTGATAATTGATAACTTCAACGTAATGTTTTCCGTCAATACATCTTTGTTTTCCCTCATAATTTTCATCTTCTGGAGTTAAAACATCGTGATCAGAGAATAACTGAAAAGTTAATTCTCCACTTACGGAAACATTACCAATTTTAATTGATTTTAAGTTAACACCTGCTAGGTCATTTGTTTCTTCATTAATATACATGACAATCTCAAGTGGATCTTTATCTTCACCTAATGTGATTGTAAGTGGAGCTTCAACAATACCTTCTTGTTCAGATTTTACTTCTTCTCCAAAAGAGATACCAAGTCCTCCAACACTTCCACCACCCATTAAAGCGTTAATATCAATACCGCCAATAAGGCCATCAATGATATTATCAATATCAAGAGTAATACCTAAACCTTCTTCAGCTGGTACTGATGCATCAAAGAATAAACGATAAACATTCTCTAAAAGGGCTCTTGAATTTGTGTAGCTTGATTTGATCATGAAATCATCATTAATTGCTAAGTAGAATGTTTTTCCAACATAACCAAGTCCAACATCAATCTCTTTGGTGTTGTAATCAATTTCTAAATCAACTGTAAGATCGAAATCATTAAGATTTCTCATCTCAAACGCTAATGAACCATCAACTGCAACATAATTGTTTGGCCAATCAACTCTTAAATTTTTGATTTTGCCAACAACACCTTCGATTTTTTCTTCATTTTCTTCATCGATGGTGTTCATAATTTTGGAAACAAATCTGGAGAAGTGAGTTTCTTCAGCTTGTTCCATTACTGGGTCTTCAAAAACCACATTGTGTATTCTATTTGGAACCAAAAAGAATGTCGCAGCTAAACCTGCAGCGAATGCGACAAAACCGGTGCCAATTCTTAGCGCCCATTTTCCAATTTTCTTTTTTGTATTTTTTTCCATTATTTGACCTCCTTTATTAAGGAATCATAATCAAACTTCTCACTTAGCTCTGGAATTTTCCATTCCTTGCCTGGGAAGTAGTAGTAATCCAAATTGTTATTAACTGTTGGGGAAATGCCCATGATTTTTGCAACAAACGTTGAACGTTCATTCATCTTTACAATATTTAAGTCAGCATCTAACCAATAGGTTAAATCAAGTAAAGAGAATGTTGGAAAATCAGACATTTCAGAAATTGTTTTCATCTGGTAACGATAGTTATATGCACCTTTTGTAGGCTGTAACTTTAGTGTTACTTTGTAACCATCACCATCGTTTTCAAGTTTCTGATCCTCTATTGTGGACTTTGCAATCAAATAGATTGCCATGTCAGGAAGATTTCTTCCCCACGCTTCTTTGTATTCTTTTGGCGTGAGCACTTGTGGGTCTGATTTGTATTTGGAATAAGCGTTATTTTCATCTACAACAACATCTCCACCGCCTGTTTCATTATAGAGTTTTGTATCGCCCTCTAAACCTTCTTGAATCATTCGTTTAGCAACACCGACCATGCTAGATTTAGAAATTTGCTCTTCAAAGAAGGTATTTCCACTTCTAATCTGTCCACTTCGAATGTATTGTTGAACTGTTGTATCGGCAAGTCCTTTACAGAACGATACAGAGTGTTCACATTGTTTGTACTTTTCAAATGAATAGTTAACAATCTCAAATGGTTCGAGTTGTTGAGTAGCAGCTTTTGGTGAACCTGCCTTTTTAACTTTCTCGAACAATTCTTCTGCATTAGGTTTACAAAGTTCTGGATTGAATCCGACAATGTTTTCGCTTGCAGGGCTGATTACTCTTTTGTAGATGACACCAGCGCTTGCTCCGAGAGCTAATGCGCTTGCTCCGATGATTGAATAAAGTATTGCCTTTTTCATAACGCATATATTGTACACACTGTAAAGGCGTGTGTTCTATAATGTACCGAACCAAAAAGAGAGAGAGGAGAGTCGACTCTCAAAATTAGAGAGTTTGGAGAAAAATATTCTCTCGCCACCACTCAAAATGTCATTTTTTCATTGAAAAGGGGCAAAAATAGTGTAAAATGGTGACATATGGAAAAGTTAGATCAAGTCATCGCAACGAACCTCACCTATCTCAGAAGGAGAGCTAAATTAACCCAATTAGAGTTTGGAGAAAAGTTCAATTATAGCGATAAAACAGTCTCAAAATGGGAAATGGGAACAGTAATCCCGAGTGTTGAAACACTAAAACAAATTGCTGACTTTTATGGTGTCTCCCTAGACTACATTTGCACTCAACACAAGTCCTCAAAAGACTACGAATCAGAAAAAGGAAAAGTAGTTAAGCCTCAAGAAAAAATGATTTTCATGGCTTTGTTTGTAACCATTATCTGGTTTATTGCTGCTGTTGTGTACGCAGTTGGTTATATGAGAAACGGAACAATAGACTCATTAAAAAATATTTGGTGGATTGCCTTCCTCTATGCTGTACCAGCATCATTCATAACACTAACTTACTTTGTAAACCGTTATTTCAAAGGTTCTAAATGGTCATACATTTTCTTCTCAGGATTTATATGGACATTCTTAGCTTCAGTATTTACTAACCTAATTATATTAGGAAACAACTACTGGTTCTTATTCTTAATTGGAATTCCTGCTCAGGCCGCAATTATCCTTCTAAGAAAACTAAGAAAAAACAATTAACAACAAACGCTTCCTTCAATGGAAGCTTTTTTAAATTGATTAATAGAGAGTTTTATGCTTTTAAAACTTTGTTTTTCTTGTATAATGTTATCTATGTACGTTATTAACCAAATTTATGGATTAGCAATAGCAGTTATCTTGCTAGTTCTTTTCTTAACTACAAAAAGACTTACTCTTAAAGGTACATCTTCATTTCTAAGAACAATTATAATTGTTATTATTTGTTTATTCTTTGATGCACTTTCCTGTGTTGCAATTAAACATTGGAAAGACTCGAACCCAGCTTTAGTAGAATTTATATGTAAGACATATCTAATTACTATGATTTGGGTTGGGTGGACTAACTTCTGTTACGTTTGTCTTGATCTAAACTCCACTAAAGCAAGACATAATAGACTTTGCTTTATTATGGCAGGCATAACAATTGTTATGTCAGCAGCAATAGCATCTGTTCCAATTAATGTTGTTTTAAACGGAGAACAAATGTACACAGATGGTATAGCTGTCATCTTGACTTACGTTTTTACCCTGTTCTACATAGTATCCTCTGTTGTTGTAGCAGTATATGTTCTTAAATTCAGAAACAGAAGACGTGGTTTTGCTGTTATATTCTCCCATGTTATATGGATTATAGCTTCAGGCGTCCAAGCATTAAATAATGCTTTCCTTCTTGTTGGTTTAGCAATGGCTGTTGGTCTTCTTATTTTATACATTATTATGGAAAACCCAGATGCACACATTGATAGATCCCTTGAATGTTATTCAAGTTCAGCCTTTAATGAGTATCTAGATTACATGTTCAGTAAAACTAAAGAATTTTATATTCTTGACATCTCCGTTACTTCTACATCTGCAATGGAAGGTAAAGGCGTTGACATTCAAAAGGAAGTCAAAAAATTAATCCATTTTGCATCCAAAAATAGAAAGATTCATATCTTTAAAACTTTTAACGTCGGAATCGCTATTGTTTCAGAAGATAGAGACTGTTTAACATCTGCAGTTAAAGGCCTAATTGATGTTGCAAAAGCAAAGCAAGTTTTGAAGAATATTCTTGTCTTGAATTTTAATGATATTTCAAAGATTTCTAATACATTTGATCTTATTAAATTAATGACATTCGCAAGACAACAATTTGCAGAAAAAACTGGGGAAATCAACGTGATTTCCCACGTAATTGTCGAAAATTTCCTTTCTATTGATCAAATTAATAATGACATTTTAAAGGCATTAGATGATGACAGGGTTGAAACATTTTATCAACCAATTTACAACTGCCAAAAAGGAACATTTGAAATTGCTGAAGCTCTATGCAGAATTAGACTAGAAAATGGTTCATTAATGTCACCAGGAAAATTTATTCCAGTATCAGAATCTACAGGCTCAGTCGCACTCCTAGGAGAACGCATCTACAGAAATGTTTGTGACTTCTATAATGAAAACAATATTGAGAAATTTGGTGTCAGAAATATTGACATCAACTTATCAGCAGTACAATGCGACAATATTGAGCTTGCGAAAAAGTTTAACGATATTGCTAAAGAAAAAGGCATTAAACCAAGTTTAATTTCTTTTGAAATTACTGAAACAGCTTTCTCAAGCGTTAAGGCCAACATGTTAACAAACATGAATGAAATGATTCAAAATGGCTTTGAATTCGCATTAGATGACTTTGGAAAAGGTGCTTCTAACCTTATGTATGCAATTGAAATGCCTATTAAGATTATTAAGATTGATATGGAACTCACTAAACTCTTTATGCAAGACGAAAAAGCTAAAGCTGTTGTTAATGCAATCATTAAAATGGCTCATGATATGAACCTTAAAGTTGTAAGTGAAGGTGTTGAAACAGAGGAAGAAGTTGAAATTATTAAAAAGGCTGGTATTGATTACATTCAAGGTTACTACTTCTCTAAACCACTACCAAAAGAAGAATATCTTAATTTCTTAAAGGAACATCAATAATGAAAAAAGAGAAAAAACCACAAGCTCCAACAACCATTTCAAAAGCTGATCAGGATATGATTGATGAACTTGATTACGAATATAAAAAAGCCCACAAGCCATATGACAAGTGGGAGAGACATTGGGATGAAGCTTAATCATCCCTTTTATTTGGGTTTTTGCGGTAAAATTCACGCAAATTCCTGAATATTTTAACTATTTTACAAGTTGTTTGAACATTGCATTTGCAAGGCATGGGGCCCTGAAATCGCTGCCAACCAAATCCATTCTTTGATAGGAAATTGTATTAATAATATCGTTAATTTTTTGTTGAATAAATGCTCTGAAATTTGGATCGTTTTCAGGTTGATAGAAAACTAAGAAATCTGCAAAGCTTTGAGCAACTCTTGTAATATAAACTTTTAAAGAATTGAGTCTTCCACCAGAAACTCCAACATCATCAACACAGAAATCAGTCCAAGTAATGAACTCATCTTCTTGTCTTAATTTTTTAATTAAGGAAGCATAACGGCAAACACCTTCAATGGTGCCAACAGCTTCATCACGAATCTTGCCATTTCTCCATTCAAGTTCAACAATTGAGTATTGGAGAATCATATCAAGGTTTTTTAAACCTTCTTGAACACTAAACTCAGTGTTTTCTTCGAAATGATTTTCGAAATCAACGCGGCCTGTAAAAACTTTTTTGGATAAATATTCCACTAATGAATTATATTCATCTCTAGCGACGGTAAAAACGGTCTTAAAATCATCTTCCAGATTATCTTTAACATCGAACATTACTTTTTGCTCTTCGTTTTCCATTTTTTTACCTCGTGGTTGATTTATTTTACAACAGATTTCCAAAATTTAGAATAATTTTGATATTAGTGGCAAAAGTTCATTTGCAACATCTGTGTTTGTGTAGCCATCGCATTTATGCTCTGCACAATACTTCATAATCTCATTCAAATAGTATTTCTTGAATGGAGAAAATTCACTGCTAAATGAATTATCAAATTCCCCACCACAATACTTGGTTAAACCTTTTTTAACATTCAAATATTCTTCAACACAGCCCTTAATCATATGAGATTGTGTTTTATCTGAAACTAATGTTGTTGTGTTATATTGTTCGACAAACAAAGGAAAGATATCTCTTAAGAGATACTCAATGGCATTTCCTCTACAATTAGCAAAGTGGATATCATTAGATAAAACTATTGCAGCACCAAGAGTAACAATTGATCCATAAATGTATGATGTTTTGCTAACTGAAAATGATTTAAATTTCATGCAACAAATATCGATGTATTTGCTTAAAATGTCATCAAGAAAACAATATGACTTTTCTATTGCATCCTTATTTAAAATAAAGAAGTCTCTGTCTCTTGAAGCTCTTTCTAGTTTTAAATAAGATTTTGATTCATTTTTATGCCTCTTAACAATTATATATTATTTTACAAAATTAAATATTTCAATAAAAAAGGCCGACCGGAGTCGACCTTATATAAGTTTTTAACTTATTTATTGAATTGAGAATTATATAGTTCAGCGTACAATCCATTAAGTTTCATTAATGAATCGTGGTTACCTGTTTCAACAACGTTGCCATCTTTCATTGCAATAATGAGATCAGCATTCTTAATTGTTGATAAACGGTGAGCAATAACGAAGGAAGTTCTTCCTTTGGTTAAGCTATCCATTGCATTTTGAATGAGGATTTCAGTTCGTGTATCAACGTTTGAAGTTGCTTCATCAAGAATGAGCATTGGAGCATTTTCAGCCATTGCTCTAGCAATAGTAACAAGTTGTTTTTGACCTGCAGATAATGCAGATTCTTTTTGGATAACTGTATCAATTCCCTCAGGAAGAGTTTCAACAAAGTGTTTGAGGTTTGTTTCTTCAAGTATTTGATTAAGCCTTTCTTCAGATACGTTTTGGAGGTTATAAACAATGTTTTCTCTAAGAGTTCCGTTAATAACCCAAGTTTCTTGAAGAATCATGCCAAATACTTTTCTTAATTCACTTGGTTGCATATCGTGAATTGATTTTCCATCAATTAAGATATCACCACTTGTCGTTTCATAGAAACGCATGAGTAAGTTAACAAGGGTTGTCTTACCAGCACCAGTAGGGCCAATAATGGCAACTTTCATACCTGGTTGAATCTTTTGTGAGAAATGCTTGATTGTGAGTTTGGATGGATCATAACCGAAACAAACATCTTGGAATTCAACATTGCCAACAATATGGTCTGTATCAAGTTGAGCTGGTTTATATGATTCATCTGGAAGTTCTTCTTCGGAAAGGAATGTGAAGACACGGTTACATGCAGCAATACCAAGTTGCATTGTTGAACCAATTTGACCTAATTCAGCAAGAGGCTTTTGGAAAATGGAAACATAAACCAAGAAACCAGTAATTGCACCAGGATTAATTGTTCCTTTTGCGACCAATAATCCACCAACAATTAAAATTGCTGCGTAAGTTAAGTAAGAAATTAAAGACATTGCTGGTTCAATAATTCCACCAAGAACTTGTGATCCATAAAGGAATTTACCAAGAATTTCATTTTCTTCCTTAAATTCAGAAATTTTTCTATCTTCCGCATTGAATGCTTTGACAACGATTTGCCCAGAGAAGTTTTCTTCAACAACGGCGTTAACTTCACCAAGAACTTTTTGAGTCTTATTAAAGTAAGGCGTTGCAAACTTAAATGTTACTAGTAACACTGCAAGCATTAATGGGAGTGAGCAAAGAACTGCAATAGCCATTTGCCAGCAAGAAATAAACATTGCAATAATAACGCCAACAAGCGTAACCGCAGCTTCAATCAACATACTAATAGAGTTCTGAAGCGATGTAGATAATGTATCGACATCGTTAGTAACAACAGAAAGGATGTCACCTATTTGTTTAGTATCAAAATAATTTAATGGAAGAACATTAACTTTCTTCAAAATATTTTTTCTAATATCTCTAGAATAATGTTGAATAATTGTATTTAATACAAAACCGGAAATAGCAGCGCAAATAAATGAACCAACAATGAAACAAATTAACGTAATGACAATTGTCAAAACTTCATTCATTGGAACAACTACAGTTTCTGCGCCCTCAAACAGACCGGTTGCTATTGCGTTGTACATTGTATCTGTTAAGCTTTGAATTTTGCCTGGAGTTAAAATTGAAAGAACTACAGAGGCAACAAGTAATACAACAGTTACAACAAATGGAATGTAATATTTCTTAAATGATTTAACCATATCGCCTAAACGATTTTTGGTTTTTTCTAATTTAACATCGCTAGCCATATTATTTGCCTCCTTTCTTAATGCCAAGCTCTTCAGCACTTAATTGAGAAAGAGCAATTTCCTTATAAACTGCACAATCATTAATGAGATCTTGATGTTTGCCTAGTCCAACAACTTGGCCTTTATCTAAAACAACAATTTGATCTGCATCCATAATTGTGCCAACACGTTGAGCAATGATAACTCTAGTGGTTCCTGGCAATTGATTTTTAATATTTGCACGAACTGTTTTATCTGTCTTATAGTCGAGAGCAGAGAATGAATCATCAAAAATTAGAATCTCAGGCTTCTTTGCAACTGAACGAGCAATACAAAGTCTTTGCTTTTGGCCACCAGAGAAGTTGGTTCCACCTTGAGCAACTGCAGATTCATATTGCTCTGATTTAGCTGAAATAAATGAGTCGGCTTCAGCAATTTTTGCAGCTTCTTGAATTTGCTTTAAACTGAGATTTGGGTTAGAAAACGCTATGTTTTCACGAATATTTCCCTTAAACAAGAAACCTCTTTGAGGTGTGTATCCGATAACGTTTCTAAGTTGTTCTTGTGATACTTCTTTAACGTTAACACCATCAACAAAAACTTCACCGCTTGTTGCATCTGCAAATCTAGGAATCATGTTAATAATGGTTGTCTTACCAGAACCTGTTGCGCCAATGAATGCAATTGTTTCGCCTTGATTAACTTTGAAGGTAACGCCACTAACAGCTTCTTTTCCGCTTCCCGGATAAGCAAAGCCAACATTTTTAAATTCGATTGTGCCTTTTTCAGTAAATTCTTTAGAAACTTCTGGATCTTGAACACTTTCTGGATGCAGCATAACCTCTTTAATACGATTAGCACAAACACAAGCACGTGGCCAAAGAATCATAATTGTAATTAACAAAACAAAGCTCATAACAATTTGTGATGCTAGCATAACAAATGAGTTTGCACTCTTGAATGTCTCGGTAGCAACTTGTACGCTCTGCCCATTTATAAGGTAAGCAGTAACCCATAAAAGGGTTAATGTTAATCCCATCATAACAAACATAACAAATGGAGTAAACAAAGCAACTGCTCTACCAACGAAGACCATAAGTTTGGTGTATTTCTCATTAACAACTTCGAATTTGCCTTCTTGGTATTTTTCAGCATTGAATGCTCTAACAACACGAACACCTGTTAGGTTTTCTCTTGATGCAGTGTTAAGATCATCCATGAGTTTTTGAGTTCTGTTGAATCTTGGCATAACAAGCACAATTAATACAATAACAACAACAATTAATATAACTAACCACACTGCTGTTGAAACCGTTAACGGAGCTGATGCTGTTCTAACAAGTTTAATAATTGACCAAACCATTGTAATTGGTGCAACAAAGATTGTTCTAAAGGCATAAAGGAATGCCGTATGAATGTTTTGAATATCGTTTGTTGAACGTGTAATCAATGATTCGGTAGAAAAACCAGCTAAATCACTTAGTGCGAATTTATTGACTTTCTTGTAAAAATTATCACGAAGTTGTGTTGCAATTCTTGCAGCATTGAATGAAGCTAGGAATTGAATTACTACTTGAGCAACACACATACAAACCGCACAGATAATCATCCAGAAACCATTACGCCAAATATCTTGATTGTTTCCGGTTTTGGCAGCTTCACCAATTGCGTCGTTAAATGTTTTTACTGTATCAACAATTTGCATTGTGAAAAAGACTTGCAATAATGTGAAGGCAAAAATCAAACCAACACAGAGCCAGTTCTTCCAAGTAAATTTTTTGAATACGTAACGCATAGAAAAACTACTTTCTCCTTTCTAAGATAAACATAGTTTACCAATTATTAATTATATAAACAATAAAAAACCCAATTAAATCTTAACTGGGTTTTTGTTTTTTAATATTTTGCTAAATTGTTTATAACGAGAATGTATAAGTTTTTTCAATCTCTTGAACGTTTACTGACAACTTTTTAGCCTTAATGTCATAAGCACTTGAGTGAACAGTTTGGCAAATTCCTGTGAAGAGGACATTTGATGGTGTTCTACAACCTGTTTTTGATTCAAAATCAATAAGTTTTGCGTACTTTTCTTGCATTGCTTTGAATTCAGCCATACGTATTGGTTTTAATGATTCATCATCATAATATTCAAATTGGTGAGTTAATCCAAATTTATCTTCATAAGGATGATAATTGCAATCAGACCAGTATGCTTCTTCGTTGCCTGGAAGATACATCTTTTTGTAGTAAACTTTTGCCATGTTTTTGAGCATGTCGTCACGTGAATCAACTTCGGAAACTTTTTCTTTAACTCTTGCGTATCTTTCAACACCCATTGGGTATCTATAATATTTGTTAGAAACAAGTTTTTCAGATTCAATATCAATATCGAAACCTTCATATTCAGATTTTTCTAAGACAGTTCCTGCTGGGTAAACAATGTCGTAATCGGTAATGTATGGAGAATGTGTAACATGGAAGTTAGACATTGCGGCATTCTTACCTTTTCCTTTAAGAACAACTAAATTGTTATTAACGAATTCACATACATAGCTTTCATCTTTATCTGAAATCATATAATGGAATTCTTGACCTGTAACAGAATAGATATTTGCATGTTCAAGTAAGTAAACGGCATGAGCTGCACTATTTGCATGATCGAGAACGTATCTAACAACAAAACCTGTGCATAAATCACCAGTACAGAATTCGCCTTCTGGAGCGTTTTCAAATGTTCCATAGGTATCACCACAACATTCAGAATCTCCAATAACAACGTTTACGTTGATTGCAACGCCTTTGTCATTAATTCCGTCCATTGTAAGCATTGGAATAATGTCTTCCATTCCAATTAATTGTTGAACTGCTGTTGGGAAGAAACAGTGTGCGACACCAACTGATGCGTTTCTGTGTTTTTCTTCATCTGCTGGAACTCTGACAATGTATTCATCAATGTCATCATAAGTCCAGTCAAAGTTACGACCAATATAGTTTTCGCTTCTTATAGAAGTACAGGCCATTCTAAACAATGATCCATAGAAATCATCAAGATAGTCATATTTAACTAATTTTTCGAGATACTCTAAAGCAGATACAGACAAATTAACGCTGTATTTTTCTAATGCTTCAAGGAATGACTCATAATCTTCAATAAACTTTTCGTATTCTGATTGTTTTCTTAAGATTGAAGCAAGTGCATTAGCCTTATCTTCGTTCCAATCAATGTATGTTGTTTCATAAAGATGTTCGGCAATCTTTTCTGGTTTTGATCTAATTTGACCAGGTTCAATATTTGGACCACAGCTTGCCAACTTAGTTGAAGCGCATAGTAAAGTTAAAATTTTAGGTAATTTTTTCATATTTTTTGCTCCGTTTGTTTTATTATACCAACTCTAACAAAATTTGAAATGACATATATATGATTATTGTTTACAATATTAACGGAATGGCTAATACAGACTTCAACAACACAGTATTTGATAACACAGCTGCTAATTTTAATTTTAGTCCAGACAATACAGCAACCAGTGATGAGCTAAAAGTAGGTGAAACATACAATCACGAACGCGAGACAAACTTTGCTAAATTAAAAAGAAAAATTAAGATAGCCAAAATTGCTATTTTTAGCGTCACTGTGACAATTACTGGTGGCGCCATTGTAGTTGGATTAACTCAAAACAAAAATGCCATTAAAACACCAGTTGTTGAATCACTAAATTTTAGAGTTAAAAACAAAACTCTATTCTATTCTTTTAAATTAACTGATATTAACAATTACAAAGTAATATTTACAATCAAGAATAGTAAAGAAAATATTTATGAAGTTGTATTAGATAAAAATGATACATACGAAAATAGTTATGATTTATCAAGTTATTCGGGCTCAATGAGTGCGTCTTTGGACTACTCAAATGAGGTTGATCACTATGGTAACTTATATACATTTAATTTTGAGCTCTAGGAGGAAATAAAAATGGATCAAAAAACATTTAATGATGAGCAAATCAAACCTGAGGAAGGAATGTCAGAAGCAAATCTTCCAGAAGTAAAGACAAGAATCAGATTTACCAAAAAATGGAAAGAAAGAAGTGCTGCCAGCAAAGCTGGAACAATTACAGCAATTGTAATCTTTGCCATCTGTTTAGTTGGAATTATCTTAGTTGCATTTTGTAGACAAATTTTTGGTGACGAAGTTGGAGACCAAATATTTGGAGCGGGCGTTAACAATGGTTTTGTTGCTTTATGGAACGGCATCGTTTCAAAAAGAGGAGCTATCTTTGGCACTTTAATTTCAATCTTTGTTGCAATGATTATCAAGTTAGTACTTGATTTGATTGTTAATTTGCTATCACATAGATCAAAAAGAGGAAGAACAGTTGGTTCCCTTATTAAATCTTTATTTAAATACTTAATTGTTATTATTACATTTGGAGTAATCCTCTCACTTTGGGGAGTTAACGTTGCAGGTATTGTTGCTGGCGTTGGAATTTTGACCTTAATTATTGGTCTTGGATGCCAAAGTTTAGTAAATGATATTGTTAGCGGAATTTTCATTGTTACAGACTCTTATTTTGAGGTTGGAGATACAGTAATTATTGATGGTTTTAGAGGCACTGTTGTTTCAGTCGGTTTAAGAACCACAAAAATTAGAGATTGGTGCAACAATATTAAGTCAATTTCTAACTCATCAATTCAATCAGTTGTCAACGTTTCAAGATACCTCTCAAATGCTCAAGTAAATATCCTTATTCCATTCAATCAAGATCTCAAGCACGTTGAAGGAATTATCGGGGAAAACATAGGGAAAATTGAGAAAAATATCCCAAATTTGCAGGGAAAAATCATTTATAAAGGCATTACTAAAATTACAGAAAGAGGTGCAAATATGTTCTTTGCTGTATGTTGTAAAGAAGATGATCGTTTCCAAATTGAACGTGATTTATTAAGAGAACTTTACATCCTATTTGGTGAGAATAATATTGGTCCTGCATACAAGGAAATTTCAATGTCAAAAACCGCTGAAAAACAAGGTGCAAGAGCATCAGAAAAAGAACTTAAAGAAGGCGAAAAATTATACGCTAGAACTCATGAGTCATCAGTTGATAAAAAGACAAGCAAAAAGATCGTTAAAAAGATGGTTCAATCATTGTCTGACGATAATGCTCATGATGACGAAGAAGCATAATTCGAAATTAAAATTAGAGGAACTAAAAGTTCCTCTTTTATTTTACTTTTTTAACGCGTGCAATTAAGTGTTATTATTAAAACAGCAAACCAATAGGTTGAGGAGCGTAATATGGATATTAATATGGACTTATCAATGTACCAAGCGGTACAAGAAGCAGCTTCTAAAAACGAAAAGTCAACTGCTGTCTATTATCAAGGAAAGAAAATCAGCTATAGAAAATTTATGAAAGAGGTTGATCGCATGGCCGACATCCTTGTTCATGATTTTAATGTTAGAAAAGGCGATTGTGTATTACTTGCTCAACCAAATATTCCAGAAGTCCTAATTTGTTTCTACGCCCTTAATAAAATTGGTGCAATTACTAACTTTGTGCACCCATTTACACCATTCAATAAAGTCCTTTCAATTTATAAGAAAACAGGCTCAGTTTTAGCAATCCTATTTGAACAAAGAATTGCAAAAGAAGTGGAAAATTACAGGGATTTTGACGGAAAAATCGTGGTTACACGTATTGAAGACCACCTTCCATTATTCAAGAAAATTTTCTATCACACTTTCATGAATAGAGCTATCAGAAGAAAGCTTGGACCATGGAGAGGAAAGTTCAAAGGATTTGATTATTTGAAATCTCATAAACCAAGCAAAAAACCTGTTATGGCTGTTAAAAATGATCAGAATAAAAAAGCAGTACTTTTACACAGCGGATCCACCACTGGAAACCCAAAAACAATTTGTTTATCTAATAATGCCTTTAACTTTTTAGCTGCTCACTTCGAAGAAATGGCTTGTATAACAAAAGAAGAAGCAAAAGGAAAAGGAATGTTATCTGTTTTACCATCATTCCACGGTTTTGGTCTTGGTATTACAATGCACATGCCACTTTACAATGGTCTTGTTTCTGTTTTAATTCCAAAATTTTCTTCTAAAGCAGTTGTCAAAGCAATGAATGATATTCAAATGTCTATCTTAGTTGGTATTCCAGGCGTTTATGAAGAATTATTAAAAGATAAAAATTTCCTTAACCATAAATCATTAAAGAAAATTGACTCAGCATTCTCAGGTGGAGACAAAATGAATGTTTCCTTAAAAGAAAGATTTGATGAAGCAATGAAAGCAGCAGGAAGTAATTGCAGAGTCTTTGAAGGTTATGGTTTAACTGAATCAATTGCAGTCGTATCTGTTAACACTCATAAGTACAATAAATGTGACTCAATCGGTAAGCCAATTGAAGACATTGAAATTGCAATTCTAGATGAGGAAGGAAACCAAGTAAAACCTGGAATTATGGGCGAAATCGCCGTGAAATCCCCATCAAAAATGCTTGAATACCTAGATGATGCCGAAGCCACAAAAGCAACATTTACAAAAGATGGTTGGCTTAAAACTGGTGATATGGGGTACATGGATGAAGATGGTTATGTTTTCTTCAAACAACGCATCAAAAGAGTCGTCAAAGTATCTGGTGTTGCAGTCTTCCCAAGCGAGGTTGAAAACCTTGTAGAAACTGTTCCAGGAGTATTAGAATGCTGCGCAATTCAAATTCCTGATCCAAGACTAATCTCAGCAATTAAAGTATTCGTTGTTGCAAAGTATTTCGATGAAGAAGGTATGAAACGCTTGATTCTCGACTATGCACGCAAGTACTTAATTAGATGGGCAGTTCCAAAAGAAATTGAATTTGTTAAAGAACTACCACATACAATGCTTGGTAAAGTTGACTTCAAAAAACTTCAAGAAGAAAACGATAAAAAATATCAAAAATAAAAGCCCCCAAGGGCTTTTTCATTTATTTACCGAATGAGACGGTTGAATTGTTTTCTTTTGCAAGTCCTTCTTTAAGCATCTTTTCAACGCTCATTTCAGGAAGCTTGTAATCGACTGGTTGATAATCTTCTAAGTGAGGAAGTTCATTATTAGCCATAACTTCAGCGATTAATTCAGCAGCGTATTTAACAGCGCGGTCTGAAGTAATCTTAAGCATCATAGCAAATTCAACTTCTTTACCTTCAGCTCTTAAGTCTTTAAAGTGTAATCTTTCTTGATCATGTGTTGATGGATCAAGTGGGAGATAGACACAAAGCGTCTTTCCTTTAACCTTCATTTGACCAAGTTTGACACGGCCTAGTTTAAAGAGTTCATGACCCCAAGAAATTTTGGAATTAACTTTCTTATAAGCTAAGAATTCATTTTTAACTGCATTATAGAATTCCTGTCTATCCATACCTGCACGGATTAAACGAGCAGAGAATGAGAATTTATACTTATAATCAATACCATCTTCGCCTTCTTCTTCAACTGGAGCTGGCTCAACTACTGGTTCTTCAACCTTTTTAGGCTCTTCTACAGGCTTTTCTAAAGTTTGTGGCATAACTGCACCTTTGGTGAGTTTTGCTAGAGGAGGATTGGATTTAAGCATTTCCTCAATTGACATTTCTGGAAGTCTATAATCAACTGGCTCATAGTTATCCATATGTGGGATTTCATTATTAGCCATGACATCTGCAATTAATTCCTTAACGTACTTAACTGCTCTGTCTGATTTAACTTGCATCATCATTGGGAATTCTTCATCACCAGTTTCCTTGAAATAAAGTCTTTCTTGATCGTATTTCTTTGGATCGAGTGGAAGATAGACGCATAATGTCTTACCCTTAACCTTCATTTGACCGAGTTTGATACGACCAAGTTTGAAGAGTTCGTGACCCCATGAAATCTTAGAATTAACTTTCTTGTATGACAAGTATTCATTCTTGATTTCATTATAGAAGTCTTGTCTATCAGCCCCTGCACGGATTAAACGAGCAGAGAATGAGAACTTATACATGAAGTTGATTCCAGCTTCATCAGCTTCTTCAACTACTGAAGCTGGTTCTGGCATAACTTCAACTGGTTTAGGTTCTTCTTTAACAGGTGCTGGGTTCTTTTCAAAGCTGTTAATAACCATATCAATGACTTCGTGAACATCTTCTTCAGATTTGAATGATGAATCAAACATAACAGAGTACCATTTACCACCATCATTAGTGTGCGGGAATGCAGAGATTGATGTTAATGGGTGCTTTTCTCTAATTTGTTCAAAGACATCGTTTGAAGTCTTAACAATTAAGAATGACTTACCATCATTTAACTCATATACATACATAACGCATACGTTCTTTTCAAGTTTAACGTAATGTGTGTCTGGAAGTGGGAGGCCAGTCTTTGTGTAGTTAGGTTTTCTATTAACAATGACTGCATCCTTATATGTTTCGCTTAAGTAGCTTGCGACTACTTCTTTATTAACTTTAACTTCTGCGACAACTGCGGCAGCTTTTTCAATTTGATCATGTAAGCTTAATTCTTCAACTGGTGCTGGAGCAGGTACAACCTTCTCAGCAAGGAAGCCTTTAAGAACTAAATCAATGACCTCATAGACATCTTCTGCACACTTATAGGTTTCATCAAACATAATTGTGAACCATTTCGCACCATCATTGGTGTGTGGGAATGCTGATAATTCAACAAGGGAGTGCTTTTCTTTGATTTGAGCAGCAATTTCATCAGTAGTTCTAACAATGAAGAATGATTTGTTATTCTTGAGTTCATAAACATAGATGAAGCATGCTTTCTTATCAACAAGTTTCACATAGTGTGTGTCTGCGAGTGGTAAATTAGTAGATGTATAATTTTCTTTTCTAATTAATTCGACTGCATCCTTATAGTTATTTTTTAAATAGGAAGCAACTAATTCTTTAGTAACAACAAAGGCACTAACGACGCTTAATGCTTTAATTAATGATGCTTTAAGTGATAATGCATCAACTGGTGCTGGAACTGGTTGAGCTGGAGCTTGAACATAAACAACTTGTGGTTTTGGCTCTGGTTCGGCTTTGCCCTTCCACATAGCAAAGAAAAAAATGTCGAATAGAATCATTAATCCATTAACACCGAGTGCTATCCAACAAATAGTACAGTGCGCAAATACTGCGCCTACACCGCTAATAACGGCAAGAGCAACAATTCCAGCAACGCCTACAATTTTGGATTGTTTTCTACCCATAATAATAATTGCACCAATAAGCAAAACATTTAACACAGCAACAGCTATTATGAACCAGTGTGCTAAACAGGTTTCCTCATAAATCGACGAGAAATTTGAGAATATATTAATTAGAGTCACAAGATAATCCTCCTCTGTAGTAATGTAAGGCCAATATTGGCTTTATCGTCTTCGACAATTAATAATACATCATCTGCACTAAAATAGTGAGCTATTTAATATTTAATCATCATCGTACCATACGAGTGGGTATTAACACTTTAATGAATGTATGAGTTATCTATTTTGATAACTGTTTTATACTTTGAATCTAACTTAGAAATAGTATCTTTAAGTGTTTCAATAATTAGCTTTTGATCTATTTTGTTTTCAAGTGGTAAGACAACATCAAATAACACGTTTGTATGTGTTGAACCTTTAACAACTCTTAAGTCGTGGAAGGTAAGCTCAGCATTAAACTTCCCTAATGTTTTAGCTACCACTTCTTTTAAAATTACAATTTCAGGATTTTTAGTGTCAATTGGGTCCATATGAATTGTAAGTTCAATTCCATACTTACTTCCAATTTCGCTTTCAATGTTATCAATTAAGTCATGTGACTCTATAACATCAACGTATGCATCAACCTCAACATGGAGGGTGATGAATATTTTGGTCTCACCATAGGAATGAACGACTAAGTCGTGAATTCCATGAACACCTTTGTGTGACTTAACATCTTTAAGAACAGCTTTCACAAAATCACTGTCTGGAGTTAATCCAATAAGCGGAGATGTTGTTTCCATAACAAGTTTAATACCAGAGTAAAGAATGAAAAGTGCCACCGCTATTGAGATAGCAGGATCAAGCCACCATAAACTTGGGAAGAAGTAAATAATGATAGCAGCCACTAAAACTGCTCCAGTAGAAATAGCATCGTTAATTGAGTCTTGCATATTAGCCTTCAAGCTAACTGAATCAATTGCCTTGCCCATACCACGGTAGAAAAGACCAATTAAGATCTTTCCAACGATTGCAACACCCAAAACAATGAATGAAGCAATTGTGAACGTTACATTAACATCGTGGTTTACTAAAGCCATGATTGATGTGTAACCAAGCACAATTGCAACCGCGATAATAATAAAGGAAACAATCATGCCTGTAACGTACTCTACACGCTCATGTCCATATGGGTGTTTCTTGTCTGCAGGTTTTGATGCAATCTTAAAACCAATTAAAGAAACAATATTGCTAACTAGATCAGTTAAGTTATTGATTGCGTCTGAAATAATGGCTCTAGAGCCAGCGAGTAAGCCAATCAAGAATTTAACACCAAATAATATAATGTTAACGATAATGCCACCTATAGAGGCAACAAGTCCGTGTTTTTCACGAACTTTTTTATCCTTAACATTCTCATAATCTTTAATAAAGATTTTTCTTATCAAATTTACCATGGCAACATTGTATCACTTCTAATTAAATAAGTTCATATTATTTTTAAATCTAATCAATAAGAAAAATCTTGTATGTCATAGAAGCTAGTCTTCGTATGACCTGATTTTGTTTACTTTTTTCCGACGGAATGCAATAACAATGTTAGCGAGTGGTATTGACGAATATCACATTGATCGCTAAAGAGGCTGACGCGTGTATCGACGGACTCACTTGCTCAGGGGCCTCTTTTATTTTTGCCTTGTTTTTGGGCTTTTTTGAAATCCTTCTTAAATTGACTAGTTCTTTTTATTTCGTAAATCATGAATTCAAATCTGCTAGAAGTTCATCCATTGAATTGAACGACTTCTTGCTGTCTTTTTCATACATTGCTCTAAGTGTTGTCTTATTAGGGACGTCTTTGCTCCTAACTTCCAGAGTTAAACCTAAAGGAGATAAGTAATTGAGAATGGTTGATAATTGAACGTCGCCTTCTCCTTTTTCAAGTCTAGCGATAGAACTTTGTGGGACACCAATCATATCTGCCATTTGCTTTTGAGTGATTTTTTGTCTCTTTCTACATTCTTTACCGTAATCATAAATCATCTTAATTAATTTCTTGTTTTCTTTTTGGACATCGTAAATACGGCTATATTTAAACGCATCTTCAACAGATAAAGATAACTTTTCAGTAAACACAATATTCTTTTGAAAACGATCAACGGATGCATACCAAAAGACTTCGTTTTTATTTATTGCTTTAAATTCAGGTCTATCAGCAATGAGCTTATTGCAATCAAGTTCTCTTCTTGAATCATCGCTAAAATGCAAAAGGTAGGTTAAGCCCATGCTTGGAATAACATATTTGATTTTTAAATCTTTTTTCCTCATAATAGAAGCCTCGAAAATAATATAACAAAAAATACATTTTTAGTCAATATCAAATTTGCTATATTTTTTTACCTTAATATTAATATTAGTAGCTCACTAGAGTATAAAGTAAATATTTAGTATTTATATTAATATAAGGTAACCTTTTTGACCTATTGACAGGGTAATATCTCGTTTGAAATAATACACTCGCCAATAGAAAAATTGGATAGTTTGATAAACAAGCGGAAATCCTCGGTTATTCAATTGCCGAGATAAAAGCGAGCCGAAAAATTGAGTATATGAACAAATATTATTTTCAGAGAAAATAAGTTTTACTTTTTGGCTACTATGTGTTATAATATTTTTAATGAAATAATATGTTGTTGACTAAAAAATTTATTTTTAAAACAAGCACAACTGAAGCAATTATATTAGGTCATTTAACCTATTCGGCTTCTAAACTTTTTAATGAAGCAAATTATCAACGACATGAATACAAAAAACTTGGATTAGAAAAAAGCCCAAATTGGTATGATCAAAAGAAAAATATGAAAACCAATATATGGTATAAAAATTTACCATCTCAGACTGCTCAAGATGTATTAAAAACACTTGATGAATCATGGAAAAGTTATGATGTTTTGAAATATAAATATGATCACGGAAAGAGGCTTTCTGGTGAACCAAAAGCTCCTTATTATAAAAAGAAAGATAGTCACACAAATATAAGCTATTTAAATAATGGTTTTAAGTTGCTTGATAACAAAATAAGATTCGCTATTCCGAAAGCGATGAAAGAACATTTACATAATAAGTTTAATATCGATTCACAGTATTTCTGTGTTCCAATCAAAGAACAAATCGACGGAGAAATCAAAGAGATAAGCTTTTCTTTTATTAATAAGTTTGAATATGAAGTTTTTGTTTCTTATGAAACATTTGAAAAACCAATTAAACTAGATAATGGCAGACACATTTCAATTGATCTAGGAATCAATAATTTAATGACTGTATATGATAATATTGGACGTTCTTTTATTGTTTCTGGAAATAGTTATCTTCAAACGCTTCATTATTACAACAAGCAAATTGCACATTATCAATCAATTAATGATGAAGCTCATAAGAAAGATATAAAACTGAAAAAACATTTATACCAAACCAGAAGAATAAATGAACTTTTTGCGAAAAAGAACTGCATAATCTCATATATTTTACATTCTTCCACCAAAACAATTGTTAATTATTGTCTTGCAAACAACATTACCAAAGTTGTTATTGGAGACATTAAAGGAATTGACAATCATAAAAATAATCAAAAGGGCAAAAAAGAAAAAGAGTTCAACCAAAAACTCCATTCTTTGCCTTTCGATAAAATTTATCACATGCTTGATTATAAATTAAGAAAGAGAGGTATAACATTAATTAAGCAAAACGAAGCATTTACAAGTCAATGTTCTCCGGTTTCAAAAGAAGTTTCTTCTGAATATGCGGATAAAAACAACCGTATATATCGTGGCCTATATCAAGACGGGAACGCTATTTACAACGCAGATTCTGTAGGAGCATTTAAC
Organism: Candidatus Fiminaster equi; assembly: GCA_018064745.1. GTDB lineage: Bacteria > Bacillota_I > Bacilli_A > RFN20 > CAG-826 > Fiminaster > Fiminaster equi. The sequence goes on from JAGHUR010000043.1 coordinate 23,613, forward strand.
ATTCTAAGAAAATATTATCAAGAGAACTATATTAATAAAAAATTAACACATAAATGTCTTTCAAATCCAAAGAAAATAAGTATTCCTGTAACTTCAAATTCTGCTAAGAAAGAAGTAGGGATAGTGGGCAGGGACTGCCCTGATTTCAACATGCTGGACAGCATGCTTGAGTCGATGCTCAGTAATTCAATTGCCGAGTAGTTCACAAGGAGGCAGGTATGGCTAAGATCCAAAGAGCTCTAAGGGTGCTTAGTCAGAGGGGAGGCTTCATGCTATACCTTAACTGGTACTACTAGTTGTTATACTGGTGTTGGTAGCAATATTAGTTAACAACTAGTAATCTAAGTACCTACTGAGCTCTAAACGAAGAAAAGAAGTCAGGCGGCAACCTGACTTCTTTTTAACAACTAGCAGCTAAGTACCTGCTACAAATAATATAGCACAAGTTGATTAAATGTAAAATTAAATGTTACACAATAAGTTAAGCCACCGGGTCATTGAATTGGGTGACTCTTAGATTAGATCGCAAAAGGATGAATAATCCGTATTGCACCTCTTAAAATTTTTTACCTTAATATTAATATTAGTAAAACTTTAGAGTATAAAGTAAATCTTTAGTATTTATATTAATATAAGGTAACTTTTTAGGGCTATTGACACGTGAATATACGATTTGAAATAATACACTCGCCAATTGGAATAATTGGATAGTTTTGTAGGAGACAGGTATGACCAAGATTCGTGGGACGCTGCGGGTGCTTGGCCAGAAGGGAGGATACATGTTATCGAGTACCTTCTCATACTGGTTATTATCTTGGTATTACTCGTAATGCTGGTTAGTAACTAGTATAGTCAGGTACCCGTCTCGTCCAAAATGAAGAAAAGAGGTTAGGATCGTACCCTGACCTCTTTTTAACAACTAGTACCTTCTCGTACCCGTCACTTATAATATAGCACAAGTTGATTAAATGTAAAATTAAATGTTATCTATACCCATAGACTCAATAAGTCGTATGGGCCGAATTTTCATAAAAAATGTCATCATCTTGCTTAATTAGATGATAAACGTATAATATAAGTGAACCCAAGGTAGCGGATTAAGCTGCAATCGGTTCTTTTTTTGGTTTAATTTTGTATGACGTTATCTTTTCCAAAATTTTATTTAATTATTAATTAAAACAACTATAATATAGTTAAGGCACAGGAAACTGATGGCCTTAAAGCGAGCCTAGAGTTAACATTGCGTTACTGTGTGGCTCTTTTCTTTTTTAACTAAATTTCAATATTTTTTTATATCTTCAACAGAAAATTTATAGCTTTTGAATTCTCTAAAAACAATATAAATAAAATTAGTTTTCCTAAATTTTAGTAATATCTGGCGATTCTAACAACTGTCTTAAATCGTTAATATCAGGTAAAGCATTTCTTAATTTTTCTGGTACTTCTTCTGTTATTTTGTAAGTAGAAACACCCATAGGATTTTTATAATCTTGTATTAAAAGATCAACTACCGTTTTATTTGCTTCTTTGCATAAAACTAAACCGATTGCCGGATTCTCATGTTGTCTTTTTTCAAACTTATTTAACAAAGACAAATAGCCACTTAATTGTCCTAAATACTTAGAGTTGAATTTTCCTGTTTTCAGCTCAATTGCAACTAAACAATTTAAATCACGATTGAAAAATAAAAGATCTATAAATTCATCTTCTCCAAAAGCATCTATGCGAAATTGGTTTGATATGAAACTAAACCCTTTTCCCATAGTTAATATAAAATTCTTAATATTGTGTACGATAGCATTTTCTAAAACCTTTTCATCAACATCACTAATGTCTCTACAATTTAACTCTTCTATAACTACAGCAGGTAGTAAAATTTGATCAGTAAATGCCTCCAACGCTTTTGAAGCTGTTGCCCCATCTTTTATTGTTAATTCAAAATTATTAATAATTTTTCCTCTATGATGAAAGTCGTCTGATTCTATTAATTTTCCTAATTGTCTATAGGATAAATGATCCATTGCACTTCTATTTATATAGTAAGTTCTTTCTTCGATAGTCTTAACCATTCTTATAATAAGGCAATGATTTGAAAAACTAATTGATAGAAATTTTCTTATAAAATTATCATCTACATTAAAATTACAATTTTTAATTGTAATTTCGACAGACGCGTCTGGCGAATTTTCGCTTTCTAATGAAATTCGTTTTAAATTAAGGTATTGAGACCACTCCTCATAAAATTGTCGCATGTTTTTCATATTGCTAATTTTAAAACCTCTTAAACCAGGCAGTTCTTTTTGAAGTTGCTCGCTAATTATAGAAAGTGCGTCTGTTCCCCAAAAACCTTTTCTTGTGTTATCGGAAATAAACTTGCCAACTGAAAAATTTAAGTATAATTGTCTCTCATTAATGGACAATATAGACTGGTATTGACTAATTAAAATTGCATTTTTGATTGCTTTAATATCGTTGTTGTATTTAAAAATTTTGCTCATACCTGTACCCCCCGACTTAAACTAAGCATATTGTTTGCTTTGTATTTAAATTTTTAATAATTAACTTTTTCATAATTTTGAAAAGTCCTCCTACTAGATATAACAGGGGAATTTAGTGAATTCGCTGAAAAAATTTTTATAATACAAAGTATTAAATTTTTAACATCTTTTTAAAAAGCCATCTAGTCATGAGACTGGGTGGCTAGTAAGATTAGATCGCAAAAGGATGAATAGCCCGTATTGCACCTCTATTGAGCAGTAACAATTACATCAAAACCTTTTGGATCAACTACATTTGTAGAAATGGTACCGTTATAGAAAGTAAAATCAGGATTTGTTTTCTCAATATTACTTAAATCAAGTGATAATGTATTTGAATCCGATTTAAAGTTCATATAACTAATATCTTTACAAATATCATTTAATGACTCTAATAATGAGGATATGACTACATTTCCAACATATCCTTCCTTAGGAAACTCTACATTGTTAAGCATTACCTTAGTTAGTATCTCAAAGTTCACTACCATTGTTTTTGGAAATGTAGTGATAATCGAGTTATTAACAAAGTACAAATTATAACCATTAATGGATACAGGCATCAAAATAGCGAGATGACTTGTATCGATTAATGATACATATAAATCATCTACTTTTAATGTAACATCTACATCAGTTAAATCTATTGAAGCTTGTTCAATTACTCTTTTAGAGAATTTTGAGTATATTAATTTATTAATGTCCGCGACACTTATTGAACAAGCTTTTTTAGATTCACCAGATGAAATACTTCCTAAAAACTCTGGAGTTAATGAATCATTGACTTGGGAGTATAAATTTGGAAGTGTATCACTAATGTCTTTACCAGGAATATTTGAGCCTCTAAATAAGGAGAAATCAATATCAAATCCAAATAAGGAGTTTGGATCAATACTTACACACTCTGGTTTAGCACTTATAAGCCCATTAACAAAGGATTTGATATTCTCATTAGGGAAATACTCAAATAGTTTGTTTGGGCTCACTATAAGCATCGCATTCTCCCACCTTATTGGGAGTCCACTTTTCTTTGATACTTCATTAATGAAGGATTCAAAGTTCATGCGATGCCCCCACATATATGGAAGCATACCCATTCTTGGTACTTGTGTTGGAATTAAAACATGTTCCTTTGAAGGGTTAATACCATAGTTATCAAATACATATGAGACTCTGGTCTTCACTCCAAGAGTAGATTTGTAGTCTACATAAAATGTAGATACCTTGCTATCAATGTAACAAGACTCTTCTTTGCCTGAAAGTAAACCTTCAGTTGAATTCAAAAGAATTTGGTTAATATCTTCATCACTCATTCTAAAGGAAAACCTACCAGTGTCTTTTGTGTTTTTGAAACCTTCAATCAAATCCTTTTGAATTAACTGAATGTTGGTGGTTTCTTTTTTCACTGTTGGGTTTCTACTAGAGTCTTTGTGACTAATTAAAAATATTAAATATGTAAGAGTAAAAAGAAGGACAATAATACATCCTAAAATAATAAATACTTTCTTTAACTTTTTATGTTTCTTCTTATTATCTATAGTTAAAGATGTATCACCACTATTCTTCTCTTCCTCTACCATGTCTAATATTGTAATACTTATAAAAATAAAAGTGGCAGAGATTTATTCTCATGCCACTCATATAAGTCATAGAAGCTAGTCTTCGTATGACCCGATTTTTTATCAAAATCTAGGGGTTTTCCCATTGTTTTTTTAAATGTTATAAATTACTTTTCCTGATACGCCACATATTGTTAGTGACCTGTTACAACTACTAAACTCAGAAACTTCTGAAATCTTTGTGGTTTTGTTTAATAAATAACCATTTGTAGTAAAAGAAACTGTTCCATATCCTGCAGCATTTAATGGTAACGAAATGTTTTCATATTCATCAATTACTGCAGCACTAAAACTAGAGGATTTTGTTAAATGAACTTTAAGCTGAATTACAACATTCTCATAGAAGGCATAATTTAAAACACCATACACTGTTAAATATGCTTGAGTAGCTGATTGAGCTTGGATTTCATAATTTAAGTATGTTAAATAATTTGCACCAGATAAGTCTACTATATGATGTTGAGTTGTTTGACTGACTTGTTCGTTAAAGGAATCGTTATTATTTGAACAACCCACAAGCATTAAAGAACTTAATAATAAAAACAAAATCTTCTTCATATAAACTCCTAATCTAAATCATCTAATTTATTAACAATATCTATTTGTTCTTTTGCTTTTTTTGTATTGGTTGGATCAATACTTGCTAAAGCATCTATCTTAGCGTTCTTAATAAGAATCTTTTCCATATCAGAACGTTCAGGTTGTTTGCCCTTTTTAACTACAGTTGTGTTATTTTCAACATTGTTAATAATGATTTGCTGTGAAACATTGGAATTTCCGCTATCAAAGAAAATTTCTGGTGCTCCATTCCAAACATTAAATGAAACGGTAACGCCAGTTCCATCAGGGAGTTCACCATACACTGTTTTTGGAGAATAAATTTTTTTAATAATTTTTCCTTCAATTACAACAAAACCAGCAAAACCACTGTATGCTAAAACTGTGTAACCATTTCTTTTTCTTTCGGCTACGTGTGATTGAATTAAAAAAGCTAAAGAACAGAAAAAAGTAAATGGAGCTAATACACAGCAAGCAATCACATATTTCTTTTTCTTCCTGTACCATTTATCAACCCAGGCATGATTCAATGGTGGTATAGAATTTATAGATTTATTTTGTTGTGGCTCACACAAAAGAGGACAACCACAGTTTGGACAAGCACTAGCTTTATCAGAAACTTGATGACCACATTCAGGACATTTAATAAGTGCCATAAGTATATATAACCTCTACTAAAATTAATTCTACCACTAATAAATAAAATGGTTTTAATCTAAATCATCCAACTTATTAATTATATCTATTTGTTCTTTTGCTTTCTCTGTATTGGTTGGATCAATACTTGCTAAAGCATCTATCTTAGCGTTCTTAATAAGAATCTTTTCCATATCAGAACGTTCTTTTGCTTTTTTACGATTCACAATTGTGTTATTAACAAATACATTTTGTATAACGTCAGAATATGTTCCTTTTGAATCGTATTTAAACGTATATTTGTTTTTTGCAATTATAATTTGACATCTGGTGCCATCTAACAGAATGAATGTCGCCCTATCTAAAACTTCCTTGGATGTTGTGCCGTCTTCATCGCCACTTATTTCGGTGTGATAATGACCCTCATACAATGTTGATTCGCCATTGACATATAAGGTTTCATCTTTACATGTTGATAATCCAATTAAATAACCGTTGTATTCATCTAATATTAATGGCGGACGATTCAAAAGCGTAAATGTTGTAATAAAAGAAATTATTAATCCTGCAAAACCAAAGCTTAATAAAACGATGCCGGCTATAAAAGAATCTGAGGATACCACACACAAAAGGACACCGACTAAAGTCATGATACTTAAAATCACATCAAAAACTATTGCAACAACGGTTGCAGAACGTCTATTTTGAACTTTTTCCTGAACCCAACTCGGATCACTGTCTGTTGGTCCTCTTCCTTGGTGAAAAACTGATTCTGTTAATTTTGAATGAACACCAACAGGACACCCACAATTAGGACAAGCACTAGCTTTATCCGAAACTTCTTTGCCACATTCAGGACATTTAATAGGTGCCATAAGTATATATAACCTCTACAAGAATTAATTCTACCACTAATAAATAAAATGGTTTTAATCTAAATTATCCAACTTATTAATTATATCTATTTGTTCTTTAGCTTTCTCGGTATTAGTTGGATCAATACTTGCTAAAGCATCTATCTTAGCATTCTTAATAAGAATCTTTTCCATATCAGAACGTTCTTTTGCTTTTTTAGCTTTCTTCTTTTGAGATAATGCAACAATTAAAAGAATGACTCCAACAAATGGAACAGCAAATAAACATATTACTGCAACAATAAGTAATACATTGGAGTCATCCTTTGTAAAATTAAAATTACTAGAGCTTTCTTTCTTTGTATTTTTTAGTTTATATCCGCAATGAGGACAACTGTCCGCACTATCAGATATTTCTTTCTTGCATTCAGGACATTTTACAAGTGCCATAAGTATATATAACCTCTATTAGAATTAATTCTATCACAACAATATAAAAGCCATAAGAGATTTCTTTCTCATATGGCTCATCTATACCATAGACTAAATAAGTCGTATGGGCCAATTTTTAACAAAATCCTAGGGTTTTCCTGGTTATTTTGCAGAAAACGAGCCTTTGTGATACCACATATCAATAAGAAATTGCTTTCTTTCCTGAAC
>JAGHUR010000042.1 GCA_018064745.1 Candidatus Fiminaster equi
ATCTTTTCCATAATAATAGCCTGCTTTTTTATATTTTATAAAATAATAAAAATAATCTCAATTATTATAAAAGGACTCCTAATTTTAGGAATCCTTTAATCTTATGATTAATATTTTATTTAATTTCTACAATTTGAGCTTTTCTATGAGCTTCTTTTTTTCGATATGAGTTCTTGTGTCTTCTTTCGTAATTCAATACTTCCAGTTCACCTTTTTCAGTTACTCTGAGATACATTGCATCAGAATTTTTATCATAAATGTAACTTAGATAGCCTCTTCTAACCATGTTCAATATGTATGAACAAAGTCTTCTTCCTGGAAACGAAATTAAAGTGCCAAATGTTCTCATGTCAATATATTGACGAGTTTCAACATCCAATTTTCCCATCAAAATATTATTAACACCTTTGGCGGTTGGATATTTTTTAACATTATTCAAATCAAGCACAGTTTGAAGAATTTTATAATGTGAAACTGTGAGTCTAAATTCATTTGTTCTACGTCTTTGCATGTAATTATCTTATCACATTTGTTGCACAAATGAATAAAAGTAATATAATTATTCTTACTTTATGGAAGACACAATACAACTTATTAAACAAACTATCGACAAAGTTAGACCATTCATCAACCGTGATGGAGGCGACATTGAATTTGTCGATTTCACAGACGGAATTGTTTACGTTAACATGAAAGGCGCTTGCCAAGATTGCGTTATGATTGATACCACATTATCAGATGGAATTGAGATAATATTGCAAGAAGAAGTGCCTGGTGTAATAGGCGTTAAGTTAGCAAGTGAAATGCCTGAGAAAAAATAAAAATGTGCCGGAATTCGGCACATTTTTTATAGTTTTCTTAATTTATTGAATTCTTTTTAATCCAACATATGGAGATACGCCACTCTTGAAATTACCTAGTTTAATTGTTTCAGTTTTATAAATTAAATTTGCAACTTCATCTCTGACAACTTTACCAGTTCTAACTAAATCTGCATCAGTAATATTGAATGCAGCACCAAGATAATCTGTAGAGAAGGCAATAAAGTCAGTAACAACTAAATAGTAATCGGTGTTGTCATCAATTTCATTGTTGTTAGAAAATGTTCTTCTTACGCCTATGCCAACAACTTCATTATATTTAAGTGCACCTTTGAATGCACTGCCTTTTACTTTATAGAAACAAATTTCGTTATCAAATGGGAATGATGCATAAACATCACCATAAACAATATTGCCTTTGCTGATGTCTTTTCTAATACCACCTTCAACGTTATGGAATGTTGCAAGAATCTTGTCTTCAGGAATTCCTAAATTATTATCTTTGTTTGCTTTAACAGCGCCTTGATACATTGATTCAACGCAAACATTCTTTAATCCTGCTGAAATAGTAAAATTATTATCTGCTTCACCAAGTTTGATATTTTTAATATCACCAATTGCTGAAGAGTAGTTATTCATAATTGTCTTAATTTCAGCTTTTTCTTGAAGCCCAGCTAATTGTGTTGGATTTTCGTCAACTTCACAAACTGAACAAGAAACTGCTTTTGTTTCTTTATTAATTGATAATTGAATGTGTGCAATAGAAGCTCCATAGTTTACAGTTTGAGCAGCTGCGGCACCGCTTATTGTTCCCTTTTTGCTTTCGTGAGAGTGCCCACCGAAAACTGCATCAACATTTTCTAATGCTTTTGAACCAATTGTTTCGATATCATTGTGGGAAGTTAAAATAACAATGTTACAATTCTCAACATTTTTTAATCTAGCTGCTTCAGCATTTACTGAATCAACTTCATCTAGGAAATCATAGCCTTCAACACATGATTTTAAGATAGAAGATTTTAATCCTTTACCAATTGATCCAATAATTCCAATCTTGTAACCTTTACGAGAAATGATTGTAGATTTTTGAAGAAAATCAGGAGTTTCATTTGTTTCAGTTTTAACAATATTTGCTGAAATAAATGGGGTTTTATGGCCTTTATAGTCTAAATTAGCATTCTTTTTAAGCCACGTATCAGTCCAGTCAAATTCGTGGTTTCCAATAGCCATTGAATCAAAACCCATATAGTTCATAGCGTAGTTCACCATATAACCACGTGTAAGGTTAGACTCTGCTGAACCTTGGAACATATCTCCAGAGGAAACTACAACTGTTCCACCTTGGTTATCATTGCGTTTAATATCAAGATAGCTTGCAAGTTTTGGTAAACCAAGATAGTTGCCACTTGAGTGTGTTTCATAGTTAACTGCACCATGGAAATCTGATAATTCATAAATATCAATGAAATCATTAGTTCCGTCTGTCTTAATATCACCAGTATTGTATTCTGGTCTATTTGGAAGTACTGGAACGATCGAATCAACATCAACTGTTGGAATTACTAAATCGCCCTTTTCTTCATTTTGTCCACAACCAGCAAGTAATGGTAATACTGCTAACAATGTAAGTAATTTTTTAGAATTCATAACTGAACCTCCTATTTATATTATAAAAGAAAATTTTCTTTTTTATTACAAATAACGTAGCCGTCGTGATTATAGACGTCTTCACGATTATAGCAAATTGGTGTTCCATCAAACTTAAGAATATATCCGCCAGCTTGTTCAACAATAACCTGCATTGCACATGTGTCCCATTCTTTTGTATTAGAAGAGAAACGATATGACATTTCTGCAAGACCACGAGCAATAATACATCCTTTTAAGGTTGCACCAATTGTAGTTTGATGTTTAATCTTATCTGAATGTTTTTTTATCATATTTTGCTCAGTTTCATTTGTGTGAAATCTGGACACTAAAATTGTTAAATCTTCAGTCTTATTATTGACATGAATTTTCTCAGGTTTTGCATCCTTGTTTTTAAGGTAGAAAGAACCTTCGTTTTTAACACCAAAATATATCTCTCCAGAGACCGGTGCAAGAATGACTCCGAGCACTGCCTCATGTTTGTAAGATAAGCCAATATTCACGGTAAATTCCCCATTTTTTGCCACATAATCCTTAGTTCCGTCAATTGGATCGACTATCCAAACATAGTCATTTTCAAGACGCTTTTTATCATCAAAAGATTCCTCAGTAAGAAGGGCATAATTTGGGAATGCATTTGAAAGAATCTGACGTATGATTTTGTCAGCTGCTTTATCTGCTTTTGTTACAGGGGAATTATCCTCTTTAATTTCAACACCTAAATCAGGTGAATTGTATACATCTAAAATTACGTCACGAACTGCATTTACTGCTTCTAATGCTACTTGTAGTTCTCTTTCGTAATTCATTTTTCTAATCCTGCTGCTACCTTATCTAAATCTTCTACAACTTTCATAGCAAGCGAGAAGTCTTTTTGGTCTACAAGTCTTGCACCAGCGGCACACTTGTGTCCACCGCCGCCGTATTTGACTGCAACTTCTTGAACGTTTGCACCATTAGATCTAAATTCAACTCTAATATTGCCCTCTTTCGAACGAGTAAAGAGAACCCAAATTGGACAACCTCTAATGTTACCAATAACATTTACGTTCTTTGAAATTTGTTCAAATTTTAAACCAAATTGGTCATAATCTGGAAAGTCTGCGAAACAGTAAATAACATTATGTTCGGTACGTTTGAATCTTGAAACAAGCAAAGCTTGATACTTAACAAATGCTTCATCAGAAATATACAAAATATCAAAGATAGATTTTGTTTCTATTCCTAATTCAAAGAGCACTGCTATTAAACGATGTGTTTTTGCATTTGTTGGAGCATATCTAAATCTGCCAGAGTCAGTGCAGATGCCTAAATACATAAGTTCTGCTGCAAGTTTGGTAATTTTGAATTTACATTCAAGAGCAAACTCTAACATGATTTGACAACATGCAACTGCGTCTTCATCAACATACTTAATTCCAAAGAATGGACCATTTTCAATATGGTGATCAAATTTTACGATTTGCTTTGCAAGTCTAACTCTTTGATCACTAACACGATCAACCTCAGAACAGTCTAAAACAATAGCTAAGCTTTGTTGAATAATATCATCACTAACTTCATCGTATTTTCCAAAACGATTATAGAATTGAGTAAGGCCTGCACCTATTGTGTAGACTTTCTTTTCTGGGAAATTGGTTTTGAGTAATTCTCTTAAAGCTAAGCCTGAACCAAAAGAATCGCCATCTGGATTAATGTGTCCATAAATGGTAATTACATCGTATTTTTTAATTACTTTTAGAAGTTCTTTAAAGGCTTTTCTCATTTTTAATTATTAAATTAAAGTTCCTCGTCGTCATCTGCATCTTTGACTGGTTTATCAAAGTCAAGATCATCAGCTTCTTCTTCTGAATCATCTTCTTCAACTTCACCAAGTTCTTCTGCAAGAAGTTTTCTTTCTTCTTCATCGATTTCTTCATCTTCATCTGAATAAGCATCAATCATATCAAGGTGTACTTGTTCAAAAACATGACGTGTACGTAAATCCCAATAGTTATCAGTTAATGTGACGAAACGTCCATCAAGTGATAATGATGTATAGAATTTTGACATTTTTTTCTTAACATCACCTTCTGCAAGTTCTAATCCACTTGCTTTGATTGCTGCGTTGAATAAATCAACGAATTTTAATGGATCCTTTGATGCACTAAGAACATCGAATCCGTAATCAAGTAAAGATTTCTCGTTCATAATATTTACCTTCCTTCTTTACATTTTATTTGGAGCATCAACTCCGAGAACACCTAAGGCATTCTTCATAACAATTTTTGCTGCTTTTGCTAATGCTAAACGTGAAGCAGTCATTTCAAGATTATCACGATCAATAAGTCTACAATTTGTGTAGAATGAGTGAATACTTGCGGCTAATTCTTGAATGTAAGTTGCAACCATATGAGGAGCGCGTTTTTCCGCAGAAACCTCAATAATATGTGGGAATTCAATGAGTTTTTTGAGTAATTCGGTCTCGGAACCCTCTTTTAACATTGGTGCATTTTCATCAATTTTGATATCAGATGCTGATTCTAAAACTGAAGCAAGTCTAGCATGTGCATATTGAGCATAATAAACTGGGTTTGATGAGCTTTGTTCAAGTGCAAGATTTAAGTCGAAATCTAAGTGAGAAGATGCTGCACGAGATACGAAGAAATATCTTGTTGCGTCAACGCCAACTTCTTCGCAAAGTTCTCTTAATGTAACTCCTGCGCCAGTACGTTTGGACATCTTAACTTCTTCACCATCTTTTATTAATCTAACGACTTGAACAAGTTCAACTTCAAGAGTGTCTTTTGAATAACCCTGCATCATTAAAGCTGACTTCATACGGTTAATATAACCGTGGTGGTCTGCTCCAAGGACGTCAATAAGTTGATCATAACCTCTTGATAACTTGATTAAGTGATAAGCAATATCAGGCATTAAATAGGTGTATGAACCATCTGATTTAACAACTGCTCTATCCTTATCATCTAAGAAGTCTGTGGTTCTTAAGAAGGTTGCACCTTCTTGTTGGTAAGTAAACTTACCATATTTGTTCTCTAAAACATCTTGAACGTGATTATTTGCACGAACATCAGTTTCAAAGGAATAAATATCAAATTTAACTCTAAAGAGTTCAAGATCTCTTTTAATCTTTTCTAATTCTTCATCCATTCCAAACTTTTGAAGTTTCTTAAATGATTCTTCATCACCAACTTTATATTCGTTTGGATGTTTTTCATTATATAACTTAGCGATATCAATGATATCGTTTGCATGATAACTATCTTCTGGAAGTTCAATCTTTTCTCCTAAAAGTTGTCTTAAACGAATGTCTAAGGATAAACCTAAAGTATGAATTTGATTGCCAGCATTATTAACATAGAATTCACGTGTTACTTCATAACCTGCGAAGTCATAAAGTCTGCAAATTGAATCACCAACAGCAGCACATCTTGCGTGGCCTAAGTGTAAATCGCCTGTTGGATTTGCTGAAACGAACTCAACATTAACTTTTTTATTGTTTTTAGCACCTCTTCCGTAGGTATCGCCTGCTGAAATGATGCCTTTAACAACTGAGTTAATAGCATCTTTTTTAACAAAGAAGTTAATAAAACCAGGACCAGCGATTTCAATCTTTTCAATTACTTCTTTATCAATTGAGTTAGAAATCTTTTCTGCTAAGTCTCTTGGTTTCATGCCTAAACGACCTGCAAACTTGAGTGCAACGTTTGAGGCATAGTCACCGTGTTCAGGAGTTTTAGAGTTTTCAATAATGATATCATTTAACTCTAAATCTAGTCCTTCACTTTTAAGTGAATCTTTTATTTTAATCTTTAATGTTTCTTCAATACTCATAAATTTTTAACGCTCTATTATAGCAAGAGAAATTCATTTCTCAAGTAAAACATATGATTGTGCTTTAATTGCCTTATCTTCTCCAATAGGGCCTACTCCATTAAATGAGCATGCTTTTATAGAGACTTGAGCAATTGAACAACCTAAATGAGCTGCAACCACCTTTCTCATTTCATCAATCTTGTTTGCAAGCTTTGGAGCTTTGCAAGCAACTTGTATATCAATGTTTCCGATTCTAAAACCTTTTTCCTTCATCATTACTACTACTTTATCGAGCAAAATTAATGAAGAAATTCCCTTATATTTAGGATCATTATCTGGGAAGAATTTACCAAGATCTCCAAGAGCTAATGCACCAAGAATAGATTCAGCAACAGCGTGCACCAAAACATCAGCATCGCTATGACCTAATAAACCTACTTCATTTGGAAACTCAACACCACCTAAAACAAGCTTTCTTCCTGCCTGTTTTTGATGAATATCCTCAGAAAACCCTATACGAATCACGGTTGTTTCTCCTTAAACATTGAATCTAAAGAATACGCAATCGCCATCTTGCATTTCGTATTCTTTTCCTTCAATTCTTAACTTACCAGCTTCCTTAACTGCTTGTTCAGATTTGAGTTCAAAAATATCTTTAAAGCTGTAGATTTCAGCCTTAATAAATCCTTTTTCAAAATCTGTGTGAATAATACCTGCACATTGTGGAGCCAACATACCATTTGTATAAGTCCAAGCACGGCATTCATCTTCACCGCATGTAAAGAAGGTTGATAAATTTAACAATTTATAAACGGCTTTGATAACTTTATCTAAGCCTGATTCAGTTGCACCAAGTGTTGCAAGGAATTCCATTCTTTCTTCCTTTGGAAGAGATGAAAGCTCATATTCAATTTCACAAGAGATTGGAATAACTTGTGCTTTCTCGCTTGCAGCAATTTCTTGGACAATTTTTAAATACTTGCAGTTATCTAAATCTTGATAATCAGCATCAGAAACGTTTGCAACATAAATAATAGGTTTTAATGTGAGCAAATGATATTGTTTAAATGCAAATTCTCTATCTTCTTTCTTTAAAGAAAGCTTTCTAGCAGGCTCGCCTTGAGAAAGGAGTTCTTGTAAAGGTGCAAGAATTGACATTTCATAAACTGATTCTTTATCTTTTTGAACTCTTGCTTTGTTTCCAACAGCTGCTATACGTTTTTCAACTGTTGCTAAGTCAGCCATAGCAAGTTCAAGATTTATAGTTTCAATGTCACGTTTTGGATCGACAGATTCTTCAACGTGGATAATTTCGTTTGAGTCAAAACAACGAACAACTTCGACAATAGCGTCACACTCTCTAATATGACCGAGGAATTGGTTTCCTAAACCTTCTCCTTTGGAGGCTCCTCTAACTAAGCCTGCAATATCATAGAATTCGAATGTAGCTTGGATTTTCTTTTTAGGATTAAATAATCCGGTAAGGAAATCTAATCTTTCATCTGGAACGTTGACTACTCCAGTATTCGGAGAGATGGTTGCAAATGGATAGTTTGCAGCTTCAACATGAGAGTTTGTAATAGCGTTAAAGAGAGTTGACTTTCCAACGTTTGGTAATCCGACTATTCCTGCTTTTAATGACATATTATTACCTCTGTAAGAGATAATATCTTATATTACTTAAATAAATATGTAAAGAAAAAGCCAAAAATGATTAACATTTCTGGCTAAATATTATTAATTTATTTTAATTAATCGATCTTTTTAACGTTTGCGGCTCTTAAGCCTTTTTCTGTTTCTTCAACATCGAATTCAACAGCTGATTCGACAGCAATGTCTTTAAAACCTTCCATGACAAGTGCGGAATAATGGAAAAATACGTCTTTACCATCTTCAGACTTAATAAAGCCGAAACCCTTATTCTTGTTGAATCTAATTACTTTACCCTTCATATAGACTCCTCTTGCTTTGAAAAAAGCGTAACACTATTTAAATAATTTTTAAATAAAATTTATAAAACACTTGAATTAATCTAACTTTTTTTATTTGGCTTTTTTCTCTTTGTTAAATATAGAAGCATTACCTTTGAAATAACAAAAGGTAAAAATACTGCCATTATAAATACGACAAAAATTGGTTTTCCATTTAAGGAAAATTGAAAGCCAATATTTAAGTAATCCCCCAGAATATAACTCATAACTAAATCAACAACAATTAGTTCAAAAGCACTTACCACGAAAGAAATTAATCCTTGAACAACTGCTTGGTTAGTAAATGTTGAATTTATATCTCTTCTTTTTATTCCTAAGTAATTAAACAGTTCAATTTCATTCTTGCTTTCAATTATATTTAACA
This sequence comes from Candidatus Fiminaster equi, assembly GCA_018064745.1. Classification (GTDB taxonomy): domain Bacteria; phylum Bacillota_I; class Bacilli_A; order RFN20; family CAG-826; genus Fiminaster; species Fiminaster equi. Next base: position 8,640 of record JAGHUR010000042.1, read on the forward strand.
TTAAGACAGTTGCTAAGAGCAAAATTGAGATTATTGTTGCTAAAATTGAAAACGAAATAAGGATTGTGTTTGCATAATCTAAAGTAGAATCAATATTAACTTTTAAATCTTCAAGAGGATTTGTAAGTTTGTACTCAGTTATTTGACTTTTTAGTTGCACATAAGCTGCGTTTGCATCCTCCTCATTATTAAACTCAAAAACTATTGATCTTGGCATTAAATAGAAACTAGAAACGCCTAATTTGTCTCTGAAAAATGATATCGTCCAATCTGGATTTTGATAGACATAATTTTTACTCTCTTCAACTACCCCAACAATTACTACTTGGGTGGTGTTATATTCTTTAATTATTTTCCCGTTTTTGTCCTGAAATTCATCAATTTCCCCCGCAATTTCCATATATTTTCCCAATCCAAGTGTCTTTTCATCAAGCTCTTTTCCAAGCCCTTCTGAGATTACAATTTCATTTAAATTTTGTGACAATCTTCCATACTTTAATTTATCAATTTTAGAAGAAAATCTAAGACCGTTTCCAAGTGCGTTCATAAAGTTTCCTTGCACTATCCCTTTTGGCAAATCAATCTGTAAATTTTGTTCATTATTTAATTGTGTTTCTGCATCTATAGCGTCTGATATTTTTTGCTTATCAAGTGAGACAAAAATTGACTTTGAAAAACCAGATAACAAATTCGAGGCATATGATGCATAGCCAAAATCAGAAGTGAAATAGTAATTCTTTATCGAAGAAAATCTTCTTAACACACCTGGATTGATTGCATACTTATCTGCAAAATACACATAAACTCTATTTTCATTACAAACGTTATTTGCTTTGCAAAGCGTTGGATTGTAGTTGTAATTTGTTCTTTCAAAAACAAAATCAAACATATCGGAATCATAATAAATCTCATTTAAAAACAAAGATGGGTTTTCTCTGGTTTTTAAATAGTAAATTTTGTACATCTCCCAAGGAAATTCGTGCGTGTCGTCATCATCACTTGGCAATCTCATCATTTCCTCAAAAACAATTTCATTCCAAAGTTGATTTGAATGATAAAAAGTAGGCCTATTTGTTTCTTTTACTGCAACCACTTCAAATATCTGTTCATCATCGTATTGCCAAAAGTCGTTTTGCACTGAAAAAGTTATCATTAATCCGTGCTCATAAATGTAATGTCCGAGAGAAGTAAAATTTCTTTGAATTTGTAACTGAAAACATACATTAACCATATCCTCATAAGTTAGTCCTAAAACTATTTGATCATCATCCAAATCTTCAACACTGTATGGGTAATAAAAGTCACCATCATCTTCTAACCATTTGAAGTCATTAATATTTCGTGCAGAATATGAATTTAAAGGTATCGTTTTATGTTCTAAATCAATTTTGAATTCGTTACGATTTTTAAAGAAATCCTCGTAATTTACCAGGTAATTTACGCCAATTCCATCAATTTGATACTGATATTTATTGTAAACATCTAACACTCTTTCGAATGGTGCGGCATAAGAAGAAGTGAATGTATTTTCATTCTCATTTTTCATTGATAAAACTATCTGGTTTCCATTCATAATTGTCTTAAAAGCATCATTAACTTTTGTCGAAACTGAATCAGTAATTATGATTGATAAACCAACTCCTGTCATTGACAAAGAGAGCATCAAATTTACTATGACGCTTCTATACTTTTTAGCACGTATTTTATTTAAAGAATGAACCAGCTTAAATCTTTGTGAAATTTTAGTCCTTTTTCTCTCTTTTCCTATGCCAATAAGCAATGGTTTTTCCTTTTTCTCTTTCTTATTTAATTGATGAACTAAAATTTCTTCATTTTTTATCTCCAAAATTACGTCAGCAATCATTTTTATCGAATCAAGATCATGTGTTGCAATTACAACCAATGAGTTTGCTGATATTTTTTGTAAGAGTTCAAACACTTCTGCACCATTTTTATTATCCAAAGCTCCGGTAGGTTCGTCACACAATATGATTTTAGGATTATTTATGATTGCTCGGGCTATTGCTACTCTTTGTTTTTCACCACCAGAAAGCTTATTTATGTGGTCTTTTTTGTGTTTCGATAGATTAACTAATTTCAATGCGTCATCAACTCTTTGTTTTTTAACTTTTTTTGATGCAACTGATAGTGCATCTAGTGGCATTAAAATATTGTTCTCAACTGTGTCTAAATTTAGTAAATTAAAACTTTGAAAAATATACCCAATATTTCTTAATCTAAAATCGCATAATTCATTGTGACTAAAAGAAGATAATTCCTTGCCCAAAACTGTAGCCTTGCCAGAGTATTCAAAATCAAGTCCTGCAATAATGTTGAGAAGAGTTGATTTACCAGTTCCAGATTCACCCACAATTGCAACAACTCCTTTTGTTGGAAATGTATATGAAAAATTGGAAAATATCCGTCTTTCTCCATAGTTTTTGCTTAAATTCTCAACTTTTATCATCATTCATCCCTCAACTCATCTGTTATAGAATTATGCCTATAGATCATCATAGGAATCATTGTAAAAATAGTCGAACAAATAATGGCTATTAATCCTAATAAAATAACCAATCCAAAAGGTATTCCAAGATAATTTTTAAATGGTATAGAAATTAAATTTTGAAGAGAAAATTTTGAATAAATTATTTCGTTTAATTTTGACCCTAAAAAAATAGATACAAATATAGAGCAAATAAAGGAGAAAATGATAACTAAAAAGTTCTCAATTAAATGAAAGTTATAAATTGATTTATTTCTTGCTCCTAAACATGTCAAAATAGCAGCATTTTTCTTGTTTTCAAGGAATGTTGAAAGAGAGATCATCCCCAATATGAAATTAATACCAATAAAAGCAATGATAACAAAGATAATTAATGTACTTGAAAATGAACTAATAAACGTTCCATACGTATCTTTTGTTTCCAATGCCTTTGAGGTTACTTGCAATGGTTCATTATTTAAAGTTTTAATTTTATTAAAGAAATCATTTATCTCATTAATATCTGTTACAAAAAGATATGATGAATAAGAACATGCTGAATCATCATTTTTGCAGTTTTCTAAATAATCAAAATATGTGAATCTATATCCAAGAAAGTTAGAAACGTTTTCCATCATTTCGTTTTTTAAAAATTCTTTTGCCCCATTATACGAAAAATATAACTTTGGACTATTTAAAAATGAAAACTCGTGTACTACTGCTGCAACTCTGAATTTCCTTGAGAAAGACAAAGTCTCTTTTATAAAAGGAAGCTTTTCGTCACCAGTTTGATAATTTACGAAACTCTCATTTGAAATAATTATTGTTTGATTTACGCTATTTCCACCTAGAAGACTATCAAACTCTTCATTTACTATTACTTCATCAAAATTATCTGATGACACATTTCCTTTGACAATCATGTCTTTCCCATAGGAATTTAGACTAGTGTCAAATAATGGAATCATCTCAAAATTATCTATTTTGCGTTCATCATAATAACACGAAGGATAATTAGATATAAAATATGAAATATTTTCTTCACATCTTATTGATTTGAAATTATAGAAATATTTATCAATTAACTCGGCGCTTGGCTTTATAGTTTTTTCGTATAGCAAAGGAGAACCTTCTAATTCAATAAATTCAGACTCAGTAGCTGTTGCAAAACCTATTGAAAGATTCTGCATTAATGCTTCATCTTGCGATCGCTTTGAACCTTCAGAAAAGCCCACTGAAATAAACATTGCTGAAAAGGACAAAATACATGCGATTGCAGAGAAAATGTTCTTCTTTATATTTTTCCTTAAATTTATTTTTAAAAATCTTTTACTCCATTTTGATGAATAATGATATTTTGGATATTCTTTTTTAAATGAATTATTACGAAATTTTGAATTATAATTTTCGATTATTTTTCCCTCATTTAAAGTAAGCACATAATCAGAAAATTCGTCTACCAACTGTTTGTTATGAGAAACCATAATTACCAGCTTTTTCTGGGAAATTTCCTTCAAAATACCTATAATTTCTCGACTATTTTGATAATCTAAGGCTCCTGTTGGCTCGTCGCATAATATTGCAACAGGGTCTGTAATAAGACTCCTTAAAATAGCAATCCTTTGTTTCTCTCCACCAGATAAATTTTTTGCCTTTCTTTTAATTAAATATTCAAGGTGAAAATGTTTAAATAATTCCTCTGCTTTTTGTTTTATTTCATCATGGCTTTTACCTGCTATTTCAAGTGGCAAAATAACATTTTCGTAACAGGTTAAATCATTGAATAAATTATAGTGTTGGAAAACTAGTGATACGCCTTGTAAATGATATGACGAAAATGCCTTATCGGTCATCTTAGAGATATTTTTTCCATTAAAATGAACTTCTCCACTTGTTGGTTTTTCAATTCCCATCAAAATATTTAGTAAGGTTGATTTACCACAGCCAGATTTACCAACGATGGAAAAGAACCCCTTTTCTGGGAACTCTAAATTAATGTTTTTTAAAACAACATTTTGCTGTTTTCCGGTAGCAAAACTTTTGCATAAATTCTTCAAAATAAAAACCGACATTTTTTAACTTCCCCTACTAGATATAACAGGGGAATTGTCGGTTTTCGCTGAAAGAATTTTTTAGTTATCTTTGATAACTCTTTTTAAGCGTCTATTAAAGTTGTCTCGAGAAATTAGCAAAACATTACCGCAACCTAAACACTTAATTTTTAGGTCTGCACCAACTCTTACAATTTCAAATTTTGTTGAATGTGTTGAACACGGATGTGATTTCTTAAGTTCAACAATATCACCAAGCTTGTAATCGAGATTTTTCATTATTTTTCGTCTTCCATTTTGACAGCTGCTGGAACTTTTGGAAGTCCTGGCATTGTCATGACTGCACCTGTAAGTGCAACGATGAAGTTTGCGCCTGCTGATAATTTAACTTCACGAATGTGAACTGTATGACCGGTTGGAGCTCCATAAATTTTTGGATCTTCAGTAATTGAAAGAGGGGTCTTTGCCATACAAACTGCTGTTTTGGCATAGCCAAGTTTTTCAAATGAGGCGATTTGTTCATTTGCTTTATCTGAAAATTCAACTGCGCCAGCTCTGTAAATTTCTTTACAAACTGTTTCAATCTTCTCTTTAACTGAAAGATTATAGTCATAAAGTTTGTGATATTTTGAAGGTTTTGTTGCAAGCATTTCATTAACTTTATTAGCTAAATCAATTGAACCTTCACCACCTTTGGCAAATCCATCAACAAAGGATACAGTATAGCCATTTTCTTTACACCATGATGTAAGCCAATCAATTTCTTCTTGTGAATCATCTGCGAAGTGGTTAATTGCAACTACAACTGGTAAACCATATTTTTGAATGTTTTCTAAATGTAACTTAAGATTTCCAACACCTGCTTTTAATGCTTCAACATTTGGAGTCTTTAATTCTTCAAATGGAACTCCACCATGCTCTTTTAGAGCACGAATTGTTGCAACCATAACAACACCTGATGGTGTAAAGCCGCCTGTTGGACAGCAAATATCTAAGAATTTCTCAGCACCAAGATCAGCACCGAAGCCAGCTTCTGTAACGACAACATCGCCAAGTTTTAATGCTAATTTCATAGCAATAACTGAGTTACAACCATGGGCAATGTTTGCGAATGGTCCACCATGGACTAATGTTGGATTATTTTCTTCAGTTTGAACAAGGTTTGGTTTTAATGCTTCTCTCATTAATTTCATAATTGCGTTAGAAATTCTAAGTTGTTTTAAATAAACTGGTTCGCCATTGAAGTTATAAGCAACAACTATGTTGTTAACTCTATTTTTGAAATCTTCTGGATCACTTGCAAGACACATAATAGCCATCATTTCAGATGCAACTGTGATGACAAAACCATCATGTCTTGGTTTGCCTTTCTTTTCATCTTGCATGACAGTAACACTTCTAAGTGCTCTGTCGTTCATATCAAGAGCTCTGGTCCAGAGAATTCTTTCTGGATCAATGCCTAATTCATTTCCTTGGAAAATGTGATTATCAATAACAGCAGCAATTAAGTTGATTGATGATGTCAAAGCATGCATATCACCAGTGAAATGGAGATTAATATCATCTTTTGGTTGAATTGAAGCAAGTCCACCGCCAGTAGCACCGCCTTTAAGGCCAAATACAGGGCCAAGAGAAGGTTCTCTTAGTGCGAGCATACAATTAGTGCCAACCTTAGCAAAACCTTCAGCTAATGCGATTGACATTGTTGTCTTACCTTCGCCGGTTTTTGTTGGAGTAATAGCAGTAACTAAAATTAACTTGCCATCTTTCTTGTCTTTGAGTTCATCCATAATGGATAAATCAATTTTTGCTTTGTACTTTCCGTACATATCGACATACTTTTCGTCGATTTTTGCAGTTTTTGCAATTTCTGTAATAACTTTCATCATAGTTTTTACCTCTTCAATATAATTTTATCACTATTTCATAGTGCTTACAATATATTTTGTTATTAAAAGACCTGCTGTTGATGGAACCATCATCATTGAAGATGGTTTAGGACTTTTAATAATTGGAACCTCTTTTGAAAACACAACATTCACTTTCTTCAAGTCAATTCCTCTTTGTTTCGCTTCATAACGAATCTTCTTTGCAAGTGGATCGCCTTCAGTTTTGTTAAGAGTTGTTAATAAAACTTGTTCAGGATCAATTCTATTCCCCATGCCAAGAGATGAGACAAACGGAATATTATTGCTTAAGCAATATTCAAAAATATCGAGTTTGCCTTCAACAAAATCTATTGCATCAACAATAAAATCTGGCTTTGATTTTAACAAATCATCCAGTTTGTTGTCACCAACTTTCGCAACTATTTTTTCAACAACAATTTCGTTGGAAATTTCTCTTAAATGATTGGCCGCAGCATCAACCTTATTTTCGCCAACATTTTTAGTTGTAAAAAGCACTTGTCTATTAAGGTTTGTAACATCAACTTTATCAGAGTCAATAATCACAAATTTCTTAAAACCAGATCTAGCTAATGATTCAAGTGCTGTTCCGCCAACTCCGCCAATACCAATCACAACAATTGTTTTGTCGCCAAAATTAGAGATTGTTTCATCTCCTAAAAGTTGTTTGGAACGTTCTAAATAGTCGCTCATTTCTTTAAAATCTCCATTAAATCCTCAGTATTTTCATAGAAATTTACAGGGAATTGATGCTTGATATAAGTGACTTGTCTCTTTGCATAATTCCTTGAATTTTTCTTAATAAGTTCAACACCTTCTTCAAGTGAATATTCACCGTCTAAAACTGGTATTAATTCCTTGTATCCGATTGCTTGTAAAGACTTACAATTTTTGCCATATTTTTTAACTAAATTTTTAACTTCATCAAATAAACCTAATTGCATCATTTTATCGACACGTTTATTGATTAAACTGTATAGCAAATCTCTATCCATGTTTCTTACATAAAATTTTGCATCATAAATAACTTTATGTTCTTGCGCTTCGATAACTTCAGTTTTAGTTTTACCTTGAGATAAATAAATCTCAATTGCACGCAAAACTCTTTTACGATTATTCATATGTATCTTTTCAGCTTCTTTTGGATCAATTTCTTCAAGTGCGTCATGAAGTTCAGCATTAGTCATTTTTTCGTATTTTGATAAATCAATTTCCGATTGCTTTAAGAATTCATAATCGTAAAGTGCTGAACGAATATATAAACCTGATCCGCCGACAATAACAACATTCTTTCCTTTGGAAATTATTTCGTTAATTTTATTTCTTAAGTTCTCTTGATATTCTGCAATTGAATATTCGTGTTCAACGTCTACAAACGAAAATAAATGATGTGGAACAACATTAAAATATTCTTTTGGTGGCTTTGCCACCCCTATCTCCATTTCCTTATAGCATTGGAATGCATCACCGTTAATAATTTCGCAATTAAAAGCCTTAGCAACTGCTAAAGCTGTATCGGTTTTGCCCATGCATGTGGGTCCTGTAATGACAATAATCATAAGATTATTTTAACTAAGGACGTTTTTAATATCTACTAAAATCGAATAAACTTCATCTTTTGCGATTTGATAATTTATCAAAACTGGATTGTTATCGAACTTATTTTTGAGTTCTTCGTAAAGTGCTTTTTCCTTAGCGTAAACTTCAGGATTATTTTTGTTTTTGCACATTTCTTTTTGATGAAATCTTACATCTTTATCGAGTTGTTTTAATGTGTCATCATTTTCTACTAAATTCTTATAGTAAAAATACTGTTTAACACATTCTTCTTGCTTGAGTTCATCATTTATAGATGAAATTAATTCATCTAAATTAGTCATTTATTAATTCTCCAATCATGGAGTAAGTGTGTGATTCTAAAACTTTAATTTTGACAATTTTACCAACTAAATTAATATCGCCTTTAAAATGAATCAATTTATTTTTCTCAGTGTATCCTGAAAGCATGTTTGGGTCCTTTTCTGATGGGCCTTCCACAAGAACATCGTATACTTTTCCGACCATGTCTTCAGCATACTTAGAAATATCTTCTTCAAGGGCTTTAACTAACTCTCTAAAACGTTGGCTCTTTTCTTTTGCAGTTACATTGTCTTTAATCTTTGCTGCAGGAGTATTGTTTCTTGGTGAATAAATGAATGTAAATGCTGAATCATAATGAACTTCACGACATAAAGAAACTGTGTCTAAAAATTGTTCATAAGTCTCATTTGGGAAGCCAACAATAATATCGGTTGTTAAGGCAACATTTGGGATTTTTTCTTTAATTTCCCTGGCTAAACTCAAATATTTTTCCCTTGTGTAGCGTCTTCCCATCAATCTTAAAATCTCATCTGAGCCGGATTGAACTGGAAGATGAATGTACTTCATAACGTTATCATATTTTGCAATGACATCAATAATTTCTGAAGTAAAATCCCATGGGTGTGAAGTAAGGAATCTAACACGTGGTATTCCAATCTTTGCAACTTCTTCAAGCAGCTTTGCAAAAGTTGATCCATCATTTAAATCTTTACCATAGGCATTAACATTCTGACCAAGTAAAGTAACTTCTTGATAGTTATTATCTTTTAATTCTTGAACTTCCTTTAAAATGTCATCCATTTTTCTAGAACGTTCTTTTCCACGTGTATATGGAACAATGCAATAAGTACAGAATTTATCACATCCATAAGAAATGTTTACAAATGCTTTAAATTTAGATTGTCTAACACTTGGAAGATTCTCAACAATGTCGCCTGGAATAGATTTAACGTCAACAAGTCTAATTCTTTTGCAAATGACTTCGTTTAACATGTTCAAAAGTGAGGTTACATTGTGTGTTCCAAAGATTAAATCAACATGTTTAAATTTGTCTGTTATAAATTCAATTGCGTGGCGTTGTTGAACCATACAACCACAGACACAAATAATTACATCTGGATTATCTTTTTTATAAGCTTTTAAATCACCGATTTTGCCAAACACTTTCTGTTCTGCATTTTCTCTAACAGCACATGTGTTTAGAATGATAATATCCGCGTTTTGTTCCGAAAATCCCTGGGAAAACCCAGCTTTTTCAAGCAATCCAGCCATAATTTCTTGGTCACGATAATTAGCTTGGCAACCATAAGTGTGAATGAAATATTTCTTACCTTTTGCAAACTCAGCAAGACGTTTTGGAACATCAAAATTTGGGTATGAAAAATCAAATGAAAGATTACGTCTTCTTTCAATATCTGAATCTGGTAAAGATGAGTAAACACACTTATTAGCCATTATGTTTTTCTCCAAGTAATGAGATAGCAAAAATTTCTCTGGTTTTATGACTCATTTCATCGACATCAATTACAACTGCATTAACCATTTCTTGATCCTCTTTATCAAGGTCAAAACGTTCATTCGAACCAAAGATGGTTTTTTGGATAACTGTGTCTTTATCGAATCCTAAAACTCCGTTTGCTGCACCACACATACCAACATCGGTAATAAAGCCAGTTCCGTTTTCTAGAATTTTTGCATCGTTTGTTTGAACATGTGTATGAGTTCCAACTATTGCTGAAACTAATCCATCAAAGCAATAGCCAAAACTCATCTTTTCGCCGGTTGCTTCAGCGTGGAAATCTACAATATGAATTGCATCTTCACCTTCGTTATTATCAATTAAGCTTTTTAATGAATAATAAGGTGAAGCAACTTCTTCCTGCATAAATGCAGTTCCTAAAATATTGGTAACACGAATCTTAACTCCGTTTGCTTCAAAAACAACGGATCCTTCTCCACCAATACGTTTAGAAATGTTAAGTGGTCTTACTAATGAAGTTGCGTCGTCAATATAATTGACAATCATGTTCTTTGACAAGTAGTGATTGCCTAAAGTAATACAGTCAACTCCTGCATCAATAAGTTCGTTATAATGTTTTTCAATTAAACCTTTTCCATGAGTAGCGTTTTCGCCATTAGCGATGACAAAATCAATTTGGTACTTTTTGACCAACTTCTCAATATTGTGTTTAACTGCATTTCGACCTACTTGGCCGACAATATCTCCAAAAAATAATATTTTCATAAAGATATCTTTCTATCCGGGTTTTTCCCGGCAAAAATCAATTATTTTGCTGTTTCTACAGCTCTATATTCACGAATGACTGAGACTTTAATTTGTCCTGGATAGGTCATTTCGGTTTCAATCTTTTCGCGAATGTCTCTTGCCATCTTAAATGCTGTTAAGTCATCAACCTTGTCTGGTAATACCATAACACGGACTTCACGGCCTGATTGCATTGCATAGCATTGATAAACGCCATCAAATGATTTACAAATTGTTTCAAGTTGTTCAATACGTTTGATGTAGTTTTCAAGAGTTTCACTGCGTGCACCTGGTCTAGCGGCTGATAAAGTATCTGCGGCTTGGACTAAGTGTGAAATAATGCAATTTTGTGGAACATCACCATGGTGAGATTCAATTGCATTAATAACAACATCTGGTTCGTTGTATTTCTTTGCAAGTCTTGCACCAAGTTCAACGTGTGAACCATCTTGTTCAAAGTCAACTGCTTTACCAATATCGTGTAATAAACCAGCGCGTTTTGCAAGGTTTTGATCGAGACCAAGTTCAGCAGCCATAATACCTGCTAAATAGGCCGTTTCCATTGAGTGATCTAAAGCGTTTTGACCATAGGATGTACGATATTTAAGTCTACCAACATAGGTAAGTAATTCCTTGTTGATTTTTGGTAAACCAAGTTTGAATGCTGCTTCTTCACCAGCTTTTTGAATGTCTTGATCAACTTCTTCTGTGACTTTAGCAACAATTTCTTCAATTCTACCTGGTTGAATACGTCCGTCTTTAATTAATAAGTCTAATGACTTAGTAGCAATGTGACGTCTAATTGGGTTAAAGCATGAAACTGTAATAACTTCTGGTGTATCATCAATAATTAAGTCAACGCCAAGGAGTTGTTCCATGGTACGAATATTACGACCTTCACGACCAATAATTCTACCCTTCATTTCATCACTTGGAAGCTGAACTACAGATATTGTAGCTTCCGAAACATGATCCACTGCACATCTCTGAATAGCAGAAACAACATATTCTTTGGCTTTTTTATCTGCATCTTCTTTGGCTCTGTTTTCCATTTCCTTATACATTTTAGCGATGTCTACTTTCACATCATCTTTTACTGATTGTATAAGCTCTGCTTTTGCCTGTTCGGAGGTAAGACCAGAAACTCGTTCCAGTTCTTGTACTCCTTTTTGCTCGAGTTCTTCAACTCGCTTTTCCTTTTCTTGTAATTTTGCTGCTCTAGCTGTACATTCAGCCTCACGTTT
>JAGHUR010000037.1 GCA_018064745.1 Candidatus Fiminaster equi
CATTAGGTTATACTCTCAAGTACTCGTAACGTGAGCAATCGTCTACATTGGTTTGTAGAAGCTCAGAAGTGGTATTAGCGAATTTCTCATAGGAACCTTTCGCCTTACGGTCCCTCTCTAAATGAGAAGTTTTCGTTAACGTGTCTTCGTCAACGCTAGAAATAATATATTATTATTTTGATAATAAATCAAATAATTTTCGCACATTGTAGTGCGTAGACGCCTGCACCCATGAGCCCAGCGCCTTCAGAAAAGTGACATTCTTGGATCAAAACATTTGGGTTATCTTGGCGAATTCTGTGGAAGAACATGTCTTTAGCTTTCATTAGTCCACCAGTGAAAACCATGATGTCTGGTTGATATGAATCTGCCATAAGTTGAATGTATTTGTCTAAAACTTTGACCCATTCATTGAGAAGCTCAACACCATCTCTTTCTTCATATCTAGCAGACTGGAACATTTCACGGGCATTAGCAATATTTTTGCCATTCATTTTTGCAAACTTTTCGATGTTGCAACCACCGATAGTTTCAAACTCAATCATCTGGCCATTCCAGTTGAATAAAGTGTGTCCAACTTCAGTGACATAATCTTGGATTTTTTTGTCAACACAAAGAGCTCCTCCAAGACCTGTAGAAATGGTAACAAAAAAGACTCTGTCAAATTTCTTTCCAGCGCCTAAGTAGGCTTCGCCTAAACAAGCAACTTGAGCATCATTTCTGAGATAGACTGGAAGGTTAAATTCTTTAGTTAAAATTTCACCAAAATTAATGTCCCCAATATGAACGTTTGGAAGAATGATAATTTTGCCAGTTTCTGGGTTTACAACACCTGGTACTCCAGCCCCAATTGCAACAACATCTTCAAGTGGAAATTTCTTAATCATTTCGATACAGTTTTCCATGAATTTTTCCTTGCTTCCGGTTGGAGTAGGAGTAATTAAATCTCTTTCAACTTCAAAACGTGAGTTGATAAGTGCTAAACGGGTGTTTGTGCCACCGATATCAAATGCTAAAACTTTTTTCACGAGAATAATTATAATAAATATAAAATATTTTTCAATTGTGGATAAAATGGTGGATAACTCTGTTATTAAAGTAAAAAACTTCGATAGATTGTGTATTTAAGGCAATTTCGATGTGTATAAGTTATCCACAATTGACGAAAAGTTAAGAATTCATCGAAACTTTTTGTTGATTTTAGATATGTGTTTTGATAGATTATTAACCACTATGGATTACGTTTCTAAAAATGATTATTATGAAATAAGATTCGCATCTATGATCACAAATGCTGATAAAGATACACTTCTTGAGCTTTACCAACCTTTGATTGGAGCAACTGCATGTGCTTTGTATTTAACTATGTTAAAGCAAAAGAGAAATGCAGATGGCGGAACTATTTTCAAAATGGAACAACTTCTTAAAACCATGCAACTTAATGCAAATGATTTGCTTAGTGCACGTCATTACCTTGAAGCAGTTGGTTTAATTAGAACTTATGAATCCAAATCTGAAGATGTGCGTTGCTACATTTATGTAGTCTACTCACCAAAATCACCAAAAGCTTTCTTTGAAGACGTGTTATTTTCAGGTCTTTTAATTCAAGCTGTTGGTGATAAAGAAGCTAAAAGACTTGCTAATAAGTACAAAGTTAATCTTACAATTCCAGAAGACTACAAAGAAGTCTCAGCTTCCTTTGTTGATGTTTATAAACCAAATTATGATGATCCTTCATTCTTCAAATCATTTGGTCATCAAATCATTGGAAGAGACCATGGTAGAGCTCAGCTCGCATTCAATCATGACTTATTCTTTAAATATATAGGAGAAAACTCAACTCTTGATGCTTCTCAATTTAAAAAGAAAGACATGAAGGAAATTGAAAGACTTGCAACATTATTTGGATTAAATGAAAAACAAATGGCAAACATTGTTGTAAAAGAATACTGGGTAAATGGTTCACTTCACTTAGAATTTGATAAAATCAAAAATAGAGCAGAAGATGAAATTCGTGTCTCAGTAAAAGTTGAAGAAGAAAAATCAAAAGTATCCGGAAATAGTGATCTTGCTAGTAAAATTCAAATGATGGATGAAGTGGCACCTGCTAAATTCCTCCAATACTTACAAAATGGTACTAAACCTGCAAGAAGTGACATTAATATCATTAATTCATTATCTAAGAATTATGGATTCGGTAATGGTATAATTAACGTAATTGTAGATTACGTCTTATCAAAAAATAGCAATGTTCTTTCTAAGAACTATTGTGAAAAGATTGCATCATCTCTTGCTAGAGAAGGTTGCAAAACAACCGTTGATGCAATGAATTATCTTAAAAAGATAACTGTTAAGAACACTAAAACAGTTTCAAAAAAACCTGTTGTAGAAATTGAAGAAGATAATGAAGATGATGAAATCTCATTAGATGAATTAAATATATTAATTGAAGAAGTGGAGGTAAAGAAGAATGGAAAATAATGGCTTAAAAACGTTTAATCCTAAAGACATAATTTCTGAAGAAATCGATATGAAATCCATTATCGATGAACTCTTTAACTCACTTAAAGAAGATGAAGAAGTATATGAATTAATTAAACCTTTTGGTTTAACTAATAAACAAGTTCGCGAAAACATTGGAAGACTCAATGATTTTAAAGAGGATTACAATGTTTGCAAGAACTGCCCAGGATACGACAAGTGTCCTAAAGCAGAAAAACATATTTCAATGTATGTTGCAAAAGATGGCAATTACATCAAAACAGCATTCCAACCATGTCCAAAAGCTTTAGAAAAAGCAAGACTTGATGCGAAATATGTTTTCTCTGATTTTCCAAGTGATTGGAAGAAATCAACTTTAAAAAAGTTGGATTTATCCGAGAACAGAAGACCAGTTATTAAGGAATTCATCAATATTGCCAAAGGCAAATCAAATAGATGGATTTATTTAACTGGTAATCACAAAGTTGGAAAATCTTACATTCTAGTCACCTTTGCAAATGAATACATTGCAATGGGACTAGGACAAGTTGGCATCATTAATGCCGTTACTAAGTTCAAAGAACTTGCAGATGTTTCATTTAAAGAAAAAGAATATTTCAAGAGCCAAATGAATGCTCTTATTAACGTTCCTTTACTTGTTATTGATGATTTTGGCGAAGAATACAAAAACGAATTTATTCGTGATCAAATCGTCATTCCAGTGTTAAGCGAAAGAAACCATAATAACAGACCAACATTCTTCTCAAGTGATTTCACAATCAAAGAAATCGAAAAATTATATTCTGTTGGTAAAAATGGTGGAGACATCCGTGGTAAACAATTAGGAAAAATCCTCCTCGAAATGTGCGAGAAGGAATTTGACCTAACAGGTGCCTCTATTTACAGAAAATAGAATCAACTTGTTTGTATAAGTTAGCGACATCTTTATCATTAATGATAATGTGTGTCGCTTTTTTCTTGTTTGAAGTATTGTAATTTTTATTTAATTCAAGCGAAGATTTAACATCTGATTTACGAGATTCAAGGTGTTTGATTTGTGTGTCTTTTTTAGCATCAACATAAATGATTTTGTCACAAATTAAATCAAGACCTGATTCAAATAGAAGTGGAGCCTCAATTACACAAGGCTTCTTGCTAACTTTAACAAGTTTTTCAACTTGCTCAACAACCTTTGCGTGAATGTATTTTTCAAGACGTTTTTTCTTATTTGGATTTTTTATTAAATAGCTTCTTAAAAAGTCTCTATCGATATCGCTACCTTTAATTTTTAGATTGGGAATAAACTTTTTAATGTCGTTTTGAATTGATTTTTCTTTATATAAAATATGCACGATTTCGTCGGTATTTATCGCAAAATACCCGTGTTTTTCCAAATATTTTGTTACAGTTGACTTGCCTGTACCGATTGGTCCAGTCACTCCAATGAGTGTGGGAATAGCAGGATTCTTTTGGCAATGAGGACAATATGTTGTACCTCTTCCGTTTACAAAAATCTTTCTTAATTTACAACCACAATTTGGGCAAGTGCCGTCTTTCTTTCCATAGACTTTTAAATTAACTTGGAAGTTTCCTGAGATGCCTTGTTTTGGATGATAAGATTTAATTGTGGAACCACCAGCTTTTATAGCATTTGAAAGTACATCAATTGATGCTTTCCAAATTTCATTTAATTGTTTCTTGGAAACTAACTTTGCTGGAGTTTCTGGGTGAACCTTAGTTGCAAACAAAACTTCATCAACATAAATGTTTCCTAATCCAGACATAATACTTTGATCAAGTAGGGCAGTTTTGATTGCAATCGATTTATTTTTAAATGCTTTTTCTAAAATCTTTGAATCCTTCATCATAAATGGATCAGGACCAACTTTAGAAAGAGGCTCTTCTTTCATATAATCTTCTATAGAAGATAATTTAATTCTTCCAAATCTTCTTGTGTCATTATAAATAAGTTTTGTTCCATCGGTAAAATGGAAAACAACTAAATCATGTTTTGTAAGTTTTTCTTTCTCATCTTTGAGGAAATATTTTCCTTCCATTCTAAGATGGGAAATCATAACTTTGTTATTTGTTAAAAAGAAAATAATGAATTTGCCAACTCTACCAAAATCAGAAAATGTTTCACCAATTAAAGAAGAAGCAAATAAATCTGCATCTCCTTCAATAGTTTGTTTTCTTAAAACATCAACACTTTTAATTTTCTTTCCAAGCGTCATCTCTTTAAGAATATTTTTAACAGTTTCAACTTCTGGTAGTTCAGGCATTATTATTTAGCATCGTACCAAGTACGACCATAACCTCCATCAACTTCGAGTTTAACATCTAATTTCATGGCGTTTTCCATGATATTTTTCACTAAATCGTAGACTTTTTCTTTTTCATTGTTTGGAACTTTGATTAAGAGTTCGTCGTGGATTTGGCAAATAATTCTTGATTCAAGATTATTTTCTTTAAGAGCTTTATTAACCTTGATCATAGCAATCTTAATTAAATCAGCAGCTGTTCCTTGAATTGGAGCATTCATTGCTGCACGTCTAGCGAATTCACGAACTTGATAATTTGTATCATGGATTTCACGAAGATATCTTCTTCTACCTAATAAGGTAGATACATATGATTTTTCATTAACTTCTTCTGAAACTTTTCTAAAGTACTCACTGATTTCTGGATAAGCTTCATAGAAACTTGAAATAATTTCCTTAGCTTCTTTTCTAGAACAATCAATTTGTTCTGCTAAGCCAAAATCAGAGATGCCATAAATGATGCCAAAGTTAACAGCTTTAGCTCTTCTTCTTTCAAGAGCAGTTGGATTTTCAGTTCCAAAAACTCTTCTTGCAGTAGCGGAGTGAATATCTTCGCCGGACTCAAAAACATTTTGAAGTGCTTTGCAACCTGAAAGTGATGCAAGAATTCTTAATTCGATTTGTGAATAATCAAGTGAAAGAATTGAATAATTTTCATCATCATAGTAGAAAGCTTTTCTAATGAGTTTTCCTTCTTCGTCACGAACGGAAATATTTTGTAAGTTTGGTTCGCTAGAAGATAGTCTACCTGTTTGAGTTAAAGCTTGGTTAAAGATGGCGTGGAGTTTTCCATCACCATGTATATGAGCAATTAAACCATCAACATAAGTTGAGAGCAATTTTGCATATTTTCTATACAAGAGAATTTCACTAACAATTGGATGCTTATCAAGTAAATTTTTAAGTGCATCAACAGATGTTGACATCTTTTTATCTTGTGATGGAAGTTGCAATTTATTGTAGAGAATTTCTCCGACTTGTTTTGGAGAATCGATATTAAATTCTTCTCCAGCCATTTCATAAATTCTTGCAGCAATATTTTTAAGATTTACTTTGAAGTTCTCACCCATTTTTTCTAAAACATCAGCATGAATTGGGAAGCCTTCAATTTCCATTTCTGCTAAAACTGATGCTAATGGAATATCAACTTCTTCATAAAGTTTTCTACATTGTAGTTGTTCAAGCTCAGAAAGAATCTTGTTAGCAAACTTCTTTGAATAGAAAGCAAGTTTTGCTGTTCTTTCAGGATTTGAATTATCAAATAAAGAAAGCGCATCTTCTTTTGTTGAAGAAATATCAGCACCAAAGTAGTGCATGATAGATTCAGCATTATTATTAAGGGTAGAATCTAGCAAATAACCAGCAAGAAGAATATCAAAATATAATCCTTCAATTTGGATACCGTTATGAGCTAAAGCACCTTTGATGGCCTTATAATCATAGCAGTACTTTTTAATGTCTGGATTCTTCAAAATATCGAGGAATTCAGGGGAATTCTTGAAATTTTCTTCCTTAATGTAGACAATTTTGGATGGAGTAGCAATAGCCATTCCATAGATAACTGCTTCGTGATAATTACCTGGTTCGATGTCTAAAGCAATAGCGATTTCATCACCAACATTTATACCTTTTAAAGAAGAAACTTCTTCATACTTAATTTCGTCATCTTCCTCATAGCTCATGCGTTTGAGATTTTGCGGAAGCCTATTTAAAAGTTGCTTCATATCAAGATGTGAGCAGAAAGAATTAATTTTTCCGAATTCATAACCTTGATAGACAATATCTTCAAGTCCAAATGGAAGTTCAATATTAGTTTGAATTTTAGCCATTTCATAACAATGTCTTCCAAGATCTTGATTGGCAACAATTGATTCACCAACCTTAGATTTCATTTCTTTGGCTGCTTCAACAATTGCTTCAAATGAACCATAATCTTGAATCAATTTTACAGCAGTTTTATCACCAACTCCTGGTATACCAGGAAGATTATCAGATGAGTCACCACGAAGACCTTTGTAGTCAATAATTTGAAGTGGTGAAAAACCATATTTTGCAGGCATTGTTTCGGTATTCATAATATCGATATTTGACATGCCGGTTTTAATAATGTGAATTGAGACGTGTTCATCAATTAATTGAAGGAAGTCTCTGTCAGAGGTGTAGACAATAACTTCTTTTCCTGCAGCGCCTGCCATTTTTGCAACAGTGCCACAAATGTCATCGGCCTCATAACCTTCTTTTTCGAACCAGAAAATGTTTAAACATTTTAAGAATTCTCTTGCAAGTGGCATTTGAATCTTAAGTTCTTCTGGGCAAGGTTTTCTATTTGCTTTATAGTTTTCGTCTTCTTTGTGTCTGAAGGTTTGATGTCCTGTATCGAAACCAACAAATAAAGAATCGCCTTCTTTTAATCCTTTTAGGATTGTATTAATCATATTGGAAAAGGCAAAAACGCCATTAGTAGGAGTTCCGTCATGTGATTTCATAAGGTCACCACCAGACATTGCTGCTGTGGCATAGTAAGCTCTAAAAAGAAGTGAGTTACCATCAACAATATAAACTTTATTCATGTTTATTTGCCTCCAATTTTGTAATTTGAGTAATTGAGAATTCTTGTTTTAATGAACGATAATATCCATCAACAACGACAATGTTGTTCTTTTTAAGAACAGATGATGATTTTTCAAATGCATCAGCGAATACAGTAATCTCTTTTTCGCAAGTATCATCGTAGATAGTTACAAACGCCATTTGTTGTTTTTTCTTAGTTGTAATTTTCTTAACATTCTTAACAATTCCAACAACTTTAATATCGCCAGAAGTGTTATCAATTTGATCTAATTTAACAGCCTTGAGTGCCTTAATTTCTTTTTCGTAAGCATCAAGTGGTGAACCAGAAACCATAAGACCTAATGAATTAAATTCACGATTTAAGTTATCCATGAAATCATCATCGGTTCTTGTTAAGATTGGTTTTGGAAGGAAGTTTGGATCAATTGAAATTAAACCTTGGTCATCAAGTAATGCTCCAGCATAGCTGAGTGCATTAGGAACATTGATTCTAAGAGTTGCTCTTGAAGGTTCAATCGAATCAAATGCACCAGCATCAATTAAATTCATAAGTTGAGCATCTGCAAAACGATATTTGGACATTCTGATGACAAAGTCAAATAAGTCTTTAAATGGGCCACTTGCCCTTTCATTAAGAATATTAGTGACAGTTACTCCTGAAATACCTCTTACAGAAGAGAGCGGGAACAAAATGTCTTTTCCCTCAAGCTTAAATGTAACGCCAGATTTATTAATGTCTGGACATTTTACTTTAATTTTGAGTGCTTTCATCTCTGCAATAGTGTTGTTAAATTCAGTGGTGGAAGCATTGGATAGAATAGATGCATAGAATTCTTCTGGATAATGAGCTTTTAAGTAAGCCATTCTACAAGTAAAGATTGCATAAACAACTGAGTGAGATCTATTAAATCCGTAGTTAGCGAATTTATCGATAAGATTGAAAACATCAGTTGCCTCTTTTTCTTTGTAACCTTTTTTGATTGCTCCAGTCACAAATGAAGAACGTAAGGCTTCAAGTTTTTTGCTATCCTTCTTTGAAACTGCACGTCTAAATGAGTCAGCTTCACCTAGGGTGAATCCAGCCATCTTTGATGCTATTTGCATAATTTGCTCTTGGTAAACAATAACGCCATACGTTGGAGCTAAAATTTCTTCAAGAGCAGGGGAAAGATAAGTTGGTTTTAAACCAGAATTTTTCTTTTTGGCAAAGTCCTTAATGGAGTCCATTGGACCTGGTCTATATAAAGCGAGAAGTTGGACAACGTCTTCAAATGATTTAATCTTCAAAGTTCTAATAGCATTTCTCATACCGGCAGATTCAAGTTGGAATAAGCCCATGGTCTTAGCAGAACCAATCATTTTGATTCCAAGTGAATCATTGTATGGAATGTCATCACGTTTAAGTTCAATTCCTTTGTCTTTTAACAAAGTTAAACAATCTTCAACAATTGTTAAGTTACGAAGAGCTAAAACGTCCATTTTAAGGAAACCTTGTTCTTCGATGTAATCTTTTTCAAATTGCTCAACATAACCGCCATCAAAAGCGTTTGATAGAGGAATAACCCCTTCAAGTGGTTCAGCATTCAACACAACGCCGACAGCGTGTAAAGAAGCTTGTCTTGGAAGACCTTCAATCTTGCTAGCAAGAGTAACAATTTCTAAATAGTACTTGTCGTTGTTAACAAGTTCTCTAAATTGAGCGTTTGTCTTGTATATTTCTCTAAGAGAAAGCTTGTCATCTTTCTCATCTTTGATAAGTTTTGTAAATAATTCAATGTCGTGCTTTTCATAATTGAAAATTCTGCCAACATCATTAAGTGCAGCTTTTGCACCTAATTTTTGAACTGCCATAATTCTTGCAATTCTATTATTGCCATATTTTCTACGAATATATTCAACAATTTCTTCACGATGAATGTCACTGAAGTCAACGTCGATATCTGGCATTGTTTGTCTAGCAGGATTTAAGAAACGTTCGAAAAGTAAATTATATTCGAATGGATCTGGAACAGTGATGCCTAAGGCATATGAAACTAAAGAGCCTGAAGCAGAGCCACGGCCTGGGCCTACTGCAATATCGTTTTCTTTAGCAAAGTTAATGTAGTCTTGAACGATAAGGAAATAATCGCTATAGCCCATCTTCTTAATGGTGTCTAACTCAAAGTTAATTCTGTCCATGTATTTTTGGTCAGTCTTGCCTTTTGCTTTTAATCCTTCAAGTGCATTTCTTCTTAAAACTTCATCACCAGATTCACCAGTTTCTTTAAGCCAAGAAATCATTTTTCCACGTTGAGAAACAAAGGAAAAACTAGTTTTTCCCGCTAAATCCTCAGCATTTTTGATTTCATCAGCTGTGTAGTCTTTAGCAATTTCTTCTGGTGACTTAAGGTATTCATTGCCTTCGAGTTTTTTGTAATCAAGAACTTCCTTGCTATCGATTGCCTTCATCATTTCAAGAACAATAGCGTCTTCTTTCTTAATGTATTTGATTGCAGGGAATGCAATTACTTTATAACCATGAGTAAAAGCAAATTCTCTCATAGCACTCAAATATTCTTCAGAATCATTTGAATCTAAACCAATGTAGAAGTTTTCAAATCCACGTGTTAGCTTTGCTAATCTTTTTGCAAAGTCAGCTTCATCGTTTAAAAGAGATTCTTTAAGTACATCATTTTCGGTTGTTAAAACAATTGCCAAACCTTCATTGTGTTCAACTATTGTTGAAGCGTGTGTTTCGCCACTTTCTGCTTTCAGAGAAAGTTTAAGTAAATTGTGATAGCCTTCTTCGTTTAAAACGTAAAAGCTAAATAACAAATTATCTATGAATAGATCTTCGCCAAGTACAACTTTTAGTCCAGCTTTTTCGGCTTGGTGATATAAAGAAGGAGCTCCAGTTAAATTTTGAAAATCTGAAAGTCCAACAGTGGTGTATCCAAACTTTTTGGCAGTCTTTAAATAATCCTCAATCTTTAAACCTGATTTGAGGAATGAGTATCCAGTGTAAACATGTAATGGTACGAAAGACATGAATAATATTGTACCAATATTTATAAATAAATAAAATAAAAAGGTATCAATTTGACACCTTTTTAGATTTGTTATTTGATGTTATTCAAACATCTTATCGAGTTCTTTAATGAGTGTTTGAACCTCATGCCAAGTTTTTAACTTGGTAGCAGATGCTTGAGTGTGGCCTCCGCCACCAAAACGTTCTGCAAATTTATCAATTTCAGTTCCAGCACTTCTTATAGAAACTCTCCAGTTTCCTTTGGCTACATCTTCTGTAATTGAGAGCCAAGCATGGATTCCTTTAAAGTGTGCGAAGACATTAACATTGTCTTTTCCTTGAATTGGAAGAAGACCAAATTTCTTAAGAACTTTATCAGTTAATACATAGTATGCGACACCATGTTTTGTAATCTTGTAGTGCTTGAGAACATACTTTCTAACTTCAAGGTCAGTAAGATTTTCGTCATACATTTCATTGTATGTTTTGACTAAATCAAATCCAGTTTCAAGAAGTCTTTGCGCAATAAAGAAAGTATGGTTGGTGGTGTGGGAGTATAAGAATCTTCCTGAATCACCAACAATAGCTTTGTATAAGTTTGCAGCAGCTTCTTTTGAAACCTTGTATTCTGGTTTGCTTAATAGCATAGATGCAATAAGCTCACCTGCAGCAATCATTGTGTCATCAACAATTTGTAAATCTCCATAGGAGTCTACTGCTGGGTGGTGGTCAATTTTAACGATACATTTTGCTTTTTCATAGCGAGTGTCCGCAGCTCTATCAATTGTTGACAGGTCAACAATAATAGCAAGGAATTCTTGGTCAAACCAGGAATCCTCAATTTGTTGCATTTCTGGGAAACATTTGTGGGTGAGAGAAACGTGATCATCACCGACATAGATAACATCTTTATCTGGCCAGTTATCTTTGATAAAAGTTGCTAAACCAAGTTGCGAACCAAATGCGTCGTAGTCTGGATGATCATGTCTAAAGACTGCGATGTGTTTGTATTCTTTAAT
This sequence comes from Candidatus Fiminaster equi, assembly GCA_018064745.1. GTDB lineage: Bacteria > Bacillota_I > Bacilli_A > RFN20 > CAG-826 > Fiminaster > Fiminaster equi. Next base: position 11,400 of record JAGHUR010000037.1, read on the forward strand.
AAGTTCAAAAAACTTATCAACATCTTTGGCGTAACCTTTAATTCTATTTTCAATAATCTTTTCCATTTTTATTTCCTATAGAAAGAGAATGTATCTCTTGCAATCATAACTTCTTCATCTGTTGGGATGACAACAACTTTAATCTTTGAATCTGGTTTAGAAAGCAAAACTTCTTTGCCTCTTGCTTTGTTTGCTTCATAATCAATTGAAAGACCAAGAGCTGGAGTAATTTCTTTTAAGATATCTTCACGAGATTCAACTGAGTTTTCACCAATACCTGCTGAGAAGATAATTAAATCTGCTCCACCTAAACGGACAAAATATTGTCCGATGAAGTCTGCAATACGACGTGTGAATAATCTAATTGAAAGTTGTGCATCTTTATTTCCTGCTTCAGCAGCTGCAATGACATCACGTGAGTCATTTGAAACTGTTGAGACACCTTGGAAACCTGATTGTTTATTGAAGATTTGATACATTTCTTCAACTGATTTACCAGTGCATTTGCAAAGATAATTCATAACTGATGGGTCTAAATCACCAGTTCTTGTACCCATCATAATTCCACCTAAAGGTGTAAGTCCCATGGATGTAGCAACACATTTGCCATCTTTAATGGCAGTGATGGAAGCACCAGAGCCAATGTGACAAGAAATAATTCTTGGATGTTCGACACCTGGTAAATATTTGAGACCCATTTCGCTTAAGTACTTGTGTGATGTACCATGTGCGCCATAGCGTCTGCAATCATATTTTTCAGTGAATTCTTTCGGAATAGGGAATACGTAATCTTCAGGTTCCATTGTTTGATGGAATGCTGTATCAAAAACTGCAACATTAGTAACATTTGGGAGGATTTTCTTAAATGCTCTAAAACCAACTAAGTGAGCTTTGTTGTGTAGTGGTGCAAGAGGAATAAGTGCCTCAATTTTTGCTTCTGTATCTTCATCAAATAATGCTGATTTAGAGAAGTATTTACCACCTTGAACGATACGATGACCAACAGCCACAATTTCGTTCATATCTTTAACAATTCCTTTTTCAAGCAAAGCTTCGACAACTAATTCGACAGCACGTGCATGATCAAGAATTGGTAAAACTTTCTTTTCACTTTCGCCATTCCATTTCATTCCGAAGATGGCGTCTTCGTGTCCGATTCTTTCGGCGTTTCCGGAACATAAAACTTTTTCTTCAGGCATTTCAAAAAGCTT
>JAGHUR010000065.1 GCA_018064745.1 Candidatus Fiminaster equi
TACGAAAAATGTTACGCAAGATGCTGTTGATCTTGTCCTGTACTTGTTTAGGAAAACATTTGACGAATAAATAAATCAATAAGACATTGTCTGTAAAATTGACTTTTGATTCAATAACAAGCATTCTGAACCGTTCCAAACATAAGATAAATGATTCATTTTCGTCGTGACAAAAATTAACCAATGTTGTAGCTAATGAGTGAACACTTGCTTGAGAGGCAAGGTCAAAACGTTGTTTCAATAAATTCTTTGCTGCGTTCCATGAACCCATGTTCGAATTTTTTAAATTAATTGTAAACCAAGAATAATACTTTGGAGATTTTTCAAAAGCAATTTCAAGATAATACAACCAATGTGTATTAATGTCAACAGAGTTAGCTGAAAAGACTCTTTCAAATTGTAAGAGAAAGGTGGTCAATGATAACTCTTCAGATTTAACCGAGTTGTTGCTACTCAACAAATTAGCTGCAGGGTCTACATCAAAGATAGGCACATCTTTAGCCAAAATTGTTGGTTTTCTATTATTTGTTACATTTTCATTGCTGGCCAAATTTCTATTCAAGTTCATTATATAATTTATTTGAGCTCTAACAGACTCTTGAGCCTTTTCAACCAAGACAAATCGACGTTCCAAAGATATGATTCTTTGATCATCTTCATCAATGATACCTTGTTCATACAGATCAAGTCTTTGTTCATTTAACGAAACAACTAGGTTATTATATTTATCCAGTTGTTGGGTTAATTTTACTAAGTTAGTACTATCATCTACCTTGGTATTCGAAGTACTATTTTTATTTTTATTGTCATGACTGACTTCACGCATTTCGACATCAACGTTAGAGGATGCTTCATGGTTTGAAACCGTAGTTTCTGAAGTAGCATGGTTATTAGCTAAATCCAAGTTAGTTAATCCAGTAGCTACTGCACTGAATCGACCTTCTTCAGAAGAAGCAGAATTATCAAAAGGGGACTTCATCGTAAAAAATGAGATATTATCTTTGTAAATTGATAAAAAAAGGGAGAAAGACTTAAAAATACGATGAGACTTCTTATGATCTTTATTTAGTTAAAAAACAAGAGAGGGAGCAAATAACTGCCTGAGTTAAACTGCCTTTTATACTAAGATAATATCAGTTGAGTTTCTATTTCTATTTATGGACTGCTTGTAATATTGACAAGCAGTAATTGGTTAATTGTGCTTTTTATTAATATAGCGATAGCTATATTATTTATTTATGAAAAGTAATCTCTTGCGAGAAGCAGGTAAATACCACAGTGGTAATGCTTGGTTCCCAGTACAGATCAAGAAAATTAGAAAATCAAAATTAATTGCAAAAGGGGCTGATAACAATTTCATAAGAATATGCTATAGTCTTGGTCTTGAATCAGATGAAAATTCCTTTTGCTCTACGTGTTATGTACATGTCTCTAAGTTAAAAATTCACAATTTATGCCTAGAGAATGGATTTCAATACCCTACTATTCCAGATTGTATTTCTAAATCAAACAGAATCGAAGAACGTCTTGTCGCTGCTAGACATATATTTCAATCAATTTGGACAGTTGCAGGTGTTAACCGGCAGTTTAAACGTAGGGGTGTTATTACGAACATACCAGTTAATGTTGACACAACAGTTA
>JAGHUR010000014.1 GCA_018064745.1 Candidatus Fiminaster equi
TTTGGAGACCGTTGTACTACCATTGTACGACACTCCTGTAGTGCTTGATAATTATAATTAATTACAAGCTATTTCTCAAGAGAAATTATTGTCCTCTTGCGATTTTTGAAACAAGAGACATATCAACTTGTCCATCATAATTCATTTTGAAATGTTTCATAACGGATGGCATTGATTTATCTTCCAAAGAAGAAATTACCTTTCTAATTTCGTCTTCAGACATTAATTTTGGCAAATACTTTTCAATTAATGCTTTTTGAGCATCGACTGCTGCTACATCGTCATTTCTACCAACTTTAACATAGCCTTCTCTTTCTTCATCAAGCTCTTTAATTGATTTGGTAATAATCTTTACCATTTCAGCATCATTTGCTTCTTTTCCTTGAGCTTTTAGCTCAATAGCGTTTGCTTTATATTTTGCAATAATAACAGAAAGAATTGCTCTTGCTGTTTTATCACCGCTCTTTAAAGCTTCAATATTAGCTTTTGATAATTCGTCAATTAACATATTAACGAGTCTCCTTTCTTAATATATCTCTTCCGACTCTATATAATGCAAAGAATATAGCCAAGATTTCTAAACGGCCAAGGAACATTCCCGCAATCAAAATCCAATGAATTCCAGCACTGCAAGTAGCTGTAATTCCGTTTGTAAAACCAGTACCAGAAATAGCATTTGAAAATTCAAATAAAGCACTTCCAAAATCAAATTGTCCTGATCCAACTATAGACATAATTATTGTTCCAAAAAACAAAACTGAAATATAAAGAAGCAAATAACCTGAAGCTTCAGAAACTTCTTGGTCATCGATTGTCTTTTCTTTTCCCAATCTATACACATAATGGGTATAAATCATATTTGATGGTGAAAGTCTTTCAACAACAGACCAATAAAAGTGTTTGAAAACAAGAATAATTCTGTATTGCTTAACACCGCCTGCAGTTGAACCCATACCGCCGCCAATAATATTTGTTATAACAAAAATTAAAATAGCAGCTTGGCCAAGTGAAATCATGCTTGATGCATTTGTAAATCCAGTTGTTGTAATACCAGAAATGAATGTAAATGCAGATGTTCTTAAACAGTCAAGTCCATTAGTCCAATTATTATTGGCATAAGCTGATAACCAAACTAATGGTACAAATAAGACGAAAAGAATTAAGAAAAATTTCAACTCACAATCTTTAAAGAATTTTTTAAACTTTCCAGTAATAAGTAATAAATGTAATAAGAAGTTTAATGAGCCAGCAAGCATCAAGAAAACTGTAATGAGTTGCACTGCACCATAATTTGTGGTTGTTTCAAATGCCAATAGTCCTTCTGGTCTTGAAGAAAAACCACTAGTAGATGTTGCACTAATTGAATGAACTATTGCATCATACGGGCTCATTCCTGCTAAGCAATAAGCACCAACACCAAGAGCAATAATTACAAAGTAAATGGAAAGAATTAATCTTGCAGATGCTGCTAAATTTGGCATAAGTTTATCGTTGTGCCCTTCAGCAATATAGAGTTTAATTCCATATCTATCAGAAATAGCAGATGTAACAATGAGAACTAAGCCAATACCGCCAACAAAACAAAGGATTGCTCTATAAAGAGTAAAGACATGCGAGGCATAACATGCATCGTTATAAACCGTTAATCCAACTGTTCCATATGCAGATGTTGTTTCAAAAATTGATTTAGTAAAATCAAGATCTCCTTTTAAAATAAAAGGAACAGCAGAAAAAAGAATAGCAATAAGCCAAATTAATACTATCAGAATTGCGTCTTGATGCTTCTGAAGTTTTGCGTGTTTACGTTTAGCAATCAATAAAAATAAAGTAATTCCAACCGCTAATGCGGAAACCCCAGGAATCACAAAACAGTACCATGATGAAATTTCTTCTGGATAGAAAATAAAAAAGATTAATGGAAAAAGAACTGTCAACCCTATAAAAATAAGGAAAAGTCCTAAATATCCAAGTATAAGCCTATAACCAGATGCAATTTTTTTCATTATTTTTTATCTCTTTGAACAAAAGAAATAATATCCTTTTGATCATTTGGTGTCGAAAGAACAATTAATTTATCCTTAGGTAAAATTAATGTAGAACCATTTGGAATAATTACACGTGGTCTACGATAAATACATGCAATAGAACCAGTCTTAGGGAAATTAATTTCCATAATGTGTTTATGTGCAATGTAATAAGTTGATTTAATAATAATTTCTGTTAAAACAATCTTTTCATCCTCTAAAGACATAGTCTTAATGAGGGATTCAAGGGATGATTCAGAAAGGATTGATTGAACTAATTGTTCAGTTGAAGAAATAACTGAATCAATACCTAATTGTTTAAATACTTCAACGTTCTTTGGGTTTGAACAAATACAAATACATTTTTTAACGCTAAAAACCTTTTTAGCAAGCAAACAAGAAACATAGTTGTCGCAGTCTCTATTGCCTAAAGCAATAAAGATATCAGAGCCTTCAATGCGAGCATCCTTTAAACAATATGGTTTAGTCGGATCTCCATAGAAAACTGGTAACTTAGATGATTTTGCTAAATAATTTGCAGCCTCTCTATCAAAGTTAATGATGGTAAGTTCATTAGAGCGGCCTTTAAAGTTTTTAATAATGTAGTCAGCGGTATTAGCACCACCTGCAATAACGATTTTCATTATTTACGGCCTCCTCTCATTAAATTGAACTTATCGAATGATAATTCAAGTGGATAAATGGATTTAATATCCATTCCCTTTAATAAAATTTCTGAATCTGGATCAGATAAACGAACATAGATTTGTGGAACATTATAAATAACGCGTGCTATGTGCGCGACGAAAAGGTTGGTATTATCATCACCTGTGGTGATAATAATTTCTTTTGCAGATGTGATGTAAGCTTCTTCTAAAGTAGAAAGATCAGTAACATCACCAACAAATGTGTAGCCACTAAAACGATCTGATAAACGTTCAAAAGACTTGGCATCAGTATCAACGACCATGATGTTTTTGCCTTCTTGTGAACATTTATTAGCAATTGTAGCACCTAAGGAACCACAACCAATAATCAATGTTTTGTTCTTAAGGATTGATGCTTTTTTCATATAATCCTCCTTCAAACTCGCACGCATATTATACGCACTATTGGAAACATTTCTCAAGTATCTTGTGAAATATTTCCATCACACGCGAACTTTTTTACAAAAAAAAGATGCCGAAGCATCATTTTTTTTAACTTGGTGACCCGTACGGGATTCGAACCCATGAATGTATGCGTGAAAGGCATATGAGTTAAGCCGCTTCTCCAACGGGCCAGAAGTGGCGCCCACTTACGGATTCGAACCGCAGACCGATCGGTTAACAGCCGATAGCTCTACCGCTGAGCTAAGTGGGCGACGCATAAAATAGTATCAAATACTATTATTAAAAACAACTAGAATTTTTAATTTAATTGTTTTGCAATGACATCGAGCAAATCTTTTACAGTAACAAGATTGACCATATCCATGTCATTAAAGTGGACTCCATAGTCCTCTTCTAATTGAAGAAGAAGTTCCACAATATCAAGAGAATCAATACCGAGTTCTCTTAGTTTCATTGAGTCTTCTACAGAATCTTTATGAGCTGCCTTTGCAAGGCGTTCTCTAATTTCAGCAAGTTTATCCATAAATTTACCTCGTTAGTGCGTATATTGTAGCACATAGGCATAAAAAATAAAGAAATATTAGCAAAATTTGAAAGAAGGAGGCATAGCCTCCCCCTTTTAATGTATCAATTAAATGTTAGCATATGATACATCAGTTTTGCTTGTTTTTGGTTCTGTGTCTCTTAGTTGTTCTTCAATAGCGTCTGCCTTTTCTTTTACCGCACCATTGACGATTCCAAAGACCATAGCAAAAACACTTAAAGCCAAAATGATTGTTAATAAAGTGCCTTTAACTTCTGACATATTTTTCTCCTTTCTAATTGTAATAACCAATAATGACACTTCGTGTAACCGAAATTTCTCGCTCGTCAGTAAAGAAATTCATCGGTTTGAATTCTTTGGAAATCTTGAAGGTAAAGATTGATCCAAAAAGTGGCGCCTCATCTCCAACTGCTGTAATTTCGCCTCCGGTATTGTTCTTCACAAAAGAAATAACTTCCTCCGTGATACCTCCCTTTGAAGAAATGATGTTACCAGCAGTTACACTAGCAGCGTCTAAATTGGTAAATATAACCTGCGATGAAAAAATATCTCCCGCCAGGATAAACAATTCAACAAGTAAAATTAACGATAATAAGAAACCGATTTTATATCCCATTTGTCATGTCTCCTATTACACCGACTACACCAATTGCAATAACAACGATTAGAAAACAAGATCCAACTAATGCGGAACTTGATAAAGTACCTAATCGTGAGTCTTTTTTCTTAAGTTCTTTTGTTGTTAAACTTTCAGAAAATTTGTCAAAAATAAACTCAAATTGAGTAAGATAATTTGACTGTTCTCCTTCATCAATCATTTGGTAGATAGAAATCATTAATTCCTCAATAATTATTTCATTAAAATTATGGGCAAAATTTATAAAAGGTTGTACGCTCTTATCTTCATCAATTTCATCTAATAATTTTGATAATAATTCTTTTAAATTTTCGTTTGCAAAATAAGATATTTCTTTGAGTGCACTATAAACGTTATAACCGTTCTTAATGTAGATTCTAAAAAAGTTAAAAAGATCAGAAAACTCAAGAAGATTGTTGGTGTGCATTTTATTAATTTCTGTATCGTATCTAGTTAGAAACATAATTGAAAAAATCACTGCAAAACCTGGACCAATTATCAAAAATACAGTGTTTTTCGCGAGCATTTTTCCTAAAACTGTAACAAGAACCAAAACCAAATTTACGACACCCAAAATGAGAAATTCTTTCTTTGGAGACAAGCCAAGTCTTTTCATTTTAGCAATTAACTTCTTCATTCTTCTTTGTCCTCCTTAATTGATAAATCCATAAAGTTTTTAATGAATAAATGCACTGACAATAAACAAAGTAAAAAGAAGATAAAAATTAGAGGTGAAAAAATTGGATTTTTAAGCATCTTATCATAGAACTCTCGGATACCAAATTTCATGAACAAAAGTATCGCAAAAGATAGTGCCCAAAGAATGATAAATTCAATCAAATGTTTTACTCCTAAATTTGACGAATCTGTGAGTGTTTTTTCAGTTCTTGTACACTCCCTCATTAGGTTGTCGCTCATTGTCAAAATGTTGCCACCTTGATCTTGATAAATTTCAAGCACATTTAGAAACATTTTGTATATTGCTAACTTAAAATAATTCTTTAAATATTTAACTTTGTCATAGTCTGAAAGTTCATTAAGTTCGTTTGTAAATAAATGAAGTTGGGAATCCTGCACCCTTAGTCCACTCTCGTATGCTTCTGCAAACGACTCTTTAACAGATAAGGTGATTAAAAAAGAATTAATAAAGAAATAACAAGAATGGACTCTTTTAACTAATGAATTGTAGTTTTTAATTCTTTTATATAGATAAAGAAAATAATATGCGCTATAGATTACTATTACAGCGATTCCAAAAAATATATTTGAAGTAGTCAAGTAACAAAAAACAGCAACAACTAAAGTTGTAATTAGATAAGAAATTGTAAATGTCTTCATATTACTTTCTCCTAAAAATAATTTTCATAGTTCCGTCTTTTTGTAGTTCAGCAATTGACTCAACATAACGTTTAACACCTTTATTCGGTAAAATTTTTCTTTTTAGAAAAATGCAAACATTAATATGATCATAAATATCACTAAGAATGCTATCGTGTTTTTGAGTTACCTCTGCCATTTCAACCATTCTACATATTCGTGCAGGAACATCCTCTAATGCCTCAGCGTGTAAAGTTGTTATGATTGGGTGACCAGTCATTACACTATTTAATATTTCGTTCATTTCTTTTCCTCTAGATTCTGCTATAACTAGCCAGTCTGGATTACTTCTTAAAGCATTTTTTACTAATTCTTGTATCGATGCGTTTGCATTATTTGGTGAAATTTGCCAACTAGTTAGGTCTAAATCATCGTTAACTCTTACGTATTCCAACTCTTCAATATTATCAATAACAATTACACGCGTATTGCTGTGTAAATTTAAAAGAAGATACTTTTGAAGTTCTGTTTTTCCACTACCAGTTTCACCTGCAATAACTATAGATTTTTCATCCCGTATGGCCTCTTCTAGGTATTTTCGGCATTCTTTATTGATAAAATCGTAGTCATCTTGAACCCTAGAAGTTTCTGACCCAATTCTTATTGCAAATGAACATGCTTTGTCATTTTTTACACGAACTATTGAAGGATGAACAGCATTAACTCTGTATTTCCCTACCGATACATCCAAAAATGGAGTGGTATAAGAAAACTGTCTTTCGGAAAGATTGGCTATTTGTCTTATAAAATCTAATACTTCATTGGTTTCAATCTTAATATTCGCTTTTAAACGACCTTTTAAATTATGCAAATAGAAAATGTTCCTTCCGTTATAGGAAATATCTGTTATTCCATCATCTTTAAATAAATCCTTTAAAAACGAATTTTCGATAAAATTCAATAATTTATCGTTCATAAGTTATCCTTTTCCTTTATTGAGAATGTTTGATCCTTGTCGTATTTGAACAAATAATTAATTTCTGCTTTTAAATTTAGTTTTACGCATCTAGCTAAGTCCTCTTCACCACATTTTGTAACTCCATCAATCTCATAAAATTCATAGGTTAATACGTGATTAGTAGCATAACGGGTCACTTTTTCTTCAATAAATGTATGAATGTACTCACCTAGCAAGTGTTGATCGAAGTATGGATATATTTGCTCACCATCTTCGCCTACTGTTATTACGCAAGCCTCATACATTCCTTTATATGAAGATAGAAAGGCTCTATTTACTTGAGATAGCTTTAACGAACCTGTCGATAAGCTGAGGAAAAGAGCAAAAAATAACGTGTAAAAGATACAATTAAGCATAACTAATGGTTCACAATACAAAACTCACTGTTGTGGCAGTCTCCGATAATATTGAGTAACGACTTATATCTAAAATTAACAATGTAGTCATTATTATCAATGCCAATTTCGTTAACTCTTAACTGACACAAATATGTCTCTTCAGTACGTTTTAAGTTTCTTGGCAAATAAAAATGCTTTGTCCTAACAAATCCTTCTTCATTAGATGGTAACATTTCTAATGTTGTTGGGTTTACATAAAGCGGATCTTTAAAAACAAACGTGTAAGATCCATTCATTAATACCATGTCTAGGTTAAATCGTGCTGCTGTACCACTTGTAAACCTATAAAATATGTTATTTACATTTGAAATTGAAAACGTTGCAGATTCGCAAATTAATTCACTTGGAAAGTTTGTTTCATTTTTGATTTTAAAATTTGTTAAATCAATTTTGTGATAATAATCAGGAATATACTTTTCTTCAAAATTGTAGAAAGTAAGTTTTTGTTTGGAAGTCCTTGTGCCATTTAAAGCGGAATAGGCTGTTATGTTTGAAACTGAAGTCACCTTGTATTCCGACGAATTTAAATTAATGATTTCGCCGTTAGAAATACCTGGATTAACAGTAGCTGTATGCGATGTTTTGTCAGTTTTTAATTTCCATTCAATTCGTAATTTATTGCTAGTTCTAGTGTATTGGTTGTTATAAGTAAACGATTCAGTACCTTTCTTTTTAATTGAAGCTGTATAAATTAATTTTCCGGATGTATACAAATCATTTTCTATATAAACAGCAACTGTTAAAGGATTAGATAAAGATGCTGTAGCTGAAATCTCCATTTGAGTCAACATGCCAGCGTTATTTAAAGGTCCGGATTTGAAAGACGTTAATGAGTTAGTTGCAGTCGTTGCCCCTACACTGGTACTAACTAGGGCTGTAGATGATAATAAAAGAAGTATTCTATTTTTCATAATTGTCATACGCTAAAAGAAAATCCTTTATAGCTTGATTTCTAAGCCTATAAAACGTTGTTTTTGAGTAATAAGTGTTCCACCAGTACAAATCTTTTATATCAAAGAATGTATTTCTGAAGATGGTTTTGAGTTCCTCATTGAGCTCTTCAAGTGCTTTATCAATTCTATCTATTATCCTTATATTTCTTTTGATATGCGTTGATTGATTTTCATACACAAAACCATAGTATCTAGGTTTCAAAGAATAGGTCTTTGCAAGCTGCTTAACTCGGTCGAATCTATATAAAGAATTGTCGTGGCTATTTCTAGGCATAAAAATAATTCCTCCTACAAGATATAACAGGGGAATTTGCCGATTTCGCTGAAAAAATTTTTTAGACTTATTAATAAGTCTCTTTTTTGAATGTTTTTTGGGACCTATTTTTGAGTATAATAATTGTTATGATTTTATTAGTCGGTGCATCAGCAAGCGGAAAAACAGTAACTGCTCTTGATTTACAAAAGCGTTATGGCCTTATAAAAGCTATTACAACCACCACTCGTGAAAAACGCGTTGGTGAAACTGATGGTGTTGAATATTTCTTCATATCAAAAGATGAATTTTTAAAACGCTTAAATGAAGGCAAATTTGTTGAGCACTCACTTTATAACGATAACTACTATGGATGCGGAATTGACCAAGTAGATGACAATAAAATTGTCGTACTTGATCCAAATGGTCTACACTCATTCTTAAAATTAAATAATAAACACATTGTTTCATTTCTTTTAATCGCTGATGAGAAAACAAGACAAGCTCGTATGGTGTCTCGTGGAGACAAGCAAGAAAACATTGATAAACGACTTAAAAATGATGTTAATGACTTCTCATTAGAGAAGATTGGCAAAGTCGATTTTATCATTCATACTGAAAATCAATCGATTGAACAAACAAGCGATCAAATATATAAACTCTACAAAGAAAAAATAAGTAAGTAAAAGGTGACCCGAAGGCCACCTTTATTTTTGCATTAAGATTATAAATCTTTAACGTGATCGTGTTTAACGAATTCGCCTTTTTCAAGGCCATCCTTAGCACAGCAATCAGCGATAAGTGTTTTACATCTACGAACAGATAAGTCTGACTTAACTTTGAATACAAGAGGTGTATCTTTATGGAGGACTTTCTTAGAAGCATCACCAAGTGGGAACTTGGAATCTTTATAATCCTTTGGATCCAAAGCAAAGTAGAGTTTTAAGCTCTTACCTGCAACAACAAGCATAATGTATGTCTTTGTGTGTAATCTGAATGTATCACCTGCGATAGAAATACGTGATTTGAGACCGTAGGATAACATTTCACTCTTAATCTCGTTGTATGCAAACTTCAATGCTTTATCAGCATGTTTCATACGAACTGAGAATGGAATACGTTCGACTTTTTCTTTTGCTGGAGCTGGTGCAACAACAACTGGTGCTGGTGCTGGAGCTGGTGCAACAACTGGTGCTGGTGCTGGAGCAGGAACAACTACTGGAGCTGGTGCTGGTGCAACAACTACTTGTGGTTGTGGTTGGGTTACAACGATAACTGGTGCTGGAGCTGGTGCTGGTGCAGCAACTGGAGCTGGTGAAGGTTGTAAAACATTCTTAGCTTCGTTGATAAGTCTTTCAAAGTGTTGTTGTTCAGTTTCTTGTGGTCTATTTGGATCAGCATAACCATCATCAACAAAGAGGTTGGTTGTGATGTCGTAATAGTGTTCATTAAGAACTCTGACAACTTTACCAGATTTATGAACAAGAATACGTCTAATAACTTTTGCTTGTTCTGCTGGTTTTTCTTCAGCCTTTGCTGGTGCTTCAGAAGCTGGTGCAGCTTCTTCTGCTGGTTTTTCCTCAGCTTTAGCTGGTGCTTCTTTAGCAGCTTCTTCAGCGACGAGTTGTGTTCTTTCTTCGCCAAGAGAATCAATTTCTTTATCTAAAGCTTCGATTTCTTCAAGAGAAACATCTTCGCCACTTGCGAGTTTTTCTCTAATTTCTAATAAACGAGCTTCGTTTTCTTGTAATGTAGCCATTATTTGTTTCCTCCTAATAGAGCATCAATCTTTGCGATAGCAGCTTGTCTTGCACTATCAGCTTTCTTTTGGTTCTTTCTTGCTTTGCAAACATAAACCATGTAGAAGATAACTGAAAGGATAAATAATGCTCCTGCAGCCATTGCAACATATGTACCGGCATTACCGATATATGCAACTTCAACAAATGACTTTGTATCGTAACCAGCATTGTTAAGCTTGTTACCTCCAACAACTGCAACGCTAACTACAAAGATAATGAGCATTGGGAACCACCATCCAAGTCCTTTGACATGCTTTTTGCAGCACATAAGAACTAAAAGAACGATGAATAAAACTAAACCAATTCCACCAGCAATTAAAATGCCTAATTCGAGAATGTGGCTTGAGATTTCGCCAAACCAGCCAAATGTGAATAATTCTTTGAGATTATTGAACATGTTGTTGAAGTGTGGTCCAATGTTGGCAAATGCATCACCATAAGGAATCTTTGCAAGTAAGCCATCAATGAATGGAAGTCCAACGGCAAGTATGGCTGCAACAACACCAAACACAATGGCAATTATTGCAAATACATTTTTTGCTTTTTTCATATAAAGCCCTCCGAGTGTTTTATATTTTATAATAACTTTTTCAAGTTATAATAAACGAAATTATTCGTGTGTGAATCCAACGTGGATGCTGGATTTTCTGATCATAGAAGACTTTTCTTCTACCACACTAAGTTCACCGACAGGTTCTTCATCAAAACCTTCGAGTGCATCTGGGAATTCAAGTTCTTCATATTCACTGAAGTAACCGGAATCTAAACATTCTTTAAATAACTTTTCTTCTTTTGCTTTGCGTTCTTCGAATGTTGCTTCTTGAATAAGTTGTTCAGATGTAACTTCAACTGCTACTGGCTCAGCTGCTCTTTCAACAACTGTAACAGGAGCATTTGCTTTATATTCAGCAAGTTTTGATTGAAGCTCTTCTTCCTTTTCTGCAGCAACTTTTTCTTCATAATCTTCGATTTGATCAGTTACCATCATTGCAACTAATGACACGAAAACGTGAACAATAAGAACAACATTTGAAAGAATAGCGAAGGCAAGAGCCACGGAAGATAAAATCTTACCGAGCATTTGTCCATCTGCCTTTAACATTGAATCAAGGAGCTTTCCAACAGCACCATTAAATTCAATATCGGCAAGGAAATACATAGAAACGAAAACATAAGATCCAAAAATAGCGACAAGAGAGAATAACCAAGTAATAATATGAACTGCATGTTTCTTTTTAATTACGAGAATTAAATAGATAACTAACACAGCAAAGGCAATAACAAACAAAACAACTAATGCTGTATATAAAACATTAGCAAAATTGAATGTGAATAATCCTTTAACGCCTTCAATTAAAGCATTGAGTCCATTGTACTGGAATCCATCTTTACAAATTACTGGTACTAAGAAGAATAAAGCGGCTGCAATAGCGAACGCACCGAAGCCGATTCCTAATAGCACTCCTCTTGGTTTTTTGAATCTCATAAAATTTCCGCCTTGCTTTAATAATATAATAAAATTATTAAAATGAAAAGCGAAAATTAAATCTATTTTAATTTACCAATCATTCGAAGTTCTTGTTTGATAACGTTGATTTCGATGTCTCCATCAAAACCTTTTTCACCATCTAAACACCAAGTTTCATTCGATTCTATCGAAACTTTTACATGTGAAGCTCTCAATTTTATTGTTCTCATTTTAAAGAAAAGATAATGCAAAAGTCCATTAAAAAGTCCTGGTTTAGTGAGATAAATTTCTACCTTACCATCAACCACAGAATAATTAAAATTAACCGGGAAACCACCAACATTTTTTGAATTCATAATCAAAACTAATGGGGTTTTCATGTCAATAATTTTATCATCTGCTTCAACGTGAACATTGAGTTTTTTAATCTTGAAAAGTGACGCAACTGCAACGAAATAATAGGCGAATTTACCAAAGAATTTTTTCGCTTTTCTCTTTGTAACATACGAAATATCAGAATAGGCACCAGCAGCACAAACGAAATTGAAATGTTCGTTGTTAACTTTACAAACATCTACATCAACAATCGAATTTCTTTCCAAAATCTTCAAAGCTTTTCTAATGCTTCCATTTATTCCAACCGCTTTACCGGCATCGTTAACTGTGCCTAGTGGTAGGTATCCAAGAACTGGTCTTTCTGTCTTGCTAAATTCCATTAAAACATCAACCGCTACTTTTAATGTTCCGTCTCCGCCACCAACGATAACAATGTCAAAAATACCCACAGATTTGCGGATATTTTCCTTAAAATCCTCAATATTTTCAGTTTTAATGATTGTTATATTTTCGTAAATATTTTCCAAAGATTTAAAAATAAAGGTAGTCTTTTTTTCTGACTTTTTTACGCCCGTTTTGTTCGAGCAAAGATATAACGCCTTCATTTTTAATTTCATATAATCATTATAACAATAAGTGATAAAAAAAGAAGGAATAACCTTCTAATTTTATATATTGGTGACCCGTACGCGATTCGAACGCGTGAATGTCAGCTTGAGAGGCTGATGAGTTAAGCCACTTCTCCAACGGGCCATAAAGGCGCAAAAGCCTTATTTAATTGATGCTAATGCGCGATCAATTCTTCTATCAACTTCATCTTTGCCTAGAATTACTAAGACATCATGAAGGTTAGGAGTATTTTTTCTGCATGTTACTGCAACACGAATAATTTCAGCAACATCACCAACGTGTCCGACATAGACACCTGGATTTTGCTTGAAGATTTTACCACTTTCTGCAAAGTTGTGTCTAGCGCCTAATTCTTTAACTGTATTAAACCAGACATCATTTGCTAATGTATAGTCGTTTGATTTTTTGAAATCTTCTAGCACTGCTTTAACTACATCAGATGGAATTTCTGGTTTGAATTGACATCCAACTTCATTAAATTCTTTTTCATTATCTTCTTTATAAAATAAGGAAATGATTGGGTAGATGTCTTTATATGCAGCGTAATCTTTTCTTGCTTTTTCTCCACCGCGTTCGATGTTTAAAGCAGCAAGAGATTCTTTCTTATAAGCTTCAAGTCTTGATTTAAAGACTGGATCAGCCCATTCATAAGCTCTCTTATAAACTTCTTCATTGGACATCAAGGCAATAATCTCTTTTGAGAAGAAATTAAGTTTATCTTGGTCAAAAAGAACACCATCCAATGACATTTTGTCGAATGAGAACTTAAATTCATCAAGATTGTATGAATGATTTTCAGCAGTCCATTCTTCAAAATTAGAGTTTGCAATACTCATTAAGTAAACGAGTAATGCTTCTCTTGGATAACCTTCTTCAATAAAGTGTGAAACTGATGCTTCTGGGTCTTTTCTCTTACTAAGTTTACGTTTATTTCCGTTATCAAGTTTCATGATAACTGGTAAGTGGGCGTACTTAGGTAATTTAAAGCCTAAAGTCTCAAATAATTCGATATGTATAGGGGCTGATGAGATCCATTCTTCACCACGAATGACTGTTGTTGTGTGCATAAAATGATCATCAACAGCATGTGCAAAGTGGTATGTTGGAAGTCCATCGGATTTAAGAATAACAATATCCATATCATTTTCAGCAATAGAAATATCACCACGAACTTCATCATGGAATGTTACTTTGTTATTGTGATTGCCCATTGATTTAAAGCGGATAACGTATGGTTCGCCTGCTTCAATACGTGCAATAGCTTCATCTGGAGTATTTGTACGGCAGATAGCATATTCACCATAATATCCAGGAATCATTTTCATTGCTTCTTGAATTTGTCTTGTTTCTTCAAGTTGTTCAGCACTGCAGAAGCATGGATAGGCTCTGCCCTTCTTCATTAATTCCTTAATACATACTTTATAAATATAAGCACGGTCAGATTGCTTATAAGGAGCATATGGTCCTACATCTTTACCTAAATAACCTTCTTTTGGATCAATACCAAAGTAAGCTAATTGACGAACAAGTTCATCACCACTACCCTCAACTTCACGTTTTGTGTCAGTGTCTTCAAGCCTTAAATAGAAAACACCACCTGTGTCTTTTGCAACTTTGTGAGCAACAAGAGAGGTAAATAATGAGCCTAAATGTAAAAATCCAGTTGGAGATGGTGCGAATCTAGTAACTTCTGCACCTTCTGGTAAATTTCTGGCTGGATATTTCTTTTCTAAATCAGCGATAGTTTCGTTGATTTCTGGGAATATGTAATTTGCTAAATCTTCGTAAGTTTTCATAATAAATTTAATTTCGCTTGAAGTATTATAACACTTATTATAAAATAATCACGCTGATTTGCAGCTGTAGTTCAGTGGTAGAACACCACCTTGCCAAGGTGGCTATACGGGTCCGATTCCCGCCAGCTGCTCCATTTATTGAAAATAAAACCACTCGATTGAGTGGTTTTTTATTATTTATTTTCCTTATCTTTATCTTCAGGTTCTTCTTTTTGAGATTCAATTAATTTAAGAACTTCTTTTTCTTTTTCTTCAGTAATAGTCTGCGTCTTTTTCAATTCTTCGATTGATTCTTTAGTTAAAGTAATTAAAGTTTCAACATATTTGCTTCTGTATTTACTAAATGTTATTTGAGAAGCATTTAAAAAATATGGTACGAATAACATTAAGACAATGAATGAACCAAATAGACCAATAACTGACATCTGGACCATATCTATATTATTAATAAAGAAATAAGAGATTAAAAAGCCACCTGCATATCCTAAAACCAAAAGGATAGCGAGAAGCCAATTAGCTTTATAATAATCTTTATAAAATTCTCTTCTATTCTGCTTAACAACATTCTTATGAATTAAGTTTAGATCTTGCATTGGAAGAGGAAGGCTAGCAATGAAGTTATAGTTGTATTTAAAACTATTAACTGCGAAATGATGTGCAAACATATAGAAAGCAAGGAAACTAGAAACACCATTAATAATTATCGAAATTTTATTGAATGTAACATTTGTATTCATAAAGTTAGTTAAAGCTTCAGCAATTTGGTTTGCGTCAGTCATTACTGCAACTTGATTTCGAAAATCAATGAATTGTGGGTCTTTATTAAGAATTGTAGTCGTTAAAATAGCAGATAATATTGCAGATGAAATAATGAAAACTGCAAGTGATTTTAAAAATCCAATAATTACTTTATATCCACCTCTAAATAATTGAGTGAAATAAGCCCTAAACATGATGAAAAATCCAAGTCCTTCATGTGTATTTTTGTTAGGCGCGATTGTATTAATTGCAGAGACCGCAAAAAATGAAGGAATGACAACAAATGGAATGGTAAAAATAAAGGTGATTGGAGCAATAAAACCAATAATGAACATTAGAATAGTTAAGAGCACAAAAAAGCTTAACGGCAAAGACACAATTATGAATCTATTTTTTGCCTCTTTAAATCCTTGTTTTAAAATGCTATTTTTCTTCATTTTCATTCTTGATATTTTGATACTGAATTTCGACCTGTTCTTCATCAAGATTTGCGACATCTCTTGATTCTAGTTTTTTAATAAGTTTTTTAAGAGAAGAATAATGTATAACAAAAGTTGAATTATTGTTAATGCCTTCCACTCTAATTTCGCAGTTATTGTTAACTATGGCTACTGGGATAATTAATTCAGGATTTGCAGCGATTTTTGATGAAAATACCCCTCTTTTCTCGGATAACTGTAAAGAAATGTTATCAATATATTCAGAGCCTTGATTATGGCTTTTTTTAAGAATCCAAGAGTTGTTATCTGAGGCTCCTTTTATATCTCCATCAAACATATAATTGGTCAAAATATAGATGTATTTTTTACCAAAAATTATGTGGTCAATTCCGAGTTCTAATTTGTTAAAAGATGAGAGGCTTAAATCGGTCAAAAATTTATAGCCATTTTTGGTTGAAATTGTTTTGATTTTTTTAGCACAAAAAACGTCATATTTTTTTGTAATAATTTTCCTGCTTAAAATAGGATATGTTATGAAAAATACAACTGCTAAAACTAGCAATAAAATCAAAGCAAATAATAAACCCATTTTTATGCGTATTTTTCTGCTAATTCAATAGCTGATTCAATCATATTTTTAAGACCAGTTTGTCTTTGTTCTGGTGTTAAACGACCCTCTTTTAAGAAGTGGTCGGTTACTGTCAACATTGTTAATGCTTTTTTGCCCAAGTAAGCAGCGTTAATATAAAGGGCAAAAGACTCCATTTCTACAGCCATTGCACCTCTTGCTGCATATTCTTTCCAAATATCTTTTTTGAAATCATAGAAAACATCTGCAGCAAAAACTTTTCCTGAATGATATGGATAACCTTTTCTTTCGAGAACTTCTTTAGCTGCTGCAACAATTGATGCATCTGCTTTTGGTTCGTAGTGGCAATCATATCCTAATTGAGCACCATAGTTGGAGTCAGTCATAATTTGTTCACCAATTAATACATCGAAAAAATCAATGTTTGGTTGATAGGAACCACAGGTTCCAACACGAATAATTAAATCGACATCATATTCAGCGAATAACTCATGAGAATAGATGCCAATTGATGGATGGCCCATTCCGGATGACATAACTGAAATACGTTTGTTGTTTTTTGTTAAACCTGTAAAACAGAATTGTCCTCTAACTTGGTTAACTAACTTAACATCATGTAAGAAGTTATCAGCAATCCATTTTGCACGGTTTGGATCACCAGGCATTAAAACAACCTTTGCGATCTCGCCTTTTTTAGCTTCATTGTGTGGTGTTGGCATACTATTTTCCTCCTATTAGTCAAATATGACTGTTCCTTTTCTATATGCATCAAAAATTCTTTGAATTTCTTCCATTGATAATTTCTTTGACATGTCTGGAAGATTATCCATGTCGAAGAATTTCACGTCTAATGTCTCATGACAATGTTCGTGAAATGCTTTGTGATCGATATCACCTTCGAACACTAGAAGGTATTCTGGAACGTTTTGGTTAGATTTATGAGGAGTTCTCTCGAGAACGCCAATAAGTCTAACTATTTTTGGTTCCACTCCTGCTTCTTGGCTAACTTCATTGAATGCAGCCTTTGATGGGGCGTCATATAAATCACACCATCCACCAGGTAATGACCAAAGTCCAGAGTTTGCTTCGCGGACAAGAAGAATCTTATTATCCTTAGCAATTACAGTTCTAACTGAAATGTTTGGAGTTGGATAAACTTCCTTTGTAAACATTGATGGCTTATCAAACTTTACATTCATAAAGTTCTCAAGCATGTTTTTTGAAAGTTCGTTAAGCTCCTTATAGTTATCAATTGCATAAGGATCTGTTGAATAAGTTAATCCAATCTTTGCGATTGAATGAACTTTTACAACAAAATCATAAAACTCTTGGAATTCCATATTTATTGAATATCTTCCACGAATTTTTCAAGTACAGATGTGATAAAATCACATTGTTCTTGGGTTGCTGCTTCACACATAACTCTAATGAGAGGTTCTGTACCAGAAGCTCTTACGAGAATTCTGCCATTGCCTTCAAGAGATTTTTCAATTTCAGCAATTTTGTCCTTAAAGCCTTGATGTGAAAGGGTTGCTTCTTTGTTTACAACTCTTACATTTACTAAGCTTTGAGGATATATTTTTAAATCCTTAATAAGCTCTTGTAAAGATTTTCCTTCTTCTGCAAGAACATTAAGGGTGTGAACCATAGTTAATAAACCATCACCGGTATTTAAATCTTCTAAGAAGATAATGTGACCTGATTGCTCACCACCAATTGATAATTTATTTTCTTTCATATCAGTTTGAACATACTTATCGCCAACCTTAGTTTCATGAATTGAAATATCATTGGCAGCTAAAGCTTTCTTCAAGCCTAAATTTGACATAACTGTAATAACAACGACATTGTCATTAAGCTTGCCAAGTTTTTTAAGATAAATGGCGTTAAGGTAGATTAATGCATCACCATCCACCACTTTTCCGTCATTTGACATTGCTAAACATCTATCAGCATCACCATCAAATGCGAATGCTACATCATAGTTTCCTTTAGCAACTGCTTCAGAGTTATGTGCAATCTTTGTAGATCCACAACGGTCATTAATATTGATGCCGTTTGGCTTATTTGCAACAAAGGTAGCTTCTATGCCCAATTTCTTTAAAACGATAGGGGCTATTGCGCTTGCTGAGCCATTTGAACAGTCAATAAAGACCTTCATTCCTTTAAGTTTTGGACTGGCTTTTGAGCAAATGAAATCAATATAACTTGGAATTAAATCATCTACTGGACAATAACGACCAATGTTTTGATTTTTCATCATTGGTAAATTATCGACAGGAGAATCAATATAAGCTTCAATTAATTCTTCAATACTTGCTTCAAGTTTTTCACCTTCAGCGTTGAAAATTTTAATTCCGTTATCATAATATGGGTTGTGTGATGCTGAAATCATAACACCATAATCAAACTTATTTTTTCTTACTAAATAAGAAACAGATGGTGTTGTTGAAACACCGATGTTATAAACATCTGATCCAGATGCAACAGCGCCGGCACCAACGGATTCTGCTAAAGATTGACCAGAGATACGCGTATCTCTTGCAATTAATATTTTATTTTTGCGACTATTCGGATATTGACCAATATAACGGCCAATTTTATAGGCAAGTGTTTCGGTAATAAATTCACCAGCAACACCACGAACGCCGTCTGTACCAAAATATTTTGGCATATTATTTAGCCTCTTCTTCCTCTGAGCCTTCATCAGGTTCGTTAATAAGGTAATCTTCAAGAGTTCTTAAAAGGTTATCTTGTTGAACTGGAATTAACTCACCTTTATATGTTATTGAAATACGGCCTGTTTCTTCAGAAACAATAACAGTAACAGCATCTGTTATTTCAGAAATACCAATACCGGCTCTATGACGTGAGCCAAACTTACCAGTTAATGGTCTTGTAGTTGGTGTATAGTAAACAGATGCGGCAAGAATTTCATCACGACGAATAACGACAGCACCATCATGTAATCTTGTACCAGGATAGAATATTGTAACTAATAATTCTGGTGTAATTGGAGCATGAAGCATAGTGCCCGTTTTAACAACATCATTTAGCTTCATACCTTTTTCAAATGTAATTAATGCACCAGTTTTAGTTCTAGATAATGTTTCAACTGCAACAGAGATCTTTTGGCAAACAGCGTGTCTGTCATAAACCTTTTCAGTTTCATTTTTTCTTTTCTTCTTAAATGTACCAATAATATCTCTGAATTCATTTTGATTATGAACCGCAGTAATAGTTCCTAAGGAAATTAATAGAAGCAATGAAATTGCCCACACAAATTTCAATCCAAAGAACCATGAAATAAGTGTGACTAATGAAATAGCAATAACAGCAATTAAACTTTTCTTAGAATTGTGGATTTTGTATAAAACAAAACTCAATAAAGCTATCAATAAAATTGAGAAACAAAAATCAACCCAAAGAATTGGGGATTTGACATTGAAGATATTATTAACTGGATCGTACATATTGTGCCCTTCTTTCGTCTTCGATTTTGCGCTCAATATTATAGCAAATATTATTTGGAAAATAAATTATTCTATATTGAAAATTATTTGTAAAAAGAAAAGGCCTTTAGGCCTTATCTTATTTGATTTTTGTTAAATCGAAGCTTTTAAGAATTTTTCTTAAAGGCACCATTACCTTATGAATATTTCCGTCTTCAAATGGATTACGTAAATGATTCTTAGCAAGTAATGTAACGAATGGATATTTACCACCTGTCTTACATAATTTAACGTATTTTTTCCATGCTCTTTCGCGGTTTCTTGTCATTTCGACTAAGAATTGGAAAGCACAGACTTGAGCTAATGTGTAATCAATGTAATAGAATGGGGTTCCAAAAATGTGATGTTGTCTCATCCACCATCCACCATGACCCATTGTTTTCATTTCTGGATCATATTTCTTGTGTGGTGTGTATCTTCTTTCAATTTCTTGATATGCAGCACATCTTTCTTCGTGAGTGGCGTGTGGGTGTTCATAAACCCAGTGTTGGAACTCATCAATAGTAATACCATATGGAAGAAATTCGATAGCATCAGTTAAGTGTGAATAACGATATTTTTCATCATCCTTACCAAAGAATAAGTCCATCCATGGCCATGCAAAGAATTCCATAGACATTGAGTGAATTTCACAGCTCTCTAATGTTGGAGAACGGAAATCTCCAGGTTTAATATTTCTGGATAAATAACCTTGGAATGCATGTCCAAATTCATGTGTTAAAACGTTAACGTCCCCATCTGTTCCGTTGAAATTAGAGAAAATAAATGGGTATTTTTGAACTGGAAGGAATGTCATGTATCCACCAGGTTGTTTTCCAGGTCTTGCAACTAAATCAAGAAGGTGTCTATCCATCATGAACTGGAAGAAATCGCCTGTTTCTTTTGACATGTCTCCATACATTTTGCGTCCCATCTTCACTAAATAGTCCGGATCGCCAATAGGTGTCGGGTTGCCACTTAAGAATGATAAGTTGTAATCGTATGAATACATTTTATTGAAAGGAATGCCAATACGTGCAGCTTGATCTTTATAAAGTTTTTGACATACTGGAACTACCTCGTCAGCAATTTGTTTACGGTAATTAGCTACCATACGGGCATCGTAATCGACTCTTCCAAGTGATAAATAACCCAATTCAATAAAGTTTTTAAAGCCTAATTTTTTAGCAGCAGTATCACGTAATTCAACTAACTTACCATAAATATCGCCAATTTCTTTTTCATGATCACCAAACCACTTATCAGTAGCAATTGATGCTTCACGTCTTTCGCCTCTATCTTTTGACTTAGTGAATTTTCCCATTTGAGAAATATTATATATTTCACCTCTAAATGGAATTTCTGCACTACCTAAAACCTTATCGTATTGAGATGAAAGTTTATTAATCTCGATTAACTCAGGAATAATCTTTTCATCGAATGATTTAAGTGAGTTATCAATCATTTGGAAATAATAAGGTGTTAATTTTTCTTCTAATTCCTTACGGCATGGGTGTTTAACTAATACCTTATTAAACTTATTTATTAAATTTGATACTAATGGAGAAATCTCATCCATTTGGTCTTGAAGCTTTGCAATTTCTTTATCATTTGAATTTAATGTATAACGAATTGAAATAACTGTTGCGTTATTTTCAAACTTATCCATATAGTTTTCTAAATCGCGAACTGCTTTATATGCAGTTTTGAAATCTTTAGCATTCTCTAAATCATTTGTAAATTTAGTAAGCTTTTCTTGTACTTTTTTAATGGAAACTTTCTTAGCAGGAATTTCCTCAAATTTGATGTCTTTTTCCATAGTATTTTCTCCTTAACGACATGGAGCACCGAACGGGAATCGAACCCGCATAGTCAGCTTGGGAAGCTGATGTTCTACCACTGAACTATCGGTGCGCGATATTAATTATATACTTTTCAAAGAAAAAACTCCAATTAAGGAGTTAATTTTCTAAATGGTGGATGCTATAGGGCTCGAACCTATGACCTTCTGTACGTCAAACAGATGCTCTCCCAGCTGAGCTAAACATCCAAAGCTGGTATTTCGTGGTGCCGTCGGAGAGAATCGAACTCCCGACCTACTGATTACGAGACAGTTGCTCTACCGACTGAGCTACGACGGCAAAGGGCGAGTAATATAATATGATATTGAGTTGAAATATTCAACTACTATTTAATTTTTCTTGCTAGAAATGAATTCATCTAATATTTCTGCAGCCCCACCTACAAGTTCCTTGCAAGGACGCGTTTTGTAGAAATTTGTATCTCTTTTCGTTGGCGTTGGATCATCATGAACTTGCATTAAACCTCTTAAAACACGGCACGTTAAAGAACCATATTTTTCTTCAAATTTCTTTAAAAGAGGCTGGGTCATTGCGTATAATTCGAGTTTTTTGTCTCCAGTTTCCGGTGTTGAATAACCATATAAACTGCCCACAACCAAAACCATTCCGCTAACTGCACCACAAGTTTCTCTCATTCTAGCCATTCCACCACCAAATGGTGCTGCAATCTTAACTAGTTCATTTGAATTAGGAATTAAATCAGCAAATGCTAAAACAACCGCTTGTGAGCAGTTGTATCCTTCTTCAAAATATTTCATTGCTAGTTCTTTTCTAGTCATAATTAGTTAGATGGTGCCCAAGGCCGGACTCGAACCGGCATGGATCGCTCCGATGGATTTTGAGTCCATTGCGTCTACCAATTTCACCACTTGGGCAGTGCGATTATTCTACAAGAACAATCAAAGATTTTCAA
>JAGHUR010000022.1 GCA_018064745.1 Candidatus Fiminaster equi
CATAAGTTTATCAAACTTAATCAATATTAACAAACATTTTTTGCAAAATATCATTATGATTGTAAATCATTCGCGTTACTTTTATAATAGTAGCCATGAAAAGCGTAAGTGAGACCAGAATTGTTTATATGGGCACACCAGAAATGTCAGCCCAAGTTCTTGAAGCATTAATTCAAGAAGGTTTTAATATTGTCGCAGTTATTGCTCAAGAGGATAGACCAGTTGGAAGAAAAGCTATTTTAACTGAAGTTCCAACCAAGGTAGTTGCAAAGCAACATAACATTCCAGTTTATCAACCTCACAAGATTAGATTAGACTACGAATTTGTTAAAGATTTAAAACCAGACTTAATTCTCACAATGGCCTATGGCCAAATCGTCCCACAAGGCTTGCTTGATATTCCACCAATGGGAGCACTTAATCTTCATGGTTCAATCCTTCCAAAATATCGTGGTGCAGCGCCAATTCAACGCGCAATCATGTGTGGTGAAACTTACACAGGTGTAACACTTATGGAAATGGTTGATAAGATGGACGCTGGTAAAATGTACGGGGTTGAATCATGTGAAATCCTTCCAGAAGATAACTATACTTCATTATGTGAAAAGATTGTAAAATGTGCAATTGAAGTTACTAAAAAATTCCTTCCAGTTTATATTGAAGGAAAGCTTATTGGAGAAGAGCAAGATGAAAGCAAAGTTACATTTGCAGATAAGATTCTTCCAGAGACCGAGAAACTTAGCCTAGATTACGATGCAAAAACATTTGTTAACTATGTTAGGGGTATGTCAGAGGAACCTGGTGGATACTTAATTCTCAATGATTTAAAATTTAAAATCTTAAAAGCAAAAATCTCCGATCAAAAAGTTGATGGACCGGTCGGTTCATTACTAGTAAATAAGAGTGTTTATCTTAAATTAAAAGATGCTGTAATTGAGCTTCTAGAAGTCCAATTATCAGGCAAGAAAAAGATGGATGGCAAGAGCTTCGCAAATGGCTCAAAACATCTAAATGGAATAATTCTCAAATAAAGACTATCTTTTGATAGTCTTTTTTGATATAATAGTTATTATGAAGAAAGTTTTGACTTTATCTGTTCATCAACTTGTTGATTTTTTATTACGCGCTGGCGACATAGATAACCGCGTATATAATGCCACAACAATGAATGAAGGAACCTTGATTCATGCAATGTATCAATCGCGTCAAGGAAAGAACTATATTTCAGAGTATTTACTCAAAGATACTTTTAAAGTTAACGACTTTATAGTTACATTAGAAGGTAGAGCTGATGGAATTATTGTTAACGACGATGAAGTTATTATTGATGAAATTAAATCAACAATTTCAGATTTAGAAGAATTCTATAACGAACAATACGAATGGCACCTTGGACAGGCTAAATGCTATGCATTAATGTACGCAAGAGAACAAAAACTTGATCACATTGGCGTGCGTTTGACTTACATCAATCAACTTGATAAGTCGACAATGATTAAGAATTTTTCATATCTTACAAGCGAACTCGAAAAAGACATTTACAAGTTGCTTGATGAATACACAACATTTTTCCAGATTATTTATGATAGAACAGTAGCAAGAAATGAGTCTGCTAAAGACTTAGCTTTTCCATATCCTTCTTTTAGAAGTGGTCAGAAAAAGCTTGCAAAGTACGCTTATGGAATTGCTCAAAATGGCGGAATACTTTTTGCAGAAGCTCCAACCGGAATTGGAAAGACCATTTCTACGCTTTATCCTTTTGTAAAATCTTTTGCATCTGGTGACAACGAAAAAATCTTCTATTTGACTGCGAAAAATTCAGGTAAAGAAATGGCTTTTAATGCCACGAAATTGATGGTGGAAAAAGGTCTTCAAGCATCAGGAATTTCAATCATGGCAAAAGACAAAGTTTGCTTATGCCCAGGCAAAGCCTGTAATCCTGATGAATGCCCATTTGCAAAGGGCTATTACTCAAAGATAAAAGACATCATAAAAGAGTCAATTTCAAAGTACAAATTATTCTCAACAGATGATGTGGTGGAAATAGCAAAACATTACGCTGTTTGTCCATTCGAATTATCGCTAGATTTATCACTTTATGTTGATGTGATTATTTGCGACTACAATTATTTCTTTGATCCAATGGTCTATTTGAAGAGATATTTCGATACCGATGCATCAAACATGCTGGTGCTTGTGGATGAGGCGCACAATTTGGTGGAACGCGGCCGAAGCATGTATAGCGCGTCATTTGATTCGTTCAAATATAAACAGGTTAAAAAATCACTCCGTCATTTTGAACACAAAAAGATTAAGAATGCTATGAAGAGAATAACAAAGTTATTCGCTGAATATGAAGATCTTCCAAATGGCGACCATAAAATTGACATGTTAAATAAAACCCAGTTAAACGCAATCCAAGCATATTTGCTTGCAGCCAGTGATGTTAACAAAAATCATCATACAGTGGTGACAGACGAGTTTACTGATTTCTATTTTGACCTCAATAAGTTTATAAAACTTTTAGATTTCTATGATGAAACATTCTCATTATATGTCTCTAAAAGAGATAAAGATGTAAAAGTTAATCTTTATTGCATCGACCCTAGAGAACATTTGAAAAGAACACTAGATCAAGTGAAAGGAAAAGTTATCTTTTCAGCAACACTTTCTCCATCTGATTACTACATTGACATGATTGGTGGAGAAAAAACTGACCCAGTTTTATTCTTGGAATCGCCATTTCCAAAGGAAAACCTTAGATTAATGGTGGCACCTAAGGTGTCGATTAGATACAAAAATCGCGCTGACACCATAAAGGAAGTCAGCGAATACATTCGTGAACTTGTTCACGGAAAACTTGGAAACTACTTTGTATATGTTCCAAGTTATGAGTATTTAGAAAGTCTTGTTCCTTATCTTAAAGATGAGGATTTCGATTTAATTGTCCAAGAAAAGGACATGAGCGAAATTGAAAAAGAACAATTCTTAACTTGCTTTGTTGATAAGCCAACTAAGACAACCATAGGTCTAGCAGTAGTTGGTGGTGCATTTGGTGAAGGAATCGACCTTGTAGGCGAGCGTATTATTGGCGTTTGCGTAGTGGGCGTTGGACTTCCTCAACTTTGTTACGAAAGAGACTTAATCCGTAATTATTTCAACAGTGTTGAAAATAACGGATATGATTACGCCTATGTAGCTCCAGGCATGAACAAAGTCATGCAGGCAGTTGGTCGTGTCATAAGAAGTGAATCTGATAGGGGTGTAGCTTTGCTAATTGACGACCGTTATTTAACTGAAACCTATCATGACTTATTTAAAAACATTTATTCCAACTATGAGGTTGTTACTTCTAAAGAAGATGTAAAAAATCATGTTGAAAACTTTTGGAAAGTAAAATAATATTTTAAAGTATGCATTACGACAAGAAACACATTCGTAACTTCTCAATCATTGCTCATATTGACCATGGTAAATCTACCTTGGCCGATAGAATTTTGGAATTGACTGAAACAGTTTCCCAAAGGGAAATGAAAGAACAATTCCTGGATTCCATGGATCTTGAAAGAGAAAGAGGCATTACCATTAAACTTAATGCTGTTACTTTAAAGTACCATGCTAAAAATGGAGAAGATTATTTATTCAATCTTATTGATACTCCGGGGCATGTTGACTTTTCATACGAAGTATCACGTTCGCTCGCAGCATGTGAAGGCTGTCTTTTAGTTGTAGATGCAACTCAAGGAGTTGAAGCTCAAACACTTGCAAACGTTTATTTAGCAGTCGACAATAACCTTGAAATTGTTCCAGTAATCAATAAGATTGATTTACCTTCCGCAATGCCTGATATGGCTAAGCGCGAAATCGAGGAGCGTATAGGCATTCCTGCAGACAATGCGTGCCTAGTATCCGCGAAGACAGGACTTAATGTCGGAGATGTTCTTGAAGCAGTAGTAAATTATATCCCAGCACCTTTAGGTGATGATAATAATCCTCTTCAAGCTTTAATTTTCGATTCATATTACGACTCTTATAGAGGCGTCATTATTATGGTTCGCGTTAAAGAAGGCAAAGTTAAAGTTGGTGACACGATTCATTTAATGGCCGCTAACAAGAATTACCTTGTTACTGAAGTCGGAATCAGAAATCCAAAAGAAATTAAGACCGATGAATTATGCGCAGGTGAAGTCGGATATATCGCTGCTCAAATTAAAGACATCAGAGATGTCCATCCTGGTGAAACAGTGACTTTACTAGATAATCCAGCTAAAGAAGCTTTACCAGGTTATAGAAAGATGAACCCAATGGTCTACTGTGGTTTATACCCAGTAGATTCTAAAAAATATTTAGATCTTAAAGATGCTTTAGAGAAACTAACTCTAAACGATGCATCCTTAGTATTCGAGCCAGAAACATCTCAAGCCTTAGGCTTTGGTTTTAGATGTGGTTTCCTTGGATTGCTTCATATGGACGTAGTCCAAGAACGTTTAGAAAGAGAATATGGACTCGATTTAATTCTTACCGCACCTAGCGTTATTTATCACGTATACAAGAGCGATGGCACAATGCTCGCGCTTGATAATCCAAGCAAGCTTCCAGACTTGACAACAATTAAAGAAATTCAAGAGCCATACGTTAAAGCACAAATAATGACTCCAAAGGAGTATGTTGGTGCAGTTATGGATCTTTGTCAAAATAGAAGAGGTATTTATTTGAACCTTGAATATTTTGATGACACTAGAATGATTGCAACTTATGAACTTCCTTTAGCAGAAATTGTTTACAATTTCTTTGATAAGCTAAAATCATTTACTAAAGGTTATGCATCATTCGATTATGAATATAGTGACTACAAAGTAGGAAATCTTTCTAAGATGGATATTCTTCTTAATGGTGACGTTATTGATGCTTTAAGCATCATTGTCTACAAAGGTAGCGCCTATGAACGTGGATCTGTAGTTGTACGCAAGCTTAAAGAAATCATTCCTCGTCAACAATTCGAGGTTCCAGTACAGGCTGCCATAAATGGCAAAATTATTGCACGTGCAGACATTAAGGCTGTGCGTAAAGATGTCTTGGCAAAATGTTATGGCGGTGATATTAGCCGCAAGAAGAAACTTCTTGAAAAACAAAAAGAAGGTAAGAAGAGAATGAAAGCAATTGGCTCTGTTGAAGTGCCACAAGAAGCATTCATGACAGTTCTCTCAATAGATGAGGATTGATAGATTTTTAGTAAAAATTTAGTAGTTTTTATTTACATAAGTATTTGAATAGTGTAAAATCAACGTTGTAGAGGTTAGAGCTATGGCAGGATCAGATTTAGTAAACAAATTCACGAACGAGCAATATTTAACACGCAAAGAAATCGCTGATGCGCTTGGAACAAACTTAATTGATCAAATCTGGAGAGAAAATCTTCTTTATAGAAGAGAGAAATCAGTTGAGCTTCCAATCGTTGATAATGCAAAATTCCATTTCACACTTACACAAACCCAAAAGGTTATTGCTATGTATGGAGAAATTTCAGAGCGCATTAATACTTGTATTAACGCTTTTGAAAAACTTAATGCTGGCAAAATTGCAAAATATACTTTAACCCACAACATGATTAAAACCGCACTAATGTGCGTTGCTAAATTAAACAAAATTGATGTCTCAGAAATAACGATTCAAAACATCATGGAACATCAATGCTATGATGAAACATATAAAGTCGTTGTAAATTATTACAACGCATTAGAAGAACTTTCCAGAGTTCCATATGAGCAATTCGATGATTCTTTCCTTGG
The DNA here is from genome assembly GCA_018064745.1 of Candidatus Fiminaster equi. Lineage (GTDB taxonomy): Bacteria > Bacillota_I > Bacilli_A > RFN20 > CAG-826 > Fiminaster > Fiminaster equi. Next base: position 5,790 of record JAGHUR010000022.1, read on the forward strand.
AAAGTATTTATCTATCTTAAGAGGTGAAGAAGAATTAACTTCATTCTATAGAATGTCTGATAAAAATCCAGCATCTGCCAGATATTTAATTGGTGCAGAATATAACAATGGTGTTCAATTTGAACTCATTGAGAATATGATGAGTGATTTAATTAGCTTTGCTAATGATGATGGACAACCATTATTAATAAAACTAATGGGCGTTATTTACATGGTTAATTATATTAAACCATTTGATGATCTTAACTTAGAAATTGGCATGTTAATTGCAAAATCTATTCTTGCTCATTCAGGTTTATCATCTGCAGCAGTTTATGTTCCAATCGAATCAATATTATTGAACAACCAATTATTTGATGAAATTTCTCGTGAAATTCAAAAATCACACGATTTCACATACATGTTCTTGCGTGGCGGCGAAGTTATTAAAACAAGCTTCAACACCATAATTGATAGAATTATTCAAGTTAATGCTAAGGCATTAGAAAATACAGTTAATGCTGGTGATAACGAAAAGAAATTTAAAGAGGAGTTTGGATTTATTCCAGAAAAGCCTATCTTTGATAAACCAGAGCCAAAACCAGCACCTGTGCCTCAACCTGTTGTGCAACCAGCACCTGTACCAAAGCCTGTACCAGCACCTGTTCATAATCCAGTGCCTGCTCCAGCGGTGCATCTTGAGCCAGCTAGAAAAGTTGAATTAAAACAAACTTCCGATTTATCGGAAAAAGAACTAAAGAGCATGGAACTTGATATATTACAATCAGATCCATACATCAAAAAAGGACAAGCTCACTTTTATGTGAGACATTGTACAAAAGGAAGGTTCTACACAATTCAAGAATACAAGAAATTTGAAGGATGTGTTTACGAAACAGCACGTACTTCAATGGATAATCTCGCTTTGCGAGGTTATTATAGACGTGAACAAATTAAGAATAAGTTTGTTTACACACCAATTGATAAAGAGTAAACTAGGAGTACATTATGAATTACGTTACATTTGCATCATCAGCTAATTTCCCACCTTGGGCTATTGTTCTAATTTTATTAGCATTTTTCGGTTTAATCGTTTTAGCCGTTATTTTGGTTAAACGTAAAGTAAAACCACTTCAAATTAAAAAAGAAGAAATGACTGAGGAAGAAGCAGCTAGAGCTGAACTTGACCGTATTCTTGTTCCAGTTGATGAAGAAACTCAAAAACAAATGGATGAAGCAGCCAAGCACGAAGCTGAAGATGACAAATAAACCTGAGTCTTTATACATTCACATTCCGTTTTGTGACCACATATGTAAGTATTGTGATTTCACAAAACTTTTTTATTTTGAAAAATACGAAAAAGAATACTTAGATTCACTCATTACAGAGATTGAACATTACCATATTAACAGAGTTAAAACATTGTATTTTGGTGGTGGAACTCCAACTTCTTTAAGCGATGAAGGTTTTGAAAGAATTCTTTCTTTTGCAACACAATACCTTGAAGATGATTACGAATTTACAGTGGAAGCAAATGTTGAGAATCTAACTGAGTCTAAACTTTCGATCATGAAAAAGTGCGGAGTTAATAGAATTTCAATCGGAGTTCAATCAACAAACGATAAGCTTCTTAAAGAAATAGGCCGAAATCATAGTTTTGAGGACGTTAGAAGAGTTGTTTCTTTAGCCAAGGCTCAAGGATTCGACAATATAAATATCGACCTTATATACGGCTTTAAACACCAAAGTGCAAGACAGCTCAAAAAAGATTTGAAGAATTTCATTGAATTAGACATTGATCACATTTCGATCTACTCCTTAATTGTTGAAAAAGGCTCAATTTTTTATTCCCAAGGTGTTAAAGAACAAAGTGAAGGCGCTTCTAGAAGATTCTATGAAATTATCTTAAAAACTCTTCGTAAAAACGGTTACGAGAGATATGAGATATCTAATTTTGCTCGTAATAAGAAGTATTCACGTCATAATATGACGTATTGGAAAAATAGAGAATATTATGGATGTGGACTTGGAGCATCTGGTTTTGTAAGTGGGAATAGATACACGAACACAAAAAGTTTAACCGAATACAATAAACATAACTTTGTTAAGGAATCAGAAAAAGTTTCAAATAAAGACAGTCTCGAATATTACTTAATTACAAACTTCAGAATGGAGCAAGGTTTTTCCAGGGAAGAATTTAAACAAAAATTTGGCCAAGATTTTGCTGAAATGTTTAAAGACAAAATTAATAAATTTTTGCTTTCAAACTTATTAGTAATAACTCCTGATAGGGTAAAGCTTAATGATGATGGCTTGCTTTTGATGGATTTTGTTATTCTAAAATTAATATAATTGGCACTCGTGCTAAAAGATTGCTAAATTTTATCCACTTTAGTGGATATTTTTTTAATTTTCATAAAATTAGCACTTAATGCTTGACAGTGCCAAAACTATTCTTATAATTATCGGTGTTAGCACTCAAAGAAAACGAGTGCCAAAAGGAGAAAGGAAATGAATCGTAGAGACCGAGTTCTAAAGTTGATTGTTGAACACTTTATTAAAACAGCAGAACCAGTTGGTAGTAAAACTCTCATTGAGAATTATGGCCTAGAATACTCAGGCGCCACAATCCGTGCAGAGATGAATTCCTTAGAGCAACAAGGCTTCTTAGAAAAAACACACACATCGAGTGGACGTGTGCCTTCATCTAAAGGATATAGATACTACATTGAAAATCTTAGAGAGCGTTCTGTCTCAGATGAATTTAAATATCAGATGCAAAGCATCTTGGATGAAAAAATTCAATCAATCGACGATGTAATTAAAGAATCTTGTGAGATCTTGTCACAAATGACTTCATTAGCAAGCATTGTACTCGGGCCAAATGCCACACAAGAAAAACTCGTCTCGGTTCAAATCATCCCAATATCCGATACATCCGCGACTTGTGTATTTATTACAGATCAGGGTTATGTAGAAAACAAAACGTTCGTAATAAATGAAAAGACTCCGCTTAACGATGTTGAGAGTTGTGTCAAATTATTAAATGAAAGACTTAAAGGCACATCAATCTCAGAATTAATTCCTAAGATGAAAGCTATCAAGCCATTACTAAATGACTATGTAATCGATCATGATGTCATTTACCAAGCTATGCTTGAAGCATTAGTAGGATTCGCAAAAGACCGCTTAAGCGCTTATGGAAAAGATGTCTTATTCGAACAACCTGAATTCAAAGATGATGCCCAAAAGATTCGCAAACTACTTGAATTGTTCGAATCTCCAGAAGTATTTAGAGAAGTAGAGGAAGACGGAGATAATGAAATCTCAATTCACATCGGTGGAGAAGAAACTGGTGATGAAGACGTCTCAATTATCTCAGCAAAAGTTAAAATACCTGGACAAAAAGAAGGCTCAATCGCAATCGTCGGTCCAAAAAGAATGGATTACGACAAAGTCGTCACTTCAATGGAATACCTCATTAACGAGTTAGAGAGAAGATATTCCAGCGAAAGAAAGGAGATAAACCGTGAAGGAAAACAAAGCCAAGGAAATGGACAAGGAAACCAAAAAGGAAAACAAAGCCCAAGAACAAATAGCAAAGCTCACTAGTGATGTAGAACACTGGAAGAATGAATATTATCGTGCTTATGCTGATATGAAGAACTTGCGCGAAGCAGTCGAAAAAGATCATCGCGAAGCAATCAAATATCGTGCAGCGGGATTCGTAGAAAACTTACTTCCAATTCTCGATGGATTCCATATGGCCTTACAATGTAAGGCAACATCACAAGAAATGCAAAATTTCTTAACAGGATTTGAATTCATTTACAGAAACATGGTTAGTGTGCTCGAAGCTGAGGGCGTTACCGAAATATCTCCAAAAGTTGGGGATCAATTCGATCCAAATACAATGTCTGCGATTGAAACGGTCTATGACGAAGGAAAACCAAACAGAGTTATTAAAGTTAATGTCTGTGGTTACAAACTTCATGATCATCTCATTCGCCCATCAATTGTGGTAGTCTCCACAGATAAAAAAGACGAACCAAAATCAGAAAATAAAGAAGAAAGTCCAAAATTGGACGCATAATCGGAGGATTAATAAATTATGGCAAAAGAAATTATCTTAGGTATCGACCTTGGTACCACAAACTCAGTCGTCAGCTATTTACAAGCAGATGGTAAAGTTAAAGTCATCCCAAACCCAGAAGGAACCATGACAACTCCATCAGTTGTTGCCTTTAAGGCAAGTGGTGAAGAAATCGTTGGTAACGCTGCAAAACGTCAAGCAGTTACTAACCCAGACACAGTTTCTTCTATTAAACGTAAAATGGGCAGTGCAGAAAAGGTTCATATTAATGCAACCAAGAAAGACTACACTCCACAAGAAATCTCTGCAAAAATTCTTGCTTATATGAAGAAATATGCAGAAGAAAACATTGGTCACAAGATTGAAAAAGCAGTTATTACTGTTCCAGCATACTTCAACGATGCTCAAAGACAAGCAACAAAAGATGCCGGTCAAATCGCAGGACTTGATGTCGTTCGTATTATTAACGAACCAACAGCAGCAGCCTTAGCCTATGGCTTAGACACAAATAAATCAGAAAAAATCTTAGTTTACGATCTAGGTGGTGGAACATTCGATGTTTCTATCCTTGATATCGGTGATGGCACATTCGAAGTTATTTCAACAGCAGGCGATAATAAGCTTGGTGGCGATGACTGGGATAAAGTTGTCGCAGATTGGATTAAAGCACAAATTAAGATTGAAACTGGCTTAGATGTTAATGATAAAATGCTGAACAAAGATTCCTTGATGCAGCAGAAAAAGCAAAGATTGAACTTTCAAGTTCACTCTCAGCAACAATCTCACTTCCATTCATCGCTATGTCTAGCAATGGACCAGTCAACTTCGAAACAACTCTTTCAAGAGCTAAATTCCAAGATATGACCAAACACTTACTTGCTCGTACCGAAGAACCAGTAAGACGTGCATTAAGCGATGCAGGCATCAAAGCTTCTGATTTAGATCAAGTTCTCTTAATTGGTGGCTCAATTCGTATGCCAGCAGTTCAAGAATTAGTTGAAAAACTCACAGGAAAGAAACCAAACCTCTCTGTTAACCCAGATGAAGCAGTTTCTATCGGTGCAGCACTCCAAGGTGGTGTTGTTTCTGGAGACCTTAAGGACGTTGTCCTTCTTGATGTAACTCCATTAACATTAGGTATCGAAACCTTAGGTGGAGTTATGACACCTCTTATCAACAGAAATACAACAATTCCAACCACAAAATCACAAATCTTCTCAACAGCAGCAGATAACCAACCAGCAGTCGACATCATGGTTTACCAAGGTGAAAGACCAATGGCTCACGATAACAAACTCTTAGGTCACTTCCAATTAACTGGTATTAAACCAGCAAGACGTGGTGAACCAAGAATTGAAGTCACATTCTCAATCGATGTTAACGGTATTGTTAAAGTATCTGCAAAAGACTTAGATACACAAAAAGAACAAGAAATCACAATTTCAGGTTCAAATGGTTTATCTAAAGAAGATATCGACCGTATGGTTCACGAAGCAGAAGAAAATGCTGAAGCAGATGCAAAGCGTAAAGAAGAAGTTGAACTTAAAAACAAAGCAGAACAATACATCAACTCAATTGATCAAGCTCTTCAAGAAAAAGGTGATGCAATTGATGCCGCTCAAAAAGAACAAACTCAAAAATTACGCGATGAGTTAAAGACAGCACTCGATAACAACGATATGGAGACCTTAAAATCCAGAATTTCTGAACTTGAAAAAGCTGCAGAAATGATGGCTCAAACACAAACTGGTAAGACCGCTTCAGGCGCTCAAGAAACACCAGAAGGTCAACAAACAGCAGATGATGTTGTTGATGCTGACTCAAAAATGAAGAACTAATAGTTCTTAAAACTAAAAAACTAGCGACGGGGCCTAGTGCCCCTCGCTTTATTCTAAGAAAGGAGAGATTATGGCAAAAAGAGATTTCTATGAAGTCTTAGGTTGTTCTAAATCATCATCAAAAGATGAGATTAAATCAGCTTACCGTAAACTTGCAAAAAAGTATCACCCAGATATCAATAAAGAACCTGGTGCAGAAGAGAAATTTAAAGAAGTTCAAGAAGCTTACGACGTACTTTATGATGACAAAAAACGTCAAATGTATGATCAATTCGGTATGGCTGCATTCGAACAAGGTGCCTCAACTGGTGGACAAGGCAACCCATTTAGTGGTGCAGGCTTTGGTTCTCAAGGTTTTGGCGGTGTTGATTTAGGTGATATTTTCTCCTCATTCTTTGGTGGAGGACCAAGACGTCAACAACGTAGCTTTGGACCTCAGAGAGGTGAAGACACCCTTCAAAGAATTCGTGTTCCATTTATGGACTGTGTCATGGGCAAGAAGGTTTTGGTCCCAGTTAGTTATGACGAAAAATGTGAAAATTGTAACGGAACAGGTGCAAAAACAGCTAGCGATATTCAAACATGTCCACATTGTCATGGCGCAGGCTATGTAAGAGTTCAACAACGTTCCATTTTTGGAATGATGGAGTCGCAAGAAGTATGTCCAGAATGTGGTGGAACCGGCAAAATTATCAAAGATAAATGTCCAAAATGTGGTGGAAAAGGGTACAACCATATTAAACGTGATATGGAAGTTAACATCCCAGCAGGTATCAATGAAGGACAACAAATTAGAATTCGCGGTAAAGGTGAACATGGTGTAAATGGTGGTGAAAATGGAGATCTCTATTTAGAGATTGTTATCATTCCACATCAATTCTTCAAACGCGATGGTAATGATATTCACATTGATATTCCAATCAGTTTCGTTGATGCAACACTTGGTAAAAAGATTGATGTTCCAACAGTCTATGGTGAATGTGAAGTTGAAATCCCAGCAGGAACTCAACCAAATCAAATTCTTCGCTTAAAAGGACGTGGTATCAAAGATATGCGTAAAGGAACTCCAGGTGATGAATATATCCACATTCAAATCAAAACTCCAACAAAGGTAACTAAAGAACAAAAGAAACTTCTTGAAGATTACCAAAAGAGCGAAGGAAAAGACGAATCAATCTTTGATAAATTTAAAAAGGCGTTTAGTCGCTAAATACAAAGTATTTATAAGACCGAGAAATCGGTCTTTTTTCTATTTTTTAAAATAAAAAATTTAATTTTGTTCTTTCTATGATAAAATAGAAAACGAGGTAAGGTTTATGAACAAATATATGCATATGGCAATTCTCGAAGCTCGTAAGGGTATTCGTCATGGACATGGCGGACCATTCGGCGCAGTAATTGTCAAAGATGGTGAAGTCATCGGAAAAGGTCACAATGAGGTTGTTAAAAACAACGATCCAACATGCCATGGTGAAATGATGGCAATTCACAAAGCTTGTAAAAAGCTTGGAACATTCGATTTAAGCGGATGCGAATTATACACAACTGGTGAGCCATGCCCAATGTGTATGGCAGCAATTCTCTGGGCCAATATTGAAAAAGTATATTACGGATGTAATATTGTTGACACAGAAGACATTGGCTTCCGTGATAAAGTATTCTATGAATTCAATGAGAATGGTGGCCGTGAAAAAATGGTCGTCGAACTTGATCGTAAAGCTTGCCTAAAATTATACGACGAATACAAAAATATCGCTGATAAAACAAATTATTAAAAAATAAAATTAAAAAGGTTTCATTAATTCGGAACCTTTTTCTTTTGCGTATATGTTCGAGTTATTATATAATTACTCTCGTTATGGCAAAATGTAAGTACTGTCACGAATCAATTTCTAGATTAGACAAAGAAGTTTGTCCTTTCTGTGGTGGCTATAAACCACTTGAAGGAACAGATGATTCTACTCAAGATATAACTAAGGTTATAGGACAAGTTGAACACGTTGAAAATCTTCAACTTCATTCCAAAGTTATTGCTGCAATATTAGTAATACTTCTTGGAATTTTTGGTGCCAACCTTTTCTATTTAGGCAAAACCAAAAAAGCATTAATTACTTTAGGTATTTCATTAGTTTTCATTGGTGGATTTGGCTCATTAATCTTTTTCTTAGCATGGTCAAGTCCATTTGCATATTTAATTTTCTATTTCGTTTTAGAATCGTTAATGATTGGCGTTGGCATTGGTTATTTAGTTAAACACAACATTACCGATAGTAATGGAGCGTTCTTAAAATAATGCAAAGATATTTTGGACAAATTATCACAAACCAAGTTTTACTTGGAGACGATGATATTTTTCATTTAACTAAAGTTATGAGAGCCAGAGTTGGCGATCAAATTGAAGTAGTTTCAAATGAAAAAGTTTTCCTTTGCCAAGTAAATAAACTTAAACCGCTTGAAATTGATGTCGTTAACCAAATTAAAGAAAATCATGAGCTAAAGAATCAAGTTATCTTGATTGCAGCTTTAATTAAAGGTGAAAAATTTGATTTCTTACTTCAAAAAGCTACTGAACTTGGTGTAGGGGAAATTATCCTACTTCAAACCGAAAGAACTATTGTTAAAATCAAACCCGCTGAAAAAGAGCTTAAATTAGAGCGTTATCGCCGCATCCTTAAAGAAGCAGCAGAACAATCTAAAAGAAGCAAAATTCCTATGTTGTATCGTGTTTTGAGCATGAATGACATCAAAGATGTAGATGCTCAAGTTAAGATGATTGCTTATGAAGAAGAAAGTGGATCAACTGAATCATTTAATTCAATTGTCCGTTCAATAAAAGATAAACAAAAAGTTGCCATTGTCATTGGACCAGAAGGCGGCTTTAGTAGAGAAGAAGTTGATATTGCAATTGATGCTGGATACAAACCAGTTAGCTTAGGCAGACGTATTTTACGTGCTGAAACAGCATCATTTTACGCTTTGAGCGTAATTTCAAATCACTTAGAAAGAAAATAATGCTTAAATTTATTTCCCTTGGTTGCAAGGTTAATTCTTATGAATCAAACGCTCTTAAAGAGTTATTTTTAAAAAATGGTTTTACTGAAAATACTAAACCAGACATCATAGTTATTAATACTTGCTCGGTCACAGCAGTTGCTGATCAAAAGTCACGTCAAATAATTCGTCGTGAAAAAAGAAATAATAAAAATGCAATTGTGGTGGTTATGGGTTGTTATTCACAAAAGAATGCTGACTACATTTCTAAAGAGTGTGGCGCTGACATTATAGTCGGAACGTCGAATAGGAATAGAATTGTTGAATATGTAAACCTTTTCCTTAAGGAAAAGAAACAAATAATATCAATCGGGAATAACCCAAGAGAATTTAAATATGAAACTTTTGGTACAATTGCTATTCCAAAATCGACTAGAGCTTATGTTAAGGTAGAAGATGGGTGTAATAATTTCTGCTCCTATTGCACAATTCCATACACTCGTGGTGTAGCTCGTTCTAGACCAAAAACTGAAGTAATTGAAGAAATTACAGAGCTTGTAAAACATGGTTTCAAAGAAATTGTCTTAACTGGCATTCATACAGCTCACTATGGATTGGATAATAAGGAATGTTCTTTTTCAGATTTAGTTGAAGAAATTTGTAACATTCCAGGACTTTATAGATTACGCATTTCATCAATTGAAGAAAGTGAGATTGATGCTAAGTTTATTTCTTTATTAAAGAAGTATCCACAAATTGCAGATCATTTACATATGCCTTTACAAAGTGGCTCTCCATCAGTTTTGAAACGTATGTCTAGAAAGTATAATGTTAATGATTTTATTAACAAAGTTAATATGATTAGAGAAGTTCGTCCAAATATTGCAATTACAACCGATGTAATTGTTGGTTTCCCAGGCGAAACAAAAGAAGAATTTGAGGAGACATATAATTTTATTAAAGAAGTTAATTTTGCTGAATTACACGTTTTCCCATTCTCAGCAAGAGAAGGAACTAAAGCCTACTCAATGCCTAATCAAGTTAAACCTGAAATTAAAAGTGAAAGAGTTTCATCTCTTATAGAGCTATCAGAAAAACTACAAAAATCTTATATTGAAAAATTCAAAGGTCAAGACCTTGAAGTTATTCTAGAAGAAAGAAACAAAACAACTGGTTTATTATCAGGATTTACATCCAATTACATTAAATTAGAAGCTGATTTACCTGATAAATTCATTGGAGAAATTTACAAAATAAAAGTTCGATAAAATCTAACTAATTCGATTAAATTTTGTACATAGTATGGATTTTTATTGAATAATATAAATATTAACGTATAATCTTTCTCGGTTATTTAAGGAGGATCTCAAAATGGCAGTCCCACAAAGAAGAACATCAAAAACAGCAAAAGATTAAGAAGAACACACTTCAAACTTGCAGTTAAAGGATTAGTCAAATGCCCAAACTGTGGTGCAATGATTAAATCACACAATGTTTGCCCAAAATGCGGTTATTACAATGGTAAAGCTGTTGTCGCACAAAAGGCAGAAAAAGAAGATAAATAATAGATTATTTATTTAGGAGAAACGTATGGAAATCGCAAAGATGATTGATCACACTCTTCTAAAACAAGACGCTTCAACAGAAGCAATTGTTAAATTATGTGAAGAAGCAAAAGAATTTCATTTTGCATCAGTATGCGTTAACCCAGGCTTTGTCCCAGTTGCTGCTAAAGAATTAAAAGGCAGTGATGTCAAAGTTTGTACAGTCGTTGGTTTCCCATTAGGTGCTACATTACCAGAAAGCAAAGCTTACGAAGCTAAACTTGCAATCAAAGCAGGTGCTACTGAAGTCGATATGGTCTTAAATGACTCAATGGCTAAAGAGCATAACTATGATTACATTGAAAAAGAAGTTAGACTCGTTAAGAAAGCATGCAAGAAAGTTTTACTCAAAGTAATTCTTGAAACTTGTTTATTAACTGACGATGAAATCGTCGAATGCTCAAAAGCTTGTGTCCGCGGTGGTGCAGACTATGTTAAAACATCCACTGGATTCTCAAAAGGTGGAGCAACTACACATGCAGTTGAATTAATGAGAAAAGCAGTTGGGCCAAATATTGGTGTCAAAGCTTCTGGTGGAATTCATTCCAAAGAAGAAGCTCAATCTATGATTGATGCAGGCGCAAGCCGCATTGGCGCATCATGTGGGGTTGCAATTGTTAAAGGCGAGTAATATAATTACTGCCGTTACGTACGAAAGGAAGTGAAAAAAATATGCCAAAAATTGTCGTTCGTGAAAATGAACAATTAGACGAAGCTCTTCGTCGCTTTAAAAGACAAGTCAACAAATCAGGCGTTCTTCTTGAAGCACGTAAAAGAGAGTTCTATCTCAAAAAAGGATTGAAGAGAAAAATGAAATCCGAGATGGCTCGCCGTAAAGCTTATTAAAAAGATGTAAAATTTTAAAGAACCCATTAGGGTTCTTTTTTTATGTCGTTTCAGCGAAATTGCCAAATTCCCCTGTTATATCTAGTAGGAGGATTTTTATGAAATACTTTATTTTTCAGGGAAATGACCATGACTGTGGCTTCACAAGTTTGAAGATGTTAATGGCTCACGAAAGAAAAGACAAATCGTATCTTTACATGACCAAAATTCTAAAAAAAGATAAGTTCACAGTCACGGACATTGTTAAAGAAGCAGGGCGACACGGCATGCTTTTATCATCTTATAGTTGTGATGATTCCTACTATGAACAACTAAAAGTTCCATCTTTAACATTAATAAGGAACAATCATGTGGTTGTAGTTAAAAAGATTACACCAAAAAAGATTACCTATTATGATCCAGAATTTGGAAAAGTTACTGTTAAGAAGGATGAATTTATTGCAATTTGGTGTCGAATCGTTATTGAAATCGAAAGTACAGAATGCATGATTGAAATGACAAAAATTCGACGTTCGATTTTGCCATTAAGACTTCGAATTTTAGAGGCAGTAGCAGCAGTGATTTCGACCGGAATTTTAGTCGGTACTTTTTACTTACTAAATAATGAGAAAAATGCAGTGTTTTCGCTGTTGTTTTTATTTTTGTTTTTAACGGCTCAAATAATAGAAAATATAATAATATACAAAGAAATTAGTTTCTTTGATAATAAATATATTGAGCCCTATTTTTCAAGACGTATGAACTGTAACAAATTGAGCTATTTAGAGTTTGTTGGTTTTAAGCAAAATTACTTTACAAAATCACGTGGTTTATTGAGCTCAGCTTTAGTAGCTTTTATGATAACATTTTTGCTTTGTTTCAATGACTTCAGAAATGTGTTTGCGTTGTTAGCTTTAATCTTGCTAAAACTTCTCGAACTTATTGTCTTTTCAAAATCGAATGACGAAAAACGTTATTTGATTGAGCGATATGAAGAAAAATGTTTTTCGAATAAGGAGCAGGCAGTTGATTATGCTCATAAGGCAAATTTTCTCGCATCTCAAGTTGTAACCGAAAATTCAATTAAGCAAATATTCTATATTGCTGTGTCATTTGCCTTTGCATTAGGCATGATGTTTTTCACAGGCAACAGTGGGTGTAATTACGTAATATTCCACTTCGGTTTATATTACGTTGGTTTCAATTCTTATTCACAACTAATTGGTGGTCTTTCCAATAGGAAAGAAATGTATAAAATGGAATGCAGATTTTTCAATAGGTGTAATTTATAGATGAATTGGTGTTAAAGTATGTTATAATACTTTCCCAAGAATTATGGTATTAGACTTTGTAAATAACGGACCTAAAGATTACGATTCATTTGAAGAAATCTTTAACGAATTATACGTTAAAATCTTTAAACACCTTAATTTGAAAGGCGATTACATGACTGATGTTACAATTATCAATAATGAAGAAATTCATGAAATTAATCGTGAATACAGAAATGTTGATAGGCCAACTGATGTCATAAGCTTTGCTTTCTTAGATGAACAATCTGAGAAAGAACTCAAAGGCGGACCAATTTCCTTGGGTCAAATCATCATTTCATATGAAAAAGCCGAGGAACAAGCTAAAGAATACGGACATTCTCTTTTAAGAGAAATGTCTTTCTTATTCACACACGGAATGCTTCATTTACTCGGTTATGATCATATGAAAAAAGAAGATGAAATTGTAATGTTTAAATTACAGGATGAAATTTTGGGAGGACTCAAATAATGAAACCAGAAGAACTTATTGAAAAGGCAAAAGAAGCTAGAAAACTTTCCTACTCACCATACTCACACTTTGCAGTTGGTGCTGCTTTACTTTGTAAAGATGGTAAAGTTTATTTAGGTGCAAACGTCGAAAACTCTTCATACCCACTTTGCATGTGCGCCGAGAGAAATGCACTTTGCAATGCAAAAATGAACGGTGTTAAAAAAGAGGATATGGTTGCATTAGCACTTATTGCTGACACAGATGAACCATGTTCACCATGCGGAGCATGTAGACAAGTTATTAGCGAACTTTTCCCAAAAGACGCTCCTATTTATATGGCAAACTTAAAGGGTGCAGTTCAAGAAACCAACGTTGTTGAGCTTCTTCCATTTGCATTCTCAGCAGACGATTTAAAATAATGAAAAGCGGATTCGTGTCAATTGTCGGTAGACCAAACGCAGGAAAGTCTACAATTATAAACGCTCTATTGGAGCGTAAGCTTTCAATTGTCACTGAAAAGGCTCAAACAACTCGTAATTCCATTAAAGGAATATACGATGATGGAGAATATCAAATTATTTTTATTGATACTCCAGGAATTCATAAAGCAAACCATGAACTTGGCAACTTTATGAATAAAGAAGCTCTTGATAGTGCAAAAGATGTTGATGCAAATATTTTAGTGGTGGATGCCTCTAGAAAATTTGATGCAGGAGATGAATTTATTAATGAATCTCTTCCGAAAAATATTCCTTTGTTCATTGTTATCAATAAAATCGATTTGATGAGAATTAATGAAGTACAAGCTATTAAAGCAAAATATCAAGAAGCTTATCCACATGCTGAACTTATTGAAGCTTCTGCAATTGAAAACTTTGGCATTGATACTCTTCTTAACAAAATTAAAGAAGTTATCCAAGAAGGACCAAGATATTTCGCAGAAGATCAGGTTACAGATAAAGACTCAAACTTTATGATTAGTGAAGTAATCCGTGAGAAGTTATTAAAACTTCTTAAGGATGAAGTTCCGCATGATTTAGCAGTTCGTGTTGATGAAATTAAATCAAAGAGCGGAGCGGTGTACATTCGTGCCACCATTATCGTAGATAAAGAGTCACATAAAGGCATAGTAATCGGAAAAGGCGGTAAACGTATTAAAGCTATTGGAATGAAAGCTAGAACCGACCTTGAAGAATACTACAATAAAAGAATTTTCCTTGAGCTATTTGTTTCAGTCAAAGAAGACTGGCTCAATAACCCAAGAATATTAAAAGAATTAGGTTACAAATAATGGAATTTGAAGGCATTGTCATAAGACGCACAACCTATAAGGAAGGTGCGGCAATGATAACAGTTTTAACCAAAGATAAAATTAGATCATTTTTGGCTAAAGGTGTTTTAAAAATGACTTCAAAAAATGCTCCAAGTGTGAACTTGTTCACAAAGTCAAGATTTCAAGTGTTTCACGGACAAGATGGAGACTGGCTTAGAGTAGGCGAAATTATCAAGTCTTATCCTGAAATTACAAAAGATTTAGAAAAGCTTGCAATCCTAGATTTTATATCAGAATTAACTAACACATTGCTCGAGTCAAATGACGCTAAAAATATTTATGATTATTTAAGCAAAACCCTTGATGCATTAGAAGGTGGTTTTCATGCTTGGACTGCTCTTGGAATTTATTTCGCTCATGTTTTATTAGCAGCTGGTTATGGCCTAAATGTTGATAAATGCGCTATTTGTGGTCAAACAAGCTCAATAATATCTCTTTCTTATAAAGATAGCGGATTTATTTGTGAAAATTGTTTCGACCAAACTAGACATACTAAAACTGATGTTAGAAAGTTAAAAATAATGCGTTATATTTTCAAGGTCGATCTTGATAATTTTGATAGAGTTACCTTTGGTAAAGAAGAAATAAAACAAATCATTTTTGAACTTGCAGATTTTCTTGATTGGACATCTCAAATTAAATTCAAATCTTTAACTTTGTTAAGTCAAATATAAAAAGTTCACTTAAAATAGGTTGACAAATTAGTTGAAAAGGTAGATATTTATCGCTATCATTTTTAATGAGGTTCATAATATATGGAAAAGAAATTTGATGAAATAGTGAATCACTTAATCACAAGTGGATTTGTTTACCCAGATTCAGAAATCTATGGTGGACTATCTAACTCATGGGACTACGGTCCATTAGGTGTTGAATTAAAAAACAATATTAAGAAGGCTTATTGGAAGAAATTCGTTCAAGAATCTCCAACAAACGTCGGTATTGATGCTGCAATCTTAATGAATCCAGGAGTTTGGAAAGCAACAGGACACGTTGCAACATTCTCAGATCCATTAATTGACTGTAAGTCATGTCATGCAAGACATAGAGCTGATAACTTAATTGAAGAACAATTCCCAGACGTTGATGTTCATGGTATGACCCAAGAACAAATGATGGAATTTATTAGAGATAACAAAGTTAAATGCCCAGTTTGTGGCAAATCAGACTTCACAGACATTAGACAATTTAACATGATGTTTAGAACACACATTGGTGTTACTGAAGCAAGTGAATCCTTAGTTTACTTACGCCCAGAAACAGCCCAAGGAATGTTTGTTAACTTTAAGAACGTTCAACGTTCATCTAGAAAGAAAATACCTTTTGGTATTTGTGCTATTGGAAAATCCTTCCGTAATGAAATTACTCCAGGCAACTTTATCTTCCGCGTTCGTGAATTTGAACAAATGGAATGTGAATTCTTCTGTAAACCAGGAACCGACCTTGAATGGTTCAAGTACTGGAAAGATTACAGCTTAAAATTCCTTGAATCACTTGGAATTGGTGAAAAGAATTTGCGTTACAGAGATCATGAACCTGAAGAATTAGCATTCTATTCCAAAGGAACATGTGACGTTGAATATTTATTCCCGGGAATTGGATGGGGCGAAATTTTAGGTGTTGCAGATAGAACTGACTATGACCTCAAACGTCATATGGATGCATCTAAGCAATCACTAGAATACTTAGACCCAGAAACAAACGAAAAATACATCCCATATTGTATCGAACCATCTATGGGTGTTGACCGTATCTTCTTAATGGTTGCATGCGAAGCATACGATGTTGAACAACTCGAAAATGATAGCAGAGTTGTTATGCATTTTGTTCCAAAACTTGCTCCATATTTAGCAACAGTTTTACCACTCTCTAAAGAGCAAAGAGAATTTGCAAGAGAATTACAATTAGATTTAGCAAAACACTTTAGTGTTTCATATGATGAAACTGCCTCAATTGGTAAGAGATATCGTAGACAAGATGCTATCGGAACTCCATTCTGTATTACAGTTGATTTTGATACACCAAATGATAAGTGTGTCACAATTCGTGAAAGAGACTCAATGGAACAAGTTAGACTTCCAATTAGTGAAGTTCGTGCTTATTTAGAAAAGAAACTTGAAGAATAAGCATAAGCTTAGGAGATTTATGGATTTAGATTTAGTAAAGGAAATTAAACAACGCGCTGACATTGTCGACGTTATTTCATATTACCTTCCTAGTGTTCAAAAGAAAGGCAAAGGCTATGTAGCAGTTTGCCCTTTTCATGATGACCATGATCCATCAATGCAAATAAGCAAAGATAAACAAACTTTTCATTGTTTTGTCTGTCAATCAGGTGGCGATGTAATCGAGTTTGTCAAAAAATATGATAAATGCAGCTTTGAAGAAGCTGTTAGAAAAGTTTGTGAAATTATTGGATACGATGATCCAAGGCTTCACAAACAAACTTATGAAAAGAAAATTGATGCTAATTTAGTCCCAGTTTATAACTGCATTAATGAATTACAAAAATATTACGTTTATGCATTAACAACTGAAGAAGGCCAAGTTGCTAGAGATTATCTTGAAAAACGTCATTTATCTGCTGAACAAACTAAAAAGTTTGGCTTAGGCTATGCCTTTAAAGACGGACAAATGACAATTGAGTATTTGAAAGCCAAAGGCTTTTCACTCAAAAATATTGAAAATACAGGTATTGCATTAGCTCAAACCTCAGGTATGAGCGATAACAACCGCGGAAGACTTATTTTCCCTATTAAAGATGCTGGTGGACAAGTGTGTGGTTTTTCTGCTCGTAAGATTGTCGAAGATCCAGAAGCAGCAAAATATGTAAATTCACCAGAAACTGTCATCTTTACCAAAGGTAATATTTTATATAACTATTGGCAAGCAAAACAGACTGCAAAACATGATGGCTACATTTATGTAGTTGAAGGTTTTATGGATGTTTTTGCCCTTGATTCTATAGGAATTACTTCTTGTGTTGCTTTAATGTCTACAAAACTCACAAAACAACACATTGATTTAATTCGTAGACTTGGTGTTGAGGTTAGAGTCTGCCTTGATGGTGATAAACCAGGACAAAGTGCAATGATGAAACTTATGGCTCAACTTGATGAAGCTCATCTTCCATATCGTTTAGTTTCTCTTCCTGGCGAAATTCGTGATCCAGATGAAATTCTTAAACAAGATGGAGAAGAAACTCTTCAAAAATATGTCAATACTTTAGTAGATCCATTCCAATTCGCATTAAATTACTACAAAAACATCTCGCCTTTAGGAACAATTGAAGACAAGAAAAAAGTAGTGCATCACTTTATGCCAATGATTGCATCTATCAAAGATAGACTTATTCAAGATGATTACATTTTTAAACTTGCAGATGCTACTGGATTTTCTAGCGGTGCAATTAGAAATTATCTAAAAGATTTCAAAGCTAACCACAATACAAGCGATGAAGTTTTAACAAATATTAATGCTGAGGTTAACACAGAAATTGATGTTAAGAAACTTTCCAAAGAAATTAGAAGATTAACTCTTGCAGAAAGAACAATGTTAGATATGATGTTTGAATCAAAAGAAGCTGTTGCTTTCTATGAGAAAAACGTTAAGTACTTCACAAGTGAAGTATATCGTACAATTGCAAACTTTTTAGTAAACCAAGTTAAAGAAAGCGGTGAAATAAACCCAACTGATTTAATTAGCGAAATGCAAGCTAGTGAAGTAAAAAATAAAGATTTAGTTATTTCTGAAGTTAGTGCAATTTCAACCAAAGAAAATAAAACAAAATTAACAAAAGATTCCTTAGAAGAAATCTCTAAGGTTATCAGCGAGGAAAGAACTCGCTTATATGAGAAGAAGAAATTAGAAAAGGAACTCGAGGGTAAAACTCCGATGGAGAGAGCCAAATTAATGGCAGAGTACCTTTCTAAAAACAAGCAAATTTAGACACGTCAAAAGGGAGGACGATTAAATGGCAGAAAAGAAAGAAAAGAAGGCTACAAAGGCTGCAAAACCAGCAAAACCAGCTGCAAAGAAAGCTAGCGCACCAGCAAAGAAAGCTCCTGCAAAGGCAAAACCAGCTAAACCAGCCCCAAAAAAGCCAACAAAAAAGGCTCCAAAAGCAAAGAAAGATATCGATGATATCGAAGCAGAAGATGCTGTTGAGTCTTTAGACTCCATCAAGAAACGCTTACTCAAAAAAGCGAAAGCTGATGGTAATGAAATTGAACAAGCTGAAATTGATGAAGCTGTTTCATTTTTAGATTTGTCTGATGATGATGTTGCAGGTCTTATTGAATTCTTTAGAAGCAATAAAATCAACGTTATTTCAGATTCAGATGAAGAAGGCCTTGAAGAATTAGAATTTGACGAAGACGAAGCTGCAATGGATTTGGATGAAGATGATGTTCCAGACGAAAAAGAACTTCAAGATATTTCCAAATTGGTTGTTGGTGACGTTAAAGTTAATGACTCTGTTAAGATTTATCTTAAAGAAATCGGAAAAGTCCCTCTTTTAAACGCACAACAAGAAATCGAACTTGCTAAACGTATTATTGCAGGTGACGAAGATGCTAAACAAGATTTAATTAATGCAAACTTGCGTCTAGTTATCTCAATTGCAAAACGTTATGCAGGCCGTGGAATGCCATTCCTTGATTTAATTCAAGAAGGTAACATGGGCTTAATTAAAGCTGTTGAAAAATTCGATTATACAAAAGGATTTAAGTTTTCAACTTATGCAACATGGTGGATTAGACAGGCAATTACACGTGCTATCGCTGATCAAGCTCGTACAATTCGTATTCCTGTTCATATGGTTGAAACAATTAACAAAATTACAAGAGCTCAACGTCAACTCGTTCAAGAGTTAGGCAGAGATCCAACTGCAGAAGAAATTTCTGACAAGTTAGAAGGCGCTTTAAGTGCTGCTCGTATTAGAGAAATTCAACGTATTAACCAAGAACCAGTCTCTTTAGAGACTCCTATTGGTGAAGAAGACGATTCACACTTAGGAGATTTCCTTGAAGA
>JAGHUR010000039.1 GCA_018064745.1 Candidatus Fiminaster equi
ATACACACCAGGAGAATAATTATGGCAGCACAAGGTAGAAAAAACGTACATGGTAAGACTGGCGTCAGATTTAAAGCAGCCTATACCAAACAAAAACACGAAAATCAACTCCGTACACTCGTCACAGACTTAATCGTCCATGACAGAATTACCGTAACTTCTGGTATGGTTAAGGAATTAAAATCCTTAGCAGATCACATGGTTACACTTGGTAAACGTGGTGATTTACATGCCCGTAGACAAGCCGCAGCAGTTCTTCGTAGTGAAGAAGCACTCAACAAATTATTTGGTGAACTTGCTAAATCATTCGAAAAACGCAACGGTGGTTACACCAGAGCTCTTAAAGCCGGTGTCCGCGTTGGCGACAATGCTCAAAAGGTCATCGTTGAATTTGTTAAATAATTAACGTTCAATTAATTAACTTAAGGGG
Source organism: Candidatus Fiminaster equi (assembly GCA_018064745.1). Lineage (GTDB taxonomy): Bacteria > Bacillota_I > Bacilli_A > RFN20 > CAG-826 > Fiminaster > Fiminaster equi. The sequence goes on from JAGHUR010000039.1 coordinate 431, forward strand.
AACTTCGGTTCCTCTTTTGTTTTATTTTAATTGGCCGTGGTTTTATTAATTGACCCGTTTCATACCTTTGGGAATAAATAAAGATCTATTCCCATTCAATATTTGTTAAAAATTATTTGTATTTTATATAAAGATAATTTATCTTTTATGTAGAGGTGTTTTCATATGGCACAAGAATTATTAGAACCAGAACGTCTTTATACCTTAGAGCTTAAAGACAAACATCATGAGAATACGGAAAAGTTTTTTGAAAAGCTTACCAAGACAAGTGGTGTAGATACAGAAGCAAATAAACTTACTTGTAAAAAATACTATGAAGAATCTGCTATGTTAGCAGGTTTAAATAAGAAAGCACGTAAGTTAGCAGCATTAAAAGGATTTTTTATTTTCCTTTGCTTACTTATCATTGGTATTTTCTTACTTATCTTTGTCTATAAGCCAAGAAAGAAAGAATTAGATGCTCAACTTGCTAAACAAGAGGCACTTGTTAAATCTTTACTTGCAGAAGCTTATGCTCAAATGAGTCCACTTAATTCACTCTTTGAATCATCAATCCCATGCAAGATTATGCAAACTACAACACCATTAATTCAAATGGATCGTATTTTTGATGTTAAGAAGTATGAATTAATGAGAGAAAAGTATGGATTATGGGATAACTCAGATGAAGATAGTTCAACTCTTGACCTTCAATCAGGTTCAATTCTTGGTAATCCATTTGTTATTTTCAAAGATTTAAAGAAAGACATTGTTGATTATAAATATGAAGGCACAAGAACCATCTCCTATACAGTTGGTAGTGGTCAAAATAGACGTACAGTTACTCAAACACTTCATGCTTATGTTACTAAACCAAAACCAATCTATTCAAAAGAAACATACCTTGTTTATGCTTCTGAAGCAGGCGATAGACTCTCGTTTAACAGAACCCCATCCAGCATTAACACAATGGATGAGAAGGCAATTGAGAAATATGTCCGTAAACATGAAGGCGATTTACAAAAGATGGCAGAGAAAGCAACCAAGAAGGGTGGTAGTTACACCCCACTCGGTAACTCTGAATTCGAATTATTCTTTGGTGGCCTTGATAGAAATAACGAAATTCAATATCGTTTACTCTTTACTCCACTTGGTCAAAAATCAATGATGGAAGTTCTCAAATCAAAAGTTGGATTTGGTGATGACTTCTCATTTACAAAGGTGAACGGTATTAATATTATTCAATCCACTCACTCACAAGGAACAGCATTATTCGTTGATCCTAATGACTTTAAAGGCTTTGATTATGAAGTTATGCATAAATTCTTTGTTGAATACAATGATGCCTACTTTAAAGCTTTATTCTTTGATTTTGCACCATTACTTGCAATTCCTCTATATCAACAATTAAAGTCACACGAATACATTTACAAAAACAATGTTGGTTCAAACTTCAACTGTTTTGAACATGAAGTTGTTGCTAATAGATTTAATCCAAAGCGTTTTGCTCACCCAGATACCCGTACCGATGTTCTTTTAAAAACTTGGTGCCAGAGCAAAGTTGGTAATCAAGACGTTGTTGGTGTTAAAGCTCTCTCATATGAAACATTTGACAGGGTAGAAATAGTCCCAGTTATGGGTGGTGATGGTCATTTCCATGATGTCCCAGTCCATTGGGTTGAATACTGCCCACTTGAAAATAACGGCTCATTTGTAGTCGGCGACTTAGAAAGCGATGACGAAATCGGATTCCGCGGTCTAGGTCAAGAAGGTGTTATTTACGCTAGAGGTCTCGTCTCAGGTGACGAAGGCATCAACGTAGATATAAATAAAATTAAGTCCATAATGAAAAAGGACTAGAAGGAGTTTACTTAAATGGCAAACGAATTAGACGAGATGACAGGTCCTGTCGCTGAAGAAGGCAGAGATGCTAACGTCATCAACAAACAAATTCCTATTAAAGTAGGTACTGGTTCAAAGATTTTTGAAGTTCTTATTTGGATTTTACCACTTCCAATCATTTCAGGAATTATTTGGCAAGTTAAGAAAGTCAATGCAGGAAAATATCTTTCCCAACTTCAACAAAAGATTCAACAAGCTGCATCACAAATCGACAACTACATGGAACAAAGAGTTGTTATTCTTCAAAATGCTGCTAGATTAGTTGAAAAAGGTATCGACCTCGACAAATCAACATTCACAGAAATTGCAAAATTAAGATCAGGCGGCTCAGAAAGTTTTACTGAACAAAACGCTGCAATCGAAGAAGTTTCTAAAAAGATCAATGTTGCATTTGAAAACTATCCAGATCTCAAAGCTCACCAAGAACTTGAAGATGCAATGCAACAAAATAGCTATACTCAAAGAGAAATTACAGCTGCACGTGAACACTACAACGATGTAGTCAATCAATGGAATGCTGCTGTCTATGAGTGGCCATCAAAACAAATCGTTGCTGCAAAACGTGGTTATACAACACGTGTTCCATTTGCTGCTTCTAAAGAAACCAAAGAAAAAGCAAGAAGCGTAATGTTCTAATTATGCAACTTGTTATACTTGCTGCCGGAATGGGTTCCCGTTTCGGTGGTTTAAAACAAATCGAACCAATGGATGAAGCTGGTAACTTCCTTTTGGACTATTCAGTCTATGATGCGAAGAGAGCTGGCTTCGATTCCGTAGTTTTCATCATTAAGAAGGAATTCTATGATGTTTTCCGTAACAGCATTGGTAAGCGCGTTGAAAAGTTAATTAAGGTAGATTATGCCTTCCAAGACATTAATGACCTCCCAAAGCCATTTAAATGCCCAGAAGGAAGAGAAAAACCTTGGGGAACCGCACACGCTATCTATGCCGCACGCGATTTAATTAAAGAAGACTTTATTATCATCAATGGTGATGACTTTTATGGCAAAGACACATACCAGGTAGCATTTAATTACCTTAAATCACTTCCAAGCGGAAGTGTTGGTAAGTATGCAAACGTTGCCTTTAAAGTGTGCAATACCATGACTGAAAATGGTTCAGTTAAACGCGGTGTTTGTTTTGAAGACAAAGACCATAATTTAGAGAAACTTGTTGAATCAGTTATCGAGAGAAACGATAAAGGCGAAATTGTGTGCGAACCTCTTGAAGGCGGTGAACCATTCAAGGTCTGTGAAGATCAACCAGTTTCAATGAACTTATTCGTTTTTAATAAGGATTTAGTAAATCACTTAATCGAAAAGTTCCCACTTTGGTTAAAAGAACATGGTTCAGAACTTAAGTCAGAATTCTTAATTCCGTCAGTAGTGGATGAACTTGTTCATGAAGGTAAAGCCACCCTTAAATTACTTTCTACCGATTCAGTGTGGTTTGGTGTTACTTACAAGGAAGATAAACCTGGTGTAGTGAAAGCCTTAAAATCACTCGTAGATAAGGGTGAGTATAAAGCTGGTTTATATTAATTTGTATTAATATGCTGAAGGACTCGACAATTACGTTCGAGTCCTTTTTTCATGTGTAATCTTAAAGAATTGAACTAAAGTTCTTTTCTTTTACGATTACTTATTTATAATATTTATGAAAGGGTTTACATATGGAATCAAAATATTTAAAAGAAGAATGTGGATTTTCATCATTGACAGTCACTGAAGAAGCCTCTCGTTGTTTACTTTGTCATGATGCTCCATGTTCAAAAGCTTGTCCTGCAGGTACTAACCCAGACAAGTTTATTAGATCAGTAAGATTCCGTAACTACAAGGGTGCAGCAGAGACTGTTCGTTTAAATAACGCACTTGGTGCAATCTGTGCTCGTGTTTGTCCAACGGAAAAATACTGTCAAAAAGCATGCTCACGTACTGGCATTGACCGTCCAATTGATATTGGACGTATTCAAAGATTTGTCACAGACTTTGAAGAAGCAGCAAAAATGGACATCTGGGAGAAAGCAAAAGCTAATGGTAAATCAGTTGGCATTGTTGGATCAGGTCCATCCGCATTACAAGCTGCTGCAAGCTTAGCAATGATGGGTTATGCAGTAGAAGTTTACGAAAAAGAGAAAGTATTAGGCGGTATGCTTAGATACATTCCAGAATATCGTTTACCAAATCACATTGTCGATACAGAAATCAAACGTATCGAAGGTTTAGGAGTTAAATTCCACACCGGTGTTGAAGTTGGCAAAAAGGTATCAATGGATGAATTAAAAGCTAAACATGATGCCGTTTTACTCGCACCAGGTTATAGCTATGGCAAGATGCTTCCAATGTTTGAAGGAAACAAAAATGTCATCAAAGCTGTTGATTTCTTAAGAGATGTCAAAGCTGCTGGTGGTAAATACGCAGTCCCAACAAACGTCTTAGTAGTTGGTGGCGGTGACGTCGCAATGGACGTTGTTACAACACTTAAATTATTAGACGTTGCAAATGTTACTGATGTTGTCTATGAAGAATTTAAAGAATTCCGTGCATCAAAGAAAGAACTCGAAGGAGCTCAAAAACTTGGTGCTACAATCGTGGATGGCTATGTTCCAGTAGCATGTGAAGGTAAGAAAGTTACATTTAAACACCGTGTTATTAACGCTGAAGTAGCAGTTGAGGCAGGTTTAATTATTCTTGCAGTTGGTCAATATCCAGAAGTTAAAGGTTTAGGCATTGACTTAGTTAAAGGCGAAGTTGATGAAGGAAAACCATACGCTACAAAAGATCCAAAAGTTTGGGTTTGCGGCGATATCGCACACAGCAAATTCGATAAGACAGTCGTTGGCGGTGTTCGTACTGGTAAAGAAGTTGCCCTCTACATTGATATGGCATTAGGAGGTAAATAAGATGGTTAAGAAAGATTTATCAATCACATTCTTAGGAGTTAAGTTCCCAAACCCATTCTGCTTATCCTCATCACCAGTTGGTAACTGCTATGATATGTGTAAGAAAGCTTACGAAGTTGGTTGGGGTGGTGTTGTATTTAAAACAATCGGACCAAAATCATACTTTATTGATGAAGTCTCCCCACGTTTCGATAAGTTAAATAAAGAAAATACTCCATTTGTTGGTTTCAAAAACATGGAGCAAATCGCTGAACACTCACTTGAAGAGAACCTCAGAGATTTACGTAGATTAAAAGAAGAATTCCCAAATCAAGTCCTCATTGCATCCATTATGGGTAATGATGAACAAACATGGGAAGATTTAGCCCGCATGGTCACTGAATGCGGTGCAGATATGATTGAAATGAATTTATCCTGCCCACAAATGACCTCACACGCTATGGGTAGTGATGTTGGCTCAAACCCAGAACTTTGCAAGAAGTATTGCCAAGCTGTCAAACGTGGTTCAAAACTTCCAATGATGGCAAAGATGACACCAAACATCACTGATATGGTTCCAGTCGCAAAAGCCTGTTTAGAAGGCGGTGCAGATGGTATCGCAGCCATTAACACCATTAAATCAATTTGTAACATCGATTTAGACAAGAAAGTTGGTCTTCCAATCGTCGATGGCAAATCCGCTATCTCCGGTTATTCAGGAAAAGCAGTTAAACCAGTTGCGTTACGTTTCATTCAACAAATGAGACAAGCAGATGGCTTACATGATCTTGAAATCTCCGGTATTGGTGGTATTGAGACTTGGGAAGATGCAGCAGAGTTCATTCTTGTTGGTGCAAAGACACTTCAAGTTACAACCGCAATTATGCAATACGGCTACCGTGTTGTAGAAGATATGAAGAACGGTTTACAACACTACATGGAAGAACAAGGTGTCGATCATCTTGAAGATCTCGTTGGCTTAGCCAATAAGAACATCATTCCAGCAGAAAATCTTAACCGTGATTATATCTGCCGTCCAAACATTGATTTAGATAAATGTATCAAGTGTGGACGTTGCTACATTTCTTGCTATGATGGTGGTCACCAAGCAATTGAATGGGATGAAGAAAAACGTGAACCACATTGCAACACCGATAAATGTGTCGGCTGTTTACTCTGCGGACATGTATGTCCAGTCCATGCAATTACTCCAGGTAAGATTACAATCAAACCAGGCAGAAAATGCAAAGCAAGCGACATCAAACTTTAATCGTTTGAATTAGCGAATCGTAGAGCCGCCTAAGTGGTGGCTTTTTTTTAATTTATTTTATCGGCAAAAAATCAAAAACTTACACTAACTATTGCATTTCTTGCCGATAGTAGTATAATAATGTTATGAATAAATTCATAACAGTTAAAGAAGCGGCCATTAAGTGGAATTTATCGGAAAGAAGTGTGCGTAATTATTGTGCTTCCGGAAGAGTAAAATCTGCTGTTTTAAATGGCAAAACTTGGTTAATACCAGATAATGCTGAAAAGCCAATTAGAAAGAATGAAAAAGAAAATAAGAATTATCTTCTCGAAAGACTTCGTTTTGAAAAGGTAAACCAAATTAAAGGCGGCATTTACCATAAAATCATGATTGATTTAACTTATAATTCAAATCATATTGAGGGAAATGAATTAACTCATGATGAAACAAGATATATTTTTGAAACACGAACAATAGGAGTCGAGAAAGCTTTAACAAAGAAAGTTGATGATATTATCGAAACGATTAATCATTTTACTGCTATTGATCGTGTCATCGATTTTGCAAATTATCCTCTAAGTGAGCACTTTATTAAAGAATTGCACGGAATTTTAAAAGCTAATACGAATGATTCGACTTTGCCTTACTTTGCTGTTGGAGAATATAAAAAATTACCAAACGAGGTGGGTGATAGACAAACTACTCATCCTAGATTGGTTTCTTATGATATGAAAAAATTGCTAAATGAATACTCTTCTAAAGAAAAGCATTCAATTGAAGAAATTATTGAATTTCATGTTAAGTTTGAAAGAATACATCCTTTCCAAGATGGAAATGGAAGAGTGGGGCGCTTGATTGCTTTTAAGGAATGCTTAAAAAACAACATCGTTCCATTCATCATATTTGATGATAAAAAAATGTTTTACTATCGTGGTTTGCAAAACTGGGATAATGAACACGGCTGGCTTATTGATACATGTTTAAATGGCCAGGACACAGTCAAGTCTTTCTTAAAGTATTTTAATATAACTTATCGTGAGTAATATATAAGCGCTTACATTTTCTTATTGAAAATCTACGCGCAAGTGCTAATATATATACGTTCACATATGTCATTATTACATATTCTCATTAGTTAATTTAGGCTCCCTTTTAGGGGGCTTTTTAAACTTTTTTGAGAAAGAAAGGATGGTAAATAATGTACAAAAGTAAATATCTAAACAGATGCCTTCGTGAAATTAAAGCGAAGAACAAAGGTCAAACAGAATTCATCGGTGCAGTAGAAGAATTCTTTGACTCTATGGACTTTGTCGTTGATAAAGATCCACGCATCGAAAAATTCTCCATCATCGAGAGAATTACAGTCCCAGAGAGAATTGTCTCATTTAGAGTTCCTTGGGTTGATGACAAAGGCAAAATCCAAGTTAACACTGGCTACCGTGTCCAATTTAACTCAGCAATTGGTCCTTACAAAGGTGGTATGAGATTCGATAAGTCCGTTAACTTATCAATTCTTAAATTCTTGGGTTTTGAACAAACATTTAAAAACTCACTCACTGGACTTCCAATGGGTGGTGGTAAAGGTGGCGCAGACTTTGACCCACGTGGCAAGTCAGATGCAGAAGTTATGAGATTCTGTCAATCACTCATGACTGAACTCTTCCGTCACATTGGACCAAACACAGACGTTCCAGCAGGTGACTTAGGAGTCGGTGCACGTGAAATTGGTTATATGTTTGGTTACTATAAGAAACTTAGAGATGAATGGTCAGGAACATTCACAGGTAAAAACTTCTCTTATGGCGGTTCCCTTGGCCGCCCAGAAGCAACTGGCTATGGCTTATTATATTTCGTTGAAGAAATGCTTAGAGAATTCAAGAAGTGCGATATCAAAGGCAAGAAAGTCATTATTTCAGGTTCAGGTAAAGTCGGCGGCATGGCTGCTGCAAAAGCACATGAACTTGGTGCTGTCTTAGTTGCTATGTCTGATATTGAAGGTTACGTTTATGATCCAAACGGCTTAGATGTTCCATACATTTGCAAGAAAGCAAAAGAAAAAGGAATGTTCTCCAAAGACTATGCTGCAGATCATAAAGGCGTTAAGTTTGTTGCAGGCCCACGCAATATGTGGCACAACGTTCCAACCGAAATTGCTCTTCCATGTGCAACTCAAGGCGAAATTCACATTGATGAAGCTAAGGCACTTAAAGACAACGGCTGCTTTATGTTAGTCGAAGGTGCCAACATGCCATGTGATGTTGAAGCAATTAGATTCTTTAATACAAATGGTGTTTTATTCGCACCAGGTAAAGCTTCTAACGCAGGCGGTGTTGCAGTTTCAGGCTTAGAAATGTCTCAAAACGCATTACACCTCTCATGGTCATTTGAAGAAGTTGATGGCAGATTAAAACAAATCATGAAAGACATCTTCAAGAAATGCCACGATACAGCAGTCAAGTATGGTCAACCAACCAACATAGCCTTAGGTGCTAACATCGCAGGCTTTGAAAAGGTCATGGATGCCATGATTGCACAAGGAGTTTGCTAATGGCTTTTACAACCATTAAGGCTCCACACATCTTACTTCCAAGTTTAGATGTTGATATGACCGCTTGGGCAGTAATTGCCTGCGATCAATTCACATCTCAAATGGACTACTGGGAAGATGTTGAAAAGTTAGTTGGTGATAAACCATCTACTTTAAGAATGATGTTCCCAGAAGCATATTTGGGTAAAGTTGATGATGTAAGTTACATTAATAAAGTTAACGAAACTATTCAACGTTACCTAGATAGCAATGTCTTGGTTGACCAAGGTGAATGCTTCATCTTAGTTGATCGTAAGACAAGTGTTGTTGAACGCCGTTTAGGCTTAATGATCTCTATCGATTTAGAAGATTATACGTACCAGAAGGGGGTTAAATCCCTTATCCGTGCGTCTGAAGCTACAATTGTGGATCGTATTCCTCCAAGACTTAAAATTAGAGAAAACGCTCCAGTTGAACTTCCACACATCTTGTTCTTGTTTGATGACAAGGAAAGAGAAATCATTGAGAAACTTTATGAGTCTCGTAATGACTTAGAAAAAGTTTATGACTTCGATTTAAATAAAGAAGGTGGTCATATTACTGGCTATAAAGTTACAAACACAAATAAAGTCATTAAGCAGTTCAAGAGATTACTTAAAAAGAACAAAAACGGATTACTATTTATTGTAGGAGATGGAAACCATTCTCTTGCAACCGCAAAAGCACATTGGGATAAGATTAAAGTCAACTTATCTCCAAAAGAAAGAAAAACTCATCCAGCAAGATACGCTCTTGTTGAAGCATTAAACATTTATGATGAAGGTTTGATTTTCGAACCAATCCATCGTGTCGTGTTTGATGTTGAAGATGATTTTATACCTGGATTAAATAAGGCTCTAGGTGGCGAATATTCATCCTATACCTATACTAAAGAGGGCGGAAAGGCTGAATTAAAGATGCCTATTAAAGGCCCAGAGGCTTATGAAAAAGTCCAAGCATACGTTGATGGTTATCTTGCATCACATGAAAAGACAACAGTCGATTACATCCATGATGAAGATCAAACTATTGAGGTTGCTAAGAAACATCCAGGAAGTGTTGCCATCATCATGCCAGCACTAACAAAGGGCGATATATTTGATTATATTGCCTTAGACAAAGTCCTTCCGAGAAAAGCATTCTCGATGGGACACGCTACTGAAAAGCGTTATTATCTCGAATCACAGAGAATTAAATAACCAGAAAGGAAGTAAATTAAATGAGTAGAATTTACAACTTCTCCGCAGGACCAGCTATGTTACCAGAGGAAGTCCTCAAAACAGCAGCCGCGGAAATGCTTGATTGTCACGATTCAGGCATGTCGGTCATGGAAATGTCACACCGTTCTAAAACATACCAAGCTATTATTGATGAAGCTGAAGCTGATTTAAGAAAACTTATTGGTATCCCAGAAAACTATAAAGTTTTATTCTTACAAGGTGGTGCTACACTTCAATTTGCTATGATTCCAATGAACTTCATGGTTCATGGCAAGGCAGACTACATTAACACAGGCGTTTGGACCAAGAAAGCTATTAAGGATGCCAAACTCTATGGTGAAGTTAATGTTGTCGCATCAGGCGAAGAAGGCGGATTTAAAAAGATCCCAGATTTAAAGGGTGTTAAATTTGATAAGGATGCTGACTATGTCTACATCTGCGATAATAACACAATCTTTGGATCAAAATATAAAGAATACCCAGACACAGGCGATATTCCATTAATCGCTGATATGTCATCTTGTTTCTTATCCGAACCAATCAATGTTAAGAAATTCGGTATGATCTATGCCGGTGCTCAAAAGAATGTCGGCCCAGCAGGTGTCACAATTTGTATTATTAGAGACGACTTACTTGCTCGTACTCCAATGCATCCACTTCCAGCATATTTAGATTACAGAATCCATGCTGAAAATGGCTCAATGTACAATACTCCACCTACATATGGTATCTATATTTGTGGTTTAGTCTTCAAATGGTTACTTAAGACAGGTGGTCTTGAAGCAAGAGAAAAACTTAATGAAGAAAAAGCAGCTTTACTCTATGACTACTTAGATCATTCTAAACTTTTCACACCATACGTTGATAAAGCATCACGTTCTCTTATGAACGTTACATTTAGAACACCATCCGATGAAATGGATGCTGAATTCCTTGAAGGTGCTAAGAAGTATAGATTCACCAACTTAAAGGGTCACAGACTCACAGGTGGTCTTCGTGCTTCCATCTATAACGCTATGCCAATTGAAGGTGTCAAAGCCTTAATTAAGTACATGGCAGAATTCGAAGAGGCTCATAAATAATGAAGGTACTTTGCTTAAATAAAATATCCCCAGTGGGTATGAAAGTTCTTCCAGCTAGCTATTCAGTTACTGAAGATATGAATGAAGCAGGCGCAATTCTTGTTAGAAGTGCCAACATGCTTGAAACAACTCTTCCAGCAAACGTTCTAGCAGTTGCTAGAGCCGGCGCTGGTGTTAATAATATCCCACTTGAACCATACGCAAAGGCTGGTGTTGTTGTCTTCAATACACCAGGCGCAAACGCTAATGCTGTTAAGGAATTAACCATTGCCGCTATGCTTTTAGCCGCTAGAGACATTCGTGGCTCTATGGAATGGGTAAAAGAGAACAAAGGTGATGAACTCATCAATAAATCAATGGAAAAGGCAAAAGGTGCATTTGCTGGTACCGAAATTATGGGTAAGACCCTTGGTATTGTTGGTTTAGGCGCAATCGGTGCTCTTGTTGCAGGTGCAGCAGGCGCATTAGGCATGCATGTTATTGCTGTTGAACCATCTGCAGCAACCGTTGAAAGAAACAAACATCTTTGTCCAAATGACTTAGAAGTGGTCACATATGACGAGTTATACGCACGTGCAGACTACATTTCAGTCCATGTTCCATTACTTGATGCAACAAGAGGCATGATTAATAAAGATGCCTTTGCAAAGATGAAAGATGGCGTCATTCTTATTAACTGTGCACGTGATGCAATTGTTAATGACGATGACTTAAAAGAAGCTATCGCAGCAGGTAAAGTTCGTAGATACGTTACAGACTTCCCTAACTATAAGACAGCTAATATGGATGGCGTAGTTGCTATTTCACACTTAGGCGCTTCAACTGAAGAAGCTGAAGATAACTGTGCAGCTATGGCAGCTAAACAAATTGTTGACTATGTTGAAAATGGTAACATCATCAACTCAGTCAACTATCCAAGAATCGACCTTGGTCCAAAAGCCGGAACACGTGTCGTTGTCTTATTCGAAGGTGACCACATTGCAGAAGTTACAGGATTACTTAAAGCAACAAAACTTGCTTCAGGTATGAAAGGCAACTTTGGTGCAGTTGTTGCTGAAGTAGCTTCAGTTGATGAAGCAGCACTTAAAGCAGTCGCTGGCGTCACAAGAGTTCTTGTTATTTAATAACAATCACTAGACAAAATAAAAGAGTTTGGGGTTTCGATTCCAAACTCTTTTTTATTTTGTTTTTAATCAATTATTTGATTATTGTGCCGCTTCTAAGTTCAAATGCTTCTGGAGCTTTAGCAAGGGATGAAATAATTGCTGTTTTTCCAGGTGCTTTGGTCAAGAACTTAACGCAAGCGTTAACTTTTGGATACATTGAACCTTTTGCAAAGTAGTCAGTTTTGAGATATTCTTCCATCTCAGCTTTGCTAACTTTTTCAAGTTTCTTTTGATCTGGTTTATTGAAGTTAATGTAGACATTATCAACTGCAGTTAAGATTACTAAGTAATCTGCATCAACAAGTTCTGCAACCTTTGCAGATGCATAGTCTTTATCAATAACTGCTGCAACGCCCTCGAGTTTTCCGTTATTTTCAATAACAGGAATTCCTCCGCCGCCAGCGCAGATGACAATATCGCCTGCTTTGACGAGTCTTGCAATTGATTCTTTTTCAATAACATCAATTGGAAGTGGTGATGCAACAACTCTTCTCCATCCACGTCCTGCGTCTTCTTTAATTGAATAGCCTTTTTCTGCTGCTAATTTTTTAGCATCAGCTTCGCTATAGAAGGCGCCAACTGGTTTTGTTGGGTTTTGGAACATTGGATCGTTTTTATCAACGAGAACTTGTGAAACAACTGTTGCAACGTTTCTCTTTAATCCTTCTTCCTTAAGTGCATTATAAATTGCATTTTGGATGTGGAAGCCAATGTAGCCTTGGCTCATTGCGCCACATTCTGGGAATGGCATATCTGGGGCTGAAGTTGATTCAGTAAAAGCAAGATTAATCATACCAACTTGTGGTCCGTTACCATGAACGATGATTACTTCATTGCCAAGTTTAATTAAGTGGACGATTGATTTTGCAACTCCAACTAAAAGTTGTTTTTGTTCTTCAGCGTTATTTCCGAGAGCATTTCCGCCTAATGAAACGACGTATCTTGACATAGTGTTTTCTCCTTAAAATCACCTATAATTATATTCCTTTTAGGAAAAACTACACATATTTTACATAAATATTTTGAAATATTGTGATACAATACTTAACAATATTGGAGACTTACTATGGAAAAAGCTAAAAATATTTCTTGGGAAGAATACTTTATGTCTATGGCTGTTTTATCCAGCCAAAGAAGCAAAGACCCAAACACAAAAGTTGGTGCATGTATTGTTGATTCTGATCACAAAATTGTTTCAAACGGCTACAACGGAATGCCATGCGGATGTGATGAAGATGAACTTTCATGGAACAAAGGTGAAGGACTTGATTCCAAATATCTTTATGTTTGCCACGCTGAATTTAATGCAATTTTAAATACACGCGATGGTGCAGCTTTAAAAGGCTGTACACTTTACGTTACATTATTCCCATGTAATGAATGTGCAAAAGCAATCATTCAAAAAGGAATTAAAGAAGTTGTCTACATGGACAACAAGTATGCTGATACTACAGGAACTCAAGCTTCTGCAAAAATGCTTAAGTTAGCAGGTGTCAAAACTCGTAAATACGAAGGAAGAATTATTAAGTTCGATTTTGAATAAAAATGAAACTAATCGAAGTAAACAATCTTGTTTTTAGTTACGATAAGAAAATAAACGTCGTAGATGGTGTTTCTTTTTCTGTTGAATCAGGAAAGTATATTTCGATTATTGGTCATAACGGTTCAGGAAAATCTACAATAGCAAAGCTATTAATTGGTCTTCTTGAAGCCAATAAAGATTCTATTAAAGCATTTGACATGGAACTCAATGCCAAAAACTTACGTGCTATTCGCCAGCGCGTAGGAATTGTATTCCAAAATCCAGATAACCAATTTGTTGGTTCAACTGTTAGAGATGATATTGCATTTGGTTTAGAGAATAGACAAATTCCACATGACCAGATGGATGATATTATTAATAAGTTTGCTGCAAAGGTTAACATGTTGGACTTTTTAGACAAAGAACCAGAGAATCTTTCTGGTGGTCAAAAACAACGTGTCGCAATTGCAGGAATTTTGGCAATGAATCCAGACGTTATTATCTTTGATGAAGCAACTTCGATGCTTGATCCAAAAGGCAAAAGAGAAGTTCGTGAATCAATCGAATTAATGCGTAAAGAAAATCCAAACTTATCAATCATTTCTATTACTCACGATCTCGAAGAAGCATTCTCTTCAGACGAAGTTATTGTTCTCCAAAAAGGAAAGATTGTTGCAGACGATAATCCTGAAAATATCCTAGAAAAACCAGGGATTTTCGTGGAATCTGGCGTGGATTTGCCATTTAAAAATAAATTTTTGAACCTACTTTCTCAAGCGGGAATAGAAATTAAAAATGATGAAAGTCTAGAAAGGATTGTTGAAGAATTATGTCGATAAACTTCAAGAATGTTTTCTATACTTATTCCGAAAAAACACCATTTAGACATGAGGCTCTAAAGGATGTTTCTTTAACCATCAACGATGGATCCTTTACATGTATTGTTGGACACACTGGTTGTGGTAAATCTACTCTCATTCAACAACTAAATGGACTACTAATTCCTACATTAGGTTCAGTAGATGTTAATGGCTATCACATTGAAAAGAAGAGTAAGTCACTAAAGAAACTTCATGACCTAAGAAAAGAAGTTGGAGTTGTTTTCCAATTTTCAGAATATCAACTATTTGAAGAAACAATTGAGGAAGATGTTGCTTTCGGCCCAATAAATTTTGGTGTCAAAAAAGAAGAAGCAATTAAAATTGCTCACGAATGTCTTGAAACAGTTGGTATTCCAGAAAGCTATTATAAAAAATCACCATTTGAAATAAGTGGTGGTGAAAAACGCAGAGTCGCAATTGCTGGAATTTTAGCATTACAACCAAAAATACTTGTTTTAGACGAGCCAACAGCAGGATTAGATCCTCGTGGCACTAAGTACATCCTTGATTTATTCAAGGAGCTAAATAAACAAGGTACAACAATTGTGTTTGTTACTCATGACATAAATATAGTTTATGAATACGCAACAGACGTAATTGTCATGAACGAAGGCAAAGTTGTGATGCAAACAGTCCCAGAAAAACTTTTTGCTGAAGATGTTGAACAATATTCTCTTGAAACACCACTAATTCAAAAAACTGTAAATCTTTTGCTTGCAAAAGGCATGAAATTAGATGTTAGTAAGATTCATTCTTTAGAAGATCTTGTTAAGGAAATAGCGAGGGTAAGAAAATGACAAACGTTTCTTTAGGCCGCTATGTTCCATATAATTCATTCATTCATAGAATGGATGCTAGAAATAAGATTTTCTGTCTTATTGCTTTAATGGTTGCAGTTTTTATTTCTTATCCAACATATGAAATCACCTTTATTGTTGGCGGTGCTTTTGCGGTTTTTGTTTTTGCACTCCTTATGATTTCACATGTTTCAGTTAAAGACATCTTTAAATCATTAAGAGTCCTATGGTTCTTTATCATTGTGCTTTTGATAATAAATATATTTATTCCACCTAGAGATGCATCAAACGTTGCTTTTGCAATGGGAAGTGTAAATGTTTATTGGGAAGCTATTTTCCAAAGCTTAAAGATTATATTAAGACTTGTCTTAATGATTGAACTCACAATGATTCTAACTGCTACTACAAAGCCATTAGATTTAACTTATGGTTTAGAATGGTACTTAACCCCATTAAAACTTATAAAGTTCCCAGCTCATGAAGTTGCTATGACAATTTCAATTGCACTTCGTTTTATTCCAACATTGTTGGATGAAACTGACAGAATTATGAAAGCTCAGTCTTCAAGAGGTGTTGATTTTAAACACGGAAAGATTTCCTCAAGATTAAAAGCAATCGTTTCTTTAATAATTCCATTATTTATTTCAGCTTTCCAACGTTCAGAGGAATTAGCAGATTCAATGGAAGCTCGTGGTTATGATCCAAAAGCAAAGAGAACTAGATACCACATTTTAAGATTCTCACTTAATGATTTGTTTACATTCTTGCTTGTTGGAGCAATTATGTCTGGAACTATAATTTTGTCTCACTATGAATTCAATTTGCAAACCCAAAGTTTTATTCCTTGGTATTGCCTAATTTTGATATGCATTTTTATTTACGTTATTATTGTTGGAATCATTGATGCAACAAGGAGAAAAGCATGAGATATTTAGCGACCGTTCAATATAAAGGAACTGCTTACTGCGGATGGCAAAAACAGACTGTCTCAAAGCTTCCTTCAATTCAAGAAGAAATTGAAAAAATCTTGTCTAAAATTTTGAATGAAGACATTAAGATTTTTGGCTCCGGAAGAACGGATGCTGGAGTTCATGCTTTAGGCCAAACTTTTCATTTTAATTCGGGAAAACATATAGATTTTTACAAATTTTCCCATGGTTTTAACGAATTAATTCCAAATGATATTGTTCTTGTAGACCTTAAAGAAGTTGATGAAAATTTCCACGCAAGATTCTCTGCAAAAGGCAAAACATATTTGTACAAAATTGAGAATAAAAATCATTTCGATCCATTCAATGAAAATCTTGCTTATCAACTTAAAACAAAACTTGATTTAAAAGTAATGGAAGAAGCCTCAAAAGTCTTTGTTGGAGAACACAATTTTCAAAACTTCACAAGCAAGGAAGAAGATGATAATAATTTTGTTAGAAACATCTCAAAAATAACATTTTCTGAAGATGAAAAATTCATAAATATTGAACTAACCGGAAACGGGTTTATGCGTTACATGGTTAGAATGATTGTTGGCAATTTAGTTCAAGTCGGACTTGGCAAATTGACCAAAAAAGAAATCGAGAAAAATCTTAATTCTAATATAAGAAAGCCAAGCTCATTTAAGGCTCCATCTGAGGGTCTATATTTGAAGGAAGTTCTCTACAATTAGCAATTATGGTTTGTCTTATAAAATAAGAGGCGTATAATAGTAAACGCCTAAAAGGAGATTATTACTATGGGAAGACACCATGAAGTCCGTGCCGCAGCTATGGCTAAGACCGGCGCAATGAAATCAGCATTATATGCTCGTGCTTCTAAAGAAGCATATATGGCAGCTCGTACTGGAGATCCAGATCCAAAGACCAATTTAGCTTTAAGAGCTGTTTATGATAAATATCGTGGAAAATCAGTTCCAAGAGATGTTTTTGATAGAGCTATTAAAAAAGCTCAAGGGGGAGATGCAGTCGCATTCGTCGAAGGACGTTATGAAGCATTTGGCCCAGGAAATTCATTATTAATTGTTGATACATTAACAGACAACCCAAATAGAGCGC
>JAGHUR010000058.1 GCA_018064745.1 Candidatus Fiminaster equi
ATAAGAACCGTTTAAATTCCGTTTTTGATAATAAAAGCGGAAATTAGTTTGATAAATTCGACATTTTAAATTTTTGCGGAATTTACTTTAGGAATTCACGACTTAATAATTTATTGCTTCTTTTTCATTTTTTCTAACACTTTTATTTTAAATAAGTTAATATATACGCAAGGTAGGAAGCAAAAATGATGAAGAAATGCGTTTCTAATATCAACAAAATCAATGCTTTTTACTTTGGTTATTTTTACTTTAGGTAATTGTTTCCTGCTGTAAAGATAATTGGTGGGAGACGAAAGTTGAACACCAAGCAAAGATAGCCCGGTGTTCACTCCCGGGATTTATTTTTGAAAAGAGGTAAGAAATTATGAAAAAAAGAATCCTTGCTTTAGCAATTACTACAACTGCTCTGCTTGCTGGTTGTGGTAATAAAACCATTAAGATCAACCCAAACAAAGAGAAATACGTTGTTGGTGTTTGTCAATTGGTCGAACATCCTGCTCTTGATAAAGCTACTAATGGTTTTAAAGACAAACTTACAAGTGAACTTCAAGCAAAAGGCAGATCCGTTGACATTCAAGTTAAGAAAGGAACTGGCGCAGCAAGTGATTGTGCAACCATTATAAATGGATTTGTTGCTTCAGATGTTGATTTAATCATGGCAAATGCTACAGCTTCACTTCAAGCAGCATTCAATGCAACCGAAATCATTCCTATTTTAGGAACTTCAATCACTGAATACAGCGTTGCAACCGAACTTCCTATGAAGGATGGAAAATCTGGAACAAACATTTCTGGTACTTCCGATATTGCTTCAATCGAAGAACAGGTCAACATCATGCTTCAACTACTAAATGACTCTAGTAAAACAGTCAATAAAGTCGGAATTTTATATTGTGCTAGCGAAGCTAACTCAAAATTCCAAGTTGATGAAGCAAAGAAATTCTTCGAAGCTAAAGGCAAAACAGTTGATGCTCGTTCATTCTCTGAAACTACAGACATGGCAGCCGTTTGCGTTGCTTTAGCAAACAACGTTGATGCTGTTTACATTCCAACAGACAACATTGTTGCTGAAAACACTGAAATTGTTTACTCAAATATTGTCAAAGATAAAAAAATTCCAGTATTCTGTGGAGAAGCTGGCATTTGTAAAGGCTGTGGCTTTGCCACACTCTCAATCGATTATTATCGTTTAGGTGAAGTGACCGGTAAAATGGCATGTGAAATCTTACTTGGAGAAAAGGATATTAGAGAATACCCAATTCAATACGATACAAACCCAACAAAAATGTACAATAAGGCAATCGCACAAGAACTTGGAATTAATATTCCAGCTGACTTTGTCGAAATTCAATAAAAAAAATGAATTACTTCACCGCACTTTTTAACTCATTACCAGGAGTTGTAAACCTTGGAATCATTTATGGCATTGCAGCCATTGGTGTTTTCATCACATTCAAAATTTTAGATTTTGCCGATTTAACAGTAGACGGCTCGTTTGCTACAGGTGGCGCTGTATTTGCAGTTCTAACAGTAGCTGGAGTTAATATTATTCTAGCTCTTATTGTAGCTTTCTTAGCAGGTGCTATTGCTGGACTTATAACAGCCTTAATTCACTGCTATTTAGGAATTCCTGGCATCTTGTCAGGCATCCTTACACAACTTATGTTGTGGTCCATAAATTTGGTTATTTTAGGAAAGGCAAATCAACCTATTAGTTCTAGAGGTGCTTTAATTGCATCATCTTCCACTGGTACATCAATTGGAATCTTGCTTGCAATAGCCGCTTTAGTTGTTGGGGTTTTATATTGGTTCTTCGGAACAAGGTATGGCGCCTCAGTAAGATCTGCAGGTAGCAATCCAGCAATGTCAAAAGCTAACGGAATCTCCGTTAATAATCGTAAGATTATTGCTCTTATGATTTCAAATGGATTAGTTGCATTAGGTGGCGCATTATTCTCTCAATATAACGGTGCTGCAGATATCAATAACGGAAGAGGATTTATTGTTATTGCTTTAGCAGCCATCATTATTGGAGGCGCAATTGTTAAAAAATGGGGTAAAAACTTTGCTATTCAACTTTCATTTGTATTAGTTGGCGGCATTATTTACTACTTAGTCTATCAAGCAATTGCATTAATTAATGGCATTAACACAGAATGGCTTAAGATGCTTTCAGCAGTTGTTGTTGTTATCTTCTTAGCAATTCCGTATGTTAAATCTCACTATTTTGCTGATTGGAAATCAAAACATAATCGTAAAAAGGAGGCTAAATAATGTTAAGTTTTAAAAATGTTAACAAAGTGTTCCTAAAAGGAACTCCTGACGAAAAACACGCATTAAAAGATGTCTCTTTTGATATTAAAGATGGCGAATTCGTTACCATTATAGGTGGTAATGGATCTGGTAAATCCACCACTTTAAACATTCTCGCTGGTACATTTAAGCCAGATGGAGGTTCTGTTCTTTTAAATAACGTTGACATCACCGATATTAACGAAAATACTAGAGCACGTTATTTCTCACGTGTATTCCAAGATCCTAGAATGGGTACAGCAGGAACAATGTCAGTTCTTGAAAACCTTGCTATTGCCTCTAGAAAAGGTTCTCATCGCGGATTTTCTTGGTATGTATCAAAAACTGAGAAAGAAAAATACAAAGCAATGCTTGAACCTTTACACTTAGGTTTAGAAAATCGTTTGTCTGCAAAAACAGAAGTTTTGTCAGGTGGACAACGTCAAGCATTAACGCTGTTAATGGCTACTCTTAGAGCAGAGCCAACTCATAAACAAATTATCTCTGATTATTACACCTTCTCTATGGGTGACAAAGAACAGGCAAAAGTTGAAGTTACTAATGCCTATGACGAATATAAAAATGAATATTTAGAGAAGAAAAATGAAATTTTAAAATCAAATCTCTCAAGAGTTGAGAAGAAAGCAAAAATTAAAGAAGCATATGCTGAATTTGATAAAAAGTTCAGAAAATATGACTTAACAAAACAAATTCTTCTTCTTGATGAACACACCGCTGCTCTTGATCCAAAGACAGCAAAGAAAGTTCTTGATTTAACAAATCAAATCGTTAATGAAAATCATTTAACAACATTAATGGTTACTCATAATATGAGAGATGCTCTTCTATATGGAAATCGTTTAATTATGTTCTATGAAGGAAAAATAATTCACGATTTCAACGCTGAAGAGAAAAAGAAACTTACATCAGCAGATTTACTTAGATTATTCGATGAAGCTGATGAAAAGCTTCATGATTCAGAAAACTAAAAAAAGACCGGTTCGATAAGAACAGGTCTTTTTTTATACAAAGTATAAACTACTTATCAATTCTAATATTATCTCTGTAGACTTCATCTATTGTGCCAGAGCCAATCATTAAGCCTTCTTCATTATAGAAAACAGCTTCTTGTCCCGGTGTAACTGCTTTGTAGTAATCATATTCACAAACAATTTCACCATTTACAAGCTCGATAACTGCAGGATGATCAGGTTGACGATATCTAAACTTGACCCCAACTTTTTGAGGGAAAATTTCGTCTTTATTAATAAAGTTAAGTTTTCTAACGATACATTTATTGGACATTAAATACTTTTGAGTGTCTCCACGTGTTACATAAAGAATATTTTTCTTAGCGTCTTTTTTAACAATGAACCAACCTACTGCTGTTTCACCAGAGATACCACCAATGCCTAAACCCTTGTGTTGACCAATTGTATAGTAATAAACTCCACGATGTTCACCAATGATTTTTCCAGTGTCAATATCTTTGATATTGCCTTTTTGAGCTGGAATGTAATTTTTGAGGAATTCTCTGAAGTTACGTTCACCAATAAAACAAACTCCAGTTGAATCTTTTTTGTCCATAACTGACTCTAAATCTAGTTCATGAGCAATTCTTCTAACTTCAGTTTTATCAATGTCACCAAGTGGGAATAAACATGATTTAATTTGTTCTTCGTTGATTTGAGAAAGGAAATAAGTTTGATCTTTGTTTGTATCAAAACATTTTGCAAGATAAAAGTGTCCATCTTTTTCAACACGTTTTGCATAATGACCCATTGCAATCATGTCACAATTATTCTTCTTAGCAAACTCTAAAAATGCATCAAATTTAATGTATTTGTTACATAAAATATCTGGGTTTGGAGTTCTTCCATTTTCGTATTCTGAAATAAAGAAAGAAAAGACGTGATCCCAGTATTCTTTTATGAAATCCACTCTTAAGAGTGGGATACCAAGTTTTTCTGCAACTTTTTGTGCATCTTGGTAGTCTTTTTCTTGTGGACATTGATCATCATTTACGGTTGGATTTCCAAGGTAATCGCCATTAGCCATGGCATCCCAGTTACGCATAAAACAAGCAACGACATCATATCCTTGCTTTTTAAGTAAATATGCTGCAACCGCGGAATCAACACCACCGCTAAGACCAACCATTACTTTCATAGCCCTAACTCCTTAGAATCTACTATTGTGGTAAATGGGCCATCATTAATTAATGAAATTTTCATATCTGCCCCAAAAACACCAGTTTGAACTTCAAAACCTGTATTTCTTAAGCATTCATTAAAGTAATCGTACATTTTTGTAGCTTCTTCTGGTCTCATCGCATTCACAAAACTTGGACGACGACCATCTTTAACTGAAGCATAAAGTGTAAATTGAGATATTGAGAGGATTTTTCCATCAATATCTTTCAGAGAAAGATTAGTTTTTCCATTTTCGTCATTGAAGACTCTTAATGAGACAATTTTGTTGACCATTTTTTCAACAATTTCTTTTGTGTCATCATGAGTAAAACCAACTAGAATGCAAAAACCGCGGGAGATTTCTCCCACGATTTTGTTATTGATCCTACAAGAGGCTTCGGTTACGTTTTGGATAACTACTCTCATTATTTGTGAATGTAATCGTGAACTGTTGGAGGATATTCAACAAAGCCATCAACAATGACGAATGCTTTTTCAATGTCTTTTAAGACTGCTGCATAATCGTCTTTGTTAGTGTGAACTGTACAAAGTACATCACCTTTTGCAACTTTGTCGCCAACTTTCTTGGAAAGAACGATACCTGCTGACATATCAATAACGTCATCAAATGTCTCTCTACCTGCACCTAAGCGCATAGCGCTTTCGCCGATTTCAAGTGCGACGATTTGTTTAATATATCCTGGTTTTGAAGCTTTAACTTCAATAATGTTTTTGGATAATGGGAATTTTTCTGGATTATCAATGTATGAGATATCGCCACCTTGAGCAATAATCATTTGTCTGAATTTTTCAAATGCTGAACCATCTTCAACTACTTTGTGAAGCATTGCAAGACCTTCTTCTTGGCTCTTAACAACTTTTGCTTGTTCAAGCATAATTGCACCAGATTGATAACAAAGGTCTTGGAAATCCTTTGGTCCATGACCATGTAATGTATCAATTGCTTCTTTAACTTCAAGGGCGTTGCCTACGGCAAGACCTAAAGGTTGATCCATAGAAGTAAGGACAGCACGTGTATCTCTATTAAGTGAGTTACCAATGTTACACATAATTGTTGCAAGTTCATAAGCAGATTCTCTGTTCTTCATGAATGCACCATTACCGAACTTGACGTCAAGTAAAATACAATCTGAACCAGATGCTAACTTTTTAGACATAACTGATGAAGCAATTAAAGGAATTGATTCAACTGTACCAGTAACGTCACGAAGTGCATAAATCTTCTTGTCTGCTGGAACAAGTTGACCAGTTTGGCCAGCAATGGCTACGCCAATCTTTCTTAATTGATCCATAAATTGTTCTTGTGTTAAGAAGACATTCATACCTGGAATTGACTCGAGTTTATCAAGTGTTCCGCCTGTATGGCCAAGTCCACGACCTGACATTTTTGCAACAACTGCGCCACAAGCAGCGACCATTGGGCCAAGAGCTAATGAAGTCTTGTCACCAACACCACCTGTAGAGTGTTTGTCAACTTTAAATCCTGGAATTGAGCTAAGATCCATAACGTCTCCGCTGTGTTCCATTCTATCGGTAAGTGTAACGATTTCATCGTTAGACATACCTTTGAATACGATAGCCATTAATAATGATGAAACTTGATAATCTGGAATTTTGCCATCAACATAGCCATTGACAACAAATTCGATTTCTTCATCACTTAATTTACCGCCATCGCGTTTTTTCGTAATAATATCTACCATTCTCATAAAATAAAACCTCAGTCTAGATTATATCATAATCGAGACTTTTTACATAGCGAAAAACAAAAAAGACAAATCCTTTAACTAAAGGAGTATAATAAAGATATGGAAAAGGTTAAATTCTTATTTGTATTAACCCTTGGAGCAATATGCTTTGCATCTTGTACTCCTGTTTCCAGTGCCCAAAATTCAGATAATTCAGATAATCAAACAACTGATAACATAAATGATGATGGTGATTCCACAAATACAGATAACGATGACGATGGAGGAACCACTGTTATTGATATTGATGATGATACCCACACAGAAACAGATACATCAGCTTATTACTCAACAATTTCGTCTTCATTAAAAGGAGACAATCTTAAGGTTGAACTTTATAAAATTATTAAAGGTCATACTAAATATAGTTATGACAATTTAGAGATTGCAATGAGAATAACTGATAGAGATTGGACTAAATCTCCTAATGTTAATGATCAAAATCCAAAAATGCATTTACTCTACTTAGTTGATAATGAAAACAAACCAAAACTTTGGAACACTTATCATGGTAATGGAGGAATAACTGATGGAAATAAAGCCGTATGGAATAAAGAACATATTTGGGCAAAAGCCAATGGTTTCCCATCAAAAGGACTCGAAGCTTACTGTGATTTGCATCATTTAAGAGCATCCGACAAGCTTAATAATGGTTCTAGAAGTAATTATCCGTTTGCAACAGCTTCAACTGGTAGTTACGTAAAAGATTTTGATGGTAATAATTCCGGAAAATTGATTAAAAGCACACTTTATGAACCTCAGGATTGTGATAAAGGTGATGTTGCTCGTGCTTTGTTCTACATGGCAACGCGCTATTATAGCGGAGATGGTTCAGCCAGTTCTTTATCATTAACTGATGGAAAAGATTCATCGGGAGGAAAATGGGGTTATGTTTCAACATTGCTTCAATGGAATGAACAAGATCCACCTGATGCTTTTGAAAAACATCGTAATGACTTAATTTACGAACAATTCCAGCACAATAGAAATCCATTTGTTGATCATCCAGAATACGCAAAAAGAATCTGGGGAAAATAAAAACCAAATTAATTGGTTTGTTATTTTAATTATGATAAAATATTAATATGACTTTTGAAGAACATCTTAAAAAGTATTTAGACGAAAACGAAATTAAATCATTAGTTTCCTCTTTCAATGAGAAAGAAAAGAAAGCTATATTTTTAAATACAAACAAGATGAGTGAAAAAACTTTACTAGATCTTTTCCCAACTCTCAAACCTCATCCTGTTGTACCAAACGGATTTATATTTGATAAAGATGAAATCCAACTTGGCAAAAAGGTTTACCACGAGCAAGGTGCCTATTATATTCAAGAACCATCTGCTATGCTTGTCGCACATTTACTTAATGCAAATAAAAATGACATTGTTTTGGATCTTTGTGCAGCACCTGGTGGAAAGACAATTCAAACAGCCCTAAAAATGGAAAATGAAGGCTTAATAATTGCAAACGATTTATCAAAATCAAGAGCTAATGTTTTGCTCTCAAATATTGAACGCCTAGGAATCAAAAATACTGTTGTAACTTCATTAGATTTTTCTACTGTAAAAAATCAATTTCAAAACTACTTTGATAAGATCATTTTAGACGCCCCATGTTCAGGGTCTGGAATGTTTAGAAAGTCTGACGAAATGAAGTCTGATTGGACATATGAAAAAGTACTTAAAAATTCTGCTATTCAAAAAGACTTAATTTTGATGTGCTATTCTATGCTTAAAGAAGGCGGCACAATGGTCTATTCGACATGCTCGTATTCATATGAGGAAGATGAGGAAATAATTGGGTTTTTACTCGAAAAAACCACCGCAAAACTCCAGTATATTGAAAAAATCAATGGGGAATTTAGATCTAAAAAATATCCAGAAACAATTCATTTATTCCCATCTAAATTTGATGGAGAAGGCCACTATATTGCCATTATTAAAAAGCCAGGAAATTTAACTAAAAATTCATTTGAAAAAATTGAGACAAAACGTACCATAAAAGGCAAAGGAAATTTAAATGAAATTCAAAAGTTTTCGCTTAATTATTCTTTACCAGAAAAGTTCATAAATTTATCGCTTAGACCAGGCTTATTTTTAAGTTCAAAAATTGGTGAAAAAGAAGTCCCTTCACACCACATTTCCCATGCCTCAAATATAGACAAATCTATTCCTTTAAATCAAGAGGGAGTCATTAAATATTTAAGAGGCGAATCAATAAATAAAAAATATCCAGACGGCTACTATTTTGTTAGCTATCTAGATATGAATCTTGGTGTCGTCCATTCGGTGAACGGAACACTTAAAAATCTTTATCCAAAAGGATTAAGAATTAACGCTGATATCAAAACGAGTTTCTAATTTCTTTCTCTTTTCTGACATCTTAAGAGCATAAATATAATCTTTATCTTTTACTTTTAACTTATTAACGTATTGATCAGTTTCATCTTTAAGCATTGGCGCAAGTTCAGTTGTATTATAAGCTTTTGCTTCATCAACACTCATTTTCTTAAAATATGTAAAGAAATATGGGTATTTTTTAACATATGAGCCTTTATCAAGAACTCTAAAGGAGCCATAGGCTGCGCCAATTAAAAGAGGAACTCCAGCCATTTGAGCAATCTTTAAAGTTCCAGGATGGAAATCTAAACATGGTTTTGTAGGATCTTGGTTTCTAGTTCCTTCAATATAGATTAAAACTGATGGTTTTTCTTGATCCTTTAAATAAGAAACTATGTTTCTAATTTGAGCAATTTGACTCATAAGGTTTTCTCTATCGAGCGGGAAGCAATCAATAGCTTTAGCTACTTTGCCAACAAATGGCATTTTAAATACTTCTTTTTTACAAACAAATGTTAATGGCTTTTCGCTAGCTGCAATCATTGCAAGAGGGTCAAATAAAGAATAGTGATTTGAGATAACTAAACACTTCTCATCAAGGTTATCGTACATCTCAGCATTTTCGATTAAATAATCAACGTGAAAACGTTTAAAAACGAATCTAATTTCTTTTCTCACCACTTTATAGCGTTTCTCAATTGGATATTTTTCCGGATGTCTTGCGTATCTACACATATAAAATATGTGATAGAAAAGAATTGGGAAAGCACAAATTAAAATTGCTTTAATAAACTGAAGGATTTTCATTATTCATTTCCTCCGTTACTAGGATCATCTGGAATAAAGGTTGATTGTTCAATAGAACCAATTTGTGGTTCGTTATTAATTTCAGCATGAATCAAAACTTTATTGCCTTTGGCACTTGCATCTGGTTGTTCAGCGACAATGCCTTCTTTAATAAGTCTAGCGAATATTCTTCCAGCACGTGGGAATCCCATGCCAAATGAGCGTTGAATGAATGAAATTGAGCAAGTATCACGTCTCATGATTTGATCTTTGATATCTTGATATTGTTGTTCTTCAGAAGCTTCTTTATCGATTGCTTCAACTGCAGGTTCATTAGAACCTTTCTTTTCTTCTACGTGATCTTCTAAGTCAAGGAAATATGGATCATATTGAGTTGGGTAATGTTCCTTAAGGAAGCTACAAACTCTATTGATTTCACAATCATCAACATAGCAGCCTTGTAAACGAGGTCTATTAGAACGTGATAAAAGTGGACATTCGATAAGCATATCACCATGACCAAGTAACTTTTCAGCACCACCTTCACCAATGACTGTTGTTGAGTCAATTGCGGATGCAGACATAAGTGCAACACGTGTTGAGAAGTTTGATTTAATTGTACCATCAATGACATCTGTTGAAGGTCTTTGCGTAGCAATAACTAAGTGAATACCAGCAGCACGAGCCTTTTGGACGAGTCTTTGGACTAATGCTGGGACTTCCTTAACTTGTTCAACTAAATCAGCGTATTCATCAACAAACATGACAATATATGGAAGAGGTTGAACGTCGTGTTCACGGCACCAGACGTTAAATCCTTTAATGTCTCTATATTTGTGTTCAGAGAATAAGTTATAACGTCTTTCCATTTCATCAACGAGTTTCTTCATTGCGTTATAAGTTTTTCTCATATCTGTAATGATTGGGCAAAGTAAGTGAGGAATGTCTTCATAATAAGACATTTCAACTTTCTTAGGGTCAACTAAAATAATCTTTAACTCTTCTGGTTTATTTCTCATGATGAGAGTTAAGATTGTAGCGTGAACTGTAATAGATTTACCTGAACCAGTTGTACCTGAAACAAGCATATGCGGGAAATCGGCAAGGTTTGCGTGTTTAAGTTCACCGCTAATTCCCTTACCGAAAGGAATGTTCATTAAGTACTTTTCGCCAGTTGGCATTGCAGCTAAAGATTCTCTTAAACCAACGTTAGTCCTAATTTCATTAGGAATTTCAAGACCAGAGGTAGATTTACCAGCAACAATTGTTTCAAATCTTACTGGAACACCACCAAGTCTAATGGAAATATCATTGATATATCTTTGGACTGCTGAAATAGAAACATCGAAATTTGTTTGGATGTCATATCTTGTAACAGATGGGCCAACTGTATGACCGACAACTTGAGCACCAACTCTAAGTTGCTCAAATGTTTTATTAATAATTTCAGTTCTTTCTGCACAAGAACCTTCATTTTTAGTAGCATCATCTGCAGCTTCATGAAGATCTAATAAATCAAGAGAAGGATAAATATAGTTTTTAACTAAGTTAGCTTTTGGTTGAGGTTTGTGCAAGTAATCGACTTCAACTTCAACTGGAGCTTCTTCCTTAACAGGTTCTGGTACTGGTTCTGGTACTGGTTCTGGAATTACTGGAGCAACAACAGATTCAACAATAGGAGTAACTTCAGGAACTGGAATTTCAGGAGCCACTTCAACTTCTGGAGCAGCTTCAATTACTGGTTCTTCTAGAACTGGTTCTTCTTTAGAAGAAATACCTTCAAATCTAGCTTCAGTAAATGTTGGTCTAATTGGTTCTGGGTTAGAATTAACATCTTCTATTTTTCTAACCATTGAATCTTCAATAATATTGTCATCAGATAAGACTAAACGAGCTTTCTTAAGGGAATTATCATTATTGATAGCATTTGTATGAAAATCTTCATAAATTGGTTTTGAAATAAGTTTTTCTTGAATAACTGGTTGAGGAATTTCCTTATTAACTGATTTATTTTCTTCAACAATTGGAGCAACACTGATTGGCTCTTCTTCATTTGATAATTCAACTTCTTTGTATTCGTCATCTTTTTTAGCGTTTTTGTTTTCTTTTCCAATTTTGCTTCTAATTAAAATGAAAAGTGCTTTGACTTGTTTATTTAAAAGCATTAGTAAGCCACCAATAAAGAAGACCCAACATACAATGTTGAGACCAACAGGAGTGATAGCACTATTAATGGATCCAGCTAAAATAAAACCAACATAACCACCACCAAGTTGTGGGTTAAATGGAGATGAATTAGCCTCTCTAATTTGTTTTAAAATGTTAGTTGAATTAGAAAAAATAAGGAATCTTGATGTTCCATCAACAGCTGTTGAATAACCATCTAAAACTAAACCATTATAAGTGACACCGATTGATGCCCAATGAGATGAAAGAATGACAAAGCATACAATCATGACAAAGAAGCCGCCAATTGATAAACCAAGTTTAAACTTGAGCAATTTTTTCTTAAAAATAAGGAATAAGCCAAGAATGATTAAAAATGGCATTAAGATCCAAAAGCCAACAAAACCTAAAGCTGTTGTAATAGCAATAGAAAGGAAGGCAAATGGTGTGTTATTAGAAAGCATTGTAACGAGTGCTAAAAGAATGAAGCAGATGCCTCCAACAATAGTGATTGAGTTTCTGGTAATCTTTCTTTTCTCGTTCATATACGTATTAATTTTAAATTAATTTTAAATAAAAATAAAGCAATAAATTGCTTATTATTCTATTTCAGCAAAAATTGGTAAAATAATAGGTGTTTTATTAAGGCTTCTTCTAATTGCTTTAAAGACTATGTCTTTAGTAGCCTCTTCTAAATAGGAAATAGAATAATGTTCTTTTGCAAGTTCCATTTCAATCGTAGAAATAAATAAACGGGTTATTTCTTTCATAAGTGGTTCGTTGTCTTTTAAGAAAACGAGACCTCTTGATTGAACATCTGGCCCTGCGACAATTTGATGTTTAGATTTTGAAATTGTTGCAGCTAAAATGATGACGCCATCATCAGAGAATTTTTGTCTTTCTTCAATGACTTCGTTTTGAATATCACCAATGCCCTTACCATCAACAAGTAAATCTCCTGAGATGACTTTGTTTGATGAAAGTTTTCCAAATCCAGCTTCAAATTCAAGAATATTTCCGTTATCGACAACAAAAATGGAATTGTGATTTAATCCAACATTCATACTTACTGCAAGTTTTGCAGCGGCAAGAAGTTGTTTAAATGATCCGGAAATTGGAACGAAATATTTTGGTCTAATGAATGAAAGAATTTGTTTAATATCTTCTTCTTGAGCATGCATTCTAACGAAGTCTTTTTTAACACGAATGATTTTACAATCATTGTGATAAAGTTCATCGAGTGCATCTGTTGTAGAAACTTCATTTTCTGGAGTAATGTGATTTGCGAAAATAAAGGTATCTTTTTCAGTTAAAAATACAATCTTTTCATCGTTGTTTCTAGAAGCAAGAAGTGCAACTTTAGAATTGAGTTTTGCACCAAATCCTGTGATGAAAATAAGTAATTCTTTTGGATTAATTCTATTAACATCTTCAATGGATAAAATTGAATTCTTATCGACTTTTAAATAACCTGATTTCATAAGGTTGGTGATTAATTCGCGACTTGATTCATCATAAGGTATGATTTTTCTTCCAGCATATTTGTTTGCCTTATTGATTACATCAATAATATTAAATAAATCTGGAGTATCAATAGCTAAAAATGCTCTACCATTGATATCAAATAATTCCTTTTTGATAAGAGAAATTAAACGATAGTTTGGAGCACAATAACCAGGTTTTTCACTAGCTTCAGCATCCATAAGTAAAACTAATGTTTTTTGATCACAAATTCTACCGAGTTTAGCAAAGTCATTTGTAAATCCTGGAACATTGTCGTTATTTATAACGAAATTACTTAAATAAATGATATTTCCTTGATCTGTTGAAATAGAAACGCCAAATGATTCAGCAAAGTTACAACAGGTTGAAAATAAAGAAATTAATCTATTTCCGATACGAATATCATCGGATGGTTTAACAATAACAAAAGAATATTTGCGATAATCAATATGATTGTGGACACAGAATGAACAAAAGAAAGTCTTGGTTGTGTTTGTACAATAAATTGGAGCAGGAACTCTATCATAAATGTATGGTAAAGCTCCGATTATTGAGTCATGACCGTGTGTTAAAAAATAACCTTTAACTTTGCTTTTATTTGCAAGCAAATAATCAAAACGAGGGATGATATAATCAACACCTGGTTTTGTCTTGTCTGGGAACTTAACACCACACTCGATAACATAAATCTCGTCGTTAACTTCGACAAGAGTCATGTTTTTGTATAGTTCATCTAGTCCGCCAAGAGTAATAATTCTAATCTTGTCCATAACTATTCCTTTATTTCTTTTGTAGAGATGACATCAACGCCACTACCACAAACATTCTTAATAACAACATCACCAATTTTGACTGGTACTTTAACTACTGTTTTTCTAATTTCATCCATTACTGGGAAGATAAGTTCCTTTGGAACTGGTTCTTTAGTTTTAACTGGAAGTCTACATTCTGATATTGATGCAATTGCAACTGTTGAAGTTACCATTCTAACTGGATGAGTAAGTTCGGCTTTGGCATACATTGCACCTCTAGGACAGAAGTTTCCTGTAACATTTAAATTATCGTCAACACTTAAGTGACAACCACGTGGACAAGTAATACAAATAAGTTCTTTCATTATTTTTTCTCCTCCACGTAAACTTTGATTTCGTTAGACTCTTTTTTAAAGAGATCTTTAGATAAATGTACAATTTCCATTTCGCTTGGAACTATTGCAGGTTTAAAGATTTTCTTGATGATATTATTACCTTCGGTAATAAGAATATTAATATCTTTCATAGGTTTAGCAACTCTAAACTTAAATGAAAGTGAATCTTTAACATCATCAAGGAAAACTTTTTGAGGAACAACATAGTTGATTCCAATGCCAGGATTTACATCGTAAATATGGCCAGTGTGTTTTAATTCACCATTTAGGTAACTAATAGCACCCACTGCAGCTTCTCTAGCTTCTTCTACAACGTAATCTACTAAATCGTGAACATGTAAAACGTTTCCTGCAGAGAAAATACCTGGGATTTCAGTTTCCATGGCTTGATTAACTTTAGCACCTCTAGTTTTAGATAAACTTAAAGGTAACTTATTAAATAAGTCAACGTTTGGTAATAGACCTACTGAAAGAAGTAAACAATCGCATTCAAAGTCAATTTCAGTTCCTTCAATAAATTGCATCTTTTCATCAACTTTTGCAATTGTCACCTTTTCAAGGTGTGATTCACCAGTTACTTTTTTAACGGTGTGGCTTAAATATAAAGGAATGTTGTAATCTTTAAGACATTGAACGATGTTTCTATTAAGTCCTGCTGAATAAGGCATAAGCTCTGCAACACCTAAAACTTTTGCGCCTTCAAGTGTCATTCTACGAGCCATAATAAGACCAATATCACCACTGCCTAAAATAAAGACACGTTTACCAACTAAGTAGCCATAGCAGTTAGCGAACAATTGAGCTTGGCCTGCAGTATAAATACCTGATGGTCTATCACCTGGAATTTGGATAGCACCAGCATTTCTTTCATAACAACCTGTTGTAAGAATAATAGCTTCAGCTTTAACTTCAACAAGTCCATCTTTAGCATTTGAATAAGTTACGACTTTGTCGTCACTTATAGATAAAACATTAGACTCTAATGCATAAGAAATTCCGAGTTCATCAACCTTTTTAGAAAATCTAGTCATAAACTCTGGACCAGTGAGTTCTTCTTTAAACTCATGAAGTCCAAAGCCATTATGAATACATTGATTTAAGATTCCGCCAAGATAAGCATTTTTCTCAATGATTAAAATATCTCTCACACCGAGTTCATATGCTTTAATGGCTGCGGCCATTCCTGCAGATCCACCACCAATAATAACTAACCTATGGTTAATCATTTCTTTTCTCCTTTGATGTCATATCTAACAACAAATGAGTCATGCTTTTGGAACATAACTTGGTTTAGAGGAATATTAAACTTCTCCGCAATGATTTTAGTTACTAAAGGTTGGCAGAAACCACCTTGACACTTACCAAATCCTGCTCTTGTACGTTTTTTAACGCCTTTAATTGTCTTTGGAGGCACGGAAGTATTCATCTCGAATAAAATCTCACCTAAAGATACTTTTTCGCAGTTACAGATGATTTTTCCATAATCTGGATTTTCAGCGATAAATTTGTTGCGTTCTTCTACTGACATCTCGTTAAGATGGGCTCTGCGTTTAACTCTAGGATTAAAGTTTGGATTTGGCACTAGATCAATAACTTTAGAGACAAATTCATTCACAACATATTCTGCAATTGCAGGAGATGATGCAAGACCTGGAGATTCAATACCACTTAATGTAATAAAGTGATTATCACATTTTGCATATCTAATAATGAAGTCATGAGTATTTGGAGTTGGTCTACTACCAGCGAAAGTACGAATGACTTGATTAAATGGAATTGATGGCACCATTTGTAAAGCTTGGCGTTTAATTTCATCTAATGTGAACTTGTCTGTTGAGACATCATCTTTAGATGCCATTGCTTCTGCGGATGGACCAACAAGGAAAGTTCCGCCAATTGATGGAGTAACTAAAATACCTTTTCCTTTTTCACTTGGAAGAGGGAAAATTGTGTGTTTTACTAAATCATCACAATAGTGATCCAAAATGAAATACTCACCTTTTCTTGGGGTAAGGAAGTAATCAATTGGCTCCACCATTTTATGGATTTCATCGGAGTAAATACCTGCAGCATTGATAACAATCTTTGTTTGGTAGGTATTTCCAGATTGACAAATAATGTTATAGAAACCGTTGTCTTTATTAATTAGTACTACTTTTTCATCTAAGAATAACTTAGCACCATTATCAACAGCGTTTTCGATAGCATGAACCGATAAAGTGAAAGGATTCACTATGCCAGCGGTTGGAGCAAAAAGTGAACCCTTCACTTCTTTTGATAAATTTGGTTCGAGTTTTAAAGTTTCTTCGGCGTTTAAGATCTTTACAGGTACGCCGTTAATTGCACTTCTTTCAGCAAGTTCCTGTAAAACAGGAATTTGTTCATCATAAAGAGCAACTGTTAAAGAACCAATACGTTTCATTTCAACATCTAGTTCATCGCAGACTTGATCCATCATCTTGTTACCAAGAGCATTAAGTTTAGCCTTAAGTGTGCCTGGAACTGGGTCATAACCTGAGTGAACAATGGCAGAATTGGCCATAGTTGTAACGTTACCAACATCTGGTTCTTTTTCAATAACTGCCACTGATAATTGGTAGCTTGAAAGTTTGCGCGCTATAAGCGAGCCAACGATTCCAGCCCCAATTACAGTAACATCAAACATAGTATGTTTAGTTTATAAAATTATTTTCTATGACCTTTTTTGAAAGGTTTCTTTTCAACTGCTGGTTTTTCAACATATCCAGCTGGTTTCTCTAAGAATTCTCTATGAGAAACTTTGACTTTTCCGTGGTCATCAATTTCGCAAACGCGAACTTTTAAGACATCGCCAACTTTGACTTTGTCACTTGCTTTTTCAACATAACCCCAGTCAAGTCTAGAGACATGGCATAAGCCTTCGCAATTACCAAATAATTTGACGAATGCACCATAGTCTTCGACTCTAGTGACTTCACCTTCGTAAACTTCACCAACTTTTGCTTCACGAACGATATTTTCAATCATTGCTTTTGCTTTGTTGATCATTTCACGGTTCATATGGTAAATAACGATATGTCCGTCATCATCGATATCGATTTGGACGTTATCACATTGTGCAATAATGTCGTTGATGACTTTACCGCCAGTACCGATAACATCTCTAATCTTATCGACGTCAATTTGCATCTTATCAAGTTTTGGTGCAAATTCTGCAACGTCTGCTCTTGGTTCAGCAATGGCTTTAGCCATAACTTCACGAATTTGAGCACGTGCTTTGTTAGCTTGAGCTAATGCTTCTGCTAAAACTTCTCTTGTAACACCATCGATTTTGATATCCATTTGAAGTGCTGTAATACCTTTTGCAGTACCTGCAACTTTGAAGTCCATATCACCGAAGTGATCTTCAAGACCTTGAATATCTGTAAGGATTGTGTATGGATTCTTTCTTAAGTCGCCATCTGAGATAAGACCCATAGCGATACCAGAGACCATTCCTTTAATAGGAACACCGGCTGCCATAAGTGACATACAACCTGCACAGATGGATGCTTGTGATGAGGAACCGTTTGATTCGACAACTTCAGCAACTGTACGAATTGTGTATGGGAATTCTTCTTCTGATGGGATAACTTGAGCTAATGCTCTTTCAACAAGGGCACCGTGTCCAACTTCACGACGTGCTAAGACACCGATTTTTCCTGTGCCACCAACACACCATTGTGGGAAGTTATAGTGATGAATGAAGCGTTTTTCTTCTTCTGCTGTTAAATCATCTAAAACTTGTTTGTCGCTTAATGGACCAAGGGTTGTAGCTGAGATAACTTGTGTTTGTCCACGTGTGAACATGGCAGAACCATGAACTCTACGACCTAAAAGGTCAATTTGAGCATCGAGTGGACGAACTTCATCGGTCTTACGTCCATCTGGTCTGACTTTATCTTCGATAATAAGTCTTCTGACTTCTTTGTGGACAAGATCTTCTTGAATGTTGTGGACTTGTTGAACTGTCTTTGCGTCTGCACCATTTGCAGCATATTCTTCTTCAATAGCCTTTTCAACTTTTTCAATATTTGCTTCTCTTTCGAGTTTGTCTTTTGTTGAGACAGCTTTACGTAAATCTTTATCGGCTTTTGCCTTGACTTCTTCATATAAGTCTTGTGGCATAACCTTAAATTCAATGTTTTTGTTCTTTTCAACGCCAATAGCTTTGATGATCTTCTTTTGCCATTTACAAAGTTTCTTGACTGCTTCATGACCAAACATTAAGGCATCAAGCATATCTTCTTCTGAGACTTCTTTAGCACCTGCTTCAACCATGTTAATAGCTTCTTCGGTACCAGCGACACAGAGGTCGATATCTGATTTTGCTTTTTGTTCTACTGTTGGGTTAATAACAAATTTGCCATCAACTCTACCAACGTAGACACCTGCGATAGGACCATTGAATGGAACGTCTGAGATACAGACACATAATGATGAACCTAACATTGCAGTAATCTCTGGAGAATTATCATAATCAGCAGCCATTACTTGAGAAACGACTTGAACTTCATTACGAAATCCTTCAGGGAAAAGTGGACGCATTGTTCTGTCAGTAATTCTACTTGCAAGAATTGCATGGTAGGATGGACGGGACTCACGTCTTAAGAATCCGCCTGGAATCTTTCCAGCAGCGTACATTCTTTCTTGGTACTCAACTGAGAGTGGGAAGAAATCCCAATCGACAGTATGTTGTGACATAGTAACGTTTGATAAAACTACTGTGTCGCCATAACGTACCAAAACCGCAGCTTTTGTTTGCTTGGCAATCTCGCCAGCTTCGACAACAATTTTGCGGCCTTCGAAATCGAGTTCGAATACTTTTTTCATTATCTTATTTTTCTCCTTTAAAAAACTATAGGTATTTTATCATATAATGATAGATAATGTATAATACTTTTAAAGGTAAAAGAAAGGACCATAACTATAAGTTATGGTCCATCTTTATAAGTTTTTTAACTTATTTGCGGATGTTTAATTCAGCTAAGAGTTTAACGTAAGCATCTCTGTCTGTCTTATTAAGATAGTTTAAGAATGATTTACGTTGACCAACTAAGATGAATAATCCACGTCTTGCTGAAGCATCCTTTTTGTTGTGTTTAAGGTGCTCTGTAAGATCGTTAATTTGAGCTGTAAGAAGAGCGATTTGGACTTGGACTGAACCAGTGTCTTTTTCGTTCTTTCCGAACTTCTTAACGATTTCAGCAGTTCTTTCTTTGGATAACATATTTATCCCTCCTAAGATTAACTTCGCTTATTCCAGGTATAGCGTCGGAGTATTCGCTGAACTTAGAATAAGTTGCGACTAATATTATAAAGATAAATATTTTGTTTTACAATAGTAAATTTATAAGTTGAAAAGATATAAAAATTGAAGAAAAAGCATTGGGTTCAACCTCAATGCCTTTTTACAAGTTTCCACTAAGTACTTTGGTTATTTATATTAAGTATAAAAATATTAAAATTGCAAATAATAAAAAAAAAGATGGGCAAGCCCATCTTAAATATTTAAATTATTTGTTGTAGGAATATGAGCACTTTAAGGTTAATTCTTCACCTTCATGTGTTTGATACATATAAGTGCATTTTCCATATTTGTCGAATTCGCCAACAAATTTTTCTTTTTCTTTTTCGCCTTCAACTTTGAATGATCCACCAGCGTAATAGGTAATTCCTTCAACTTCGCCTAAGAGCATACTATGGACATCCATTGCAAAGATAACTGAATAAACACTTCTAACTTCGTTTTTGGCAACATCAGCTACGTATTTAACTGCAATTTCTTTAAAATTTCCTTCATATGTAACTGAGTCATCAATTACAATGCCTTCCATTTTTCCTTTTGCGGAAAGTTCAATTTTTGTTACATCAAGGCCTTCTGGAATTTGAATTTCTTCGACAGCTTTTTTGAATTCTTCGAATGAAACTTTTTTAGCACAGCCACAGAGTAACATTGCTGGAACAGCTGCGCCAATTAATAATCTTCTTGTAATTGTCATTTTATTATTCTCCTTTTAAATTGACTTTTTTATTATAAAATAGATTTCCAATCAAATCTATATATAATTTATTTTTCTTTATCGTCTGGCTTATAAAACACCAAGAAAAGACATAAAGTAGCAACTGTAAAACCGGCATTTGTTAAGGCGAATTGTAGACCCATTGAGAATATTTTTCCGAATGAATCAACCCCACAAAGAACAGTTACAAAAAAGACAGCAATAATAGCAAATATACCAGCTAAAACGCTACAAACCACCACTGTTTTCTTATTCTTTTCGCCATTTTCTTTTGTGGTCACAATTTGGATAAACATTGATCCTGCTAAATAGGCTTTTAATGTGTAAATAAAAAGAATTCCAACGATAACTAAATGGAAAAACAAAAACACAAATGACATTGTGTGTTCAACCTTTTTATCAGCAGGAACTGAACTACTATTTAAAACACATAAAATAATGGATGCACAACAAAGCACAAATAATGCAATTTCGGCAATCATTAAACCTAAGAAATATTTACGTTTTTTCATAACAGCACTTATTATAACAAAAAATCACTCATTACGAGTGATTTATTTGTACTATCTATAGATAGTAATTATTCTTTTTCTTCTCTTGCCTTGACTACATCAGCATGTTTTAAGCATAAACCGAATGCAACAAGAGAAAGAGTTGTGAATATGTATGCAGGAACTGATAAGGATTTGTATGCATTAGCATCATTTTGGTTAACAGTTGTGAAATGCTCTGCAATTTCACCATACCAAGCTTTCTTGTCATCAACTTCATCACTTGGAGCTGAAACTTCAAGCATTCTAAGTTGAGATTGTGCACCTGTTAATGCGACAGATGAGGAAGCATACTTAGCTTTTTGGTATTGAGCATTGCCGAAACAAATAATGCCTGCTAAAGCTAAACCACCTGTAATTAAAACATATGCGGCAAGGTAAAGTTTTTTCTTATCAATTTTAATCTTTTTAAGAAAACTCATTACTTATCTCCTTTTGGTTTTGGACCACGTTTATGTTTAAGTGCTTCAGCTTCTGCAGCTTCTTTCTTTTCGCGTTCCTTGTTGTGTTTTTCAATATCGACGTCATATTTATGACGTTTAATTGGACTTTTGCCTTCTTCTTTTGCTGGTTCAGCTGGTGCTTCTTCTGCTTTTATAGCTTCTGCTGCAGCCTTTGCGGCTTCAGCTTCGGCCTTTGCAGCCTCTGCTTCTTCTTTAGCTTTTTTAGCAGCTTCTTCAGCTTCTTTTAAGGCAGCAATTTGCTTTGCAAGTTCTTCTTGATTAGCATCAGATTTTGGTTCTTCTTTTGCTTCTTCTTCACCACCAGCGTTTTCCTCATCTTCAGGTTGCTCTTCTACTGGAGGAAGGACAATAAGTCCTTTGGAATTAACAGCACGTGGGCCTGCAAGTAAGTTCTTTTCATCTTCTGGATCGAAGAAATGCATTGCCTTTGCTTCAAATGATAAGAAAACTTCGTTGCCTGGAATAATCTTATCTTTTTCTTCTTGAGTCATGTTGATTGTTGGAATACGAACAATGATCTTTGTATCATCTTTTGTTGTGACGTGAACATGAATTTCACTACCCATCATTTCGCAAACTTCAACAGTGACTGGAATTGATGCTTTATCTTGTTTTACAGATAAAGCCATATGTTCTGGACGGACACCAAGAAGAATTGGTCTAGACTCTATGTCCTTTTTAAGAAGCATATCGCCTTTTTCACCTGTAACAGGGATTTTTACGTCAAATAAGTTAACGCTATAGGATTTACCTTCTCTAATAAGTTCAGTATTGAAGGTATTCATCATAGGAGCGCCAATAAATTGAGCAACGAATAAGTTATCTGGCATTTCAAATAATTCAGTTGGTGTACCAACTTGCATAATGAAGCCATCTCTCATACATACGATTCTATCACCAAGTGTCATAGCTTCGGTCTGGTCGTGTGTAACGTAAATGAAGGTTGTTTGAATTCTCTTACGAAGTAAGATAATTTCAGCTCTCATTTGGTTTCTAAGTTTTGCGTCCAAGTTAGAGAGTGGTTCGTCCATTAAGAAGACTTTACAATCTTTAACCATAGCACGACCGATAGCAACACGTTGTCTTTGACCACCTGATAAGGCTTTTGGTTTACGTGTTAAGTATTGGGTGATGTTTAAGACTTTAGCAGCCTCAGTAACCTTTTGGAAAATTTCGTCTTGAGAATAACCTTTAATGGTTTTTCCAGTGATTGAATCGGTTCTCACTCTCTTATTAAGACGAAGTGGGAATGCCATGTTTTCAAAAACGGTTAAATGAGGATACAAAGCATAGTTTTGGAAGACCATTGAAATATGACGATCTTTTGGAAGTAAGTCGTTAACGACTTCTCCATCAATTTTACAAATACCTTCACTGATGTCTTCAAGTCCAGCGACCATTCTTAAGGTTGTGGATTTACCACATCCTGAAGGTCCGACAAAGACGACGAATTCTTTGTCTTTTATATCAAGGTTAAAATCGTGAACAGCGGTCACTTTACCTTGGTAAATCTTTTTAACATTAATTAATTGTACTCTAGCCATAATATAAGAGTCCTCCTATTAACCTTTGACTGCGCCACCAGTGACGCCTTCGACATAATACTTTTGTAAGAATAAGAATAATACAATTACAGGAATTGCAACGACGACACCACCAGCACAGAAGTACTTATAATAGCTATCAATATTAGCTTGTGATAACCAAGTTGATAAACCGGTTGCAACGTTAAATCCCTCAGAGATGTTCTTTGCTAATGTTGCAGCAAAGATGTAATCGCCCCAAGGTCCCATAAATGATGTTAAGATGATGTAAATAACGATTGGTTTACATAAAGGCATAATAACCTTATAGAAAACTTGGAATCTATTAGCACCATCGACCATTGCAGCTTCATCAAGTGATTTTGGCATTGTATCTAAGAAGCCTTTGGCTACATAGTAGCCCATGCCTGATGAGGCAATAGAAACTAAGATTAAGCCTGGAACAGCATTTTCACCAGTCATACCAAGTGTCTTTAAGACTTCATATAAGACGATCATGGTAAGGAAGCCTGGGAACATGCCAAGAACAAGCATGACGTTCATCATTGCTTTACGAAGTCTGAAACGGAATCTTGATAAAGCGTAAGCCATCATGATTTGCATAATTGTCTGACCAACGCAAACGCATAAGGCGATAATGAATGTGTTGAAATACCATTGTAAGAAGTCGCAATCACCACTAAACAAGAATATAAAGTTATCGAAACCCCATTTTTGAGGCCAGACATTTCCAGTTAGTGAAGTAGTTGCAACATCAAATGATTGAAGTACTAAAAATATGAATGGGATAATCCATATAATGGATATGAGTGTAAGACCGATGTAGGAAGCAATATTTCCAGCACGTCTTCTTCCTGATAAGGAAGCTAATTTTTTAGTAGCCATATTATTGGAATTCCTCCTCGTTCTTTGTAGATGGGATGATGTTATAAACAACAACGGAGATCAAGGCAACAACCACGAAGACCATAATACCTATAACAGCGCCCAACGCATAGTTACTATCCTTAATAGCTAAGTTAAATAACCATGTAATAAGTAAGTCTGTTTGACCAGCGTTATTTGCCATTGTCTGAGGATGTGGAGCACCACCAGTTAAAAGGTAAATAACGTTGAAGTTATTCATATTGCCCGTAAATGACGTTAATAAGTACGGGCCAGTAACGAAGAGCATATATGGAAGAGTGATCTTCGTATATTGTTGCCACTTAGTGGCACCATCAATATTTGCTGATTCGTAAAGGTCGGCTGGAATATTCATCAAAATACCTGTTGTAACAAGCATTAAGTATGGAATACCAATCCAGATGTTAATGATAATAACTGTAATACGAGCAACCCATGGAGAAGCATCGTTATCCAAGAAGTGAATTGCTTCACCACCACATTTTACGATGACATCATTAATAATTCCGTGGTAGTCAAACATCTTTGAGACATAAAGTAAGGAAATAAACTGTGGAATAGCAATGGACATAACAAGAACTGTTCTCCATACCTTTTTAAGTTTAATTCCTTTCTTATTAATAAGCATAGCAACCATCATACCTAAGAAGTAGTTTGTGAATGTTGCAAAGAATGCCCAAATAAGTGTCCAAAGTAAGACTTCTCCGAATGTTGCAGAGAAACTATTTGCTCCGGAATTCCATGAGAATATTTGAGAGAAGTTTGTAAATCCTTGCCAACCGAAAAGGGCGTTAGAAACACCATTGTGGTTCGCGTCGTAGTTAGTAAATGCGACGAGAATCATAAAGAAGATTGGAAGGACAGTAAAGATGATAATACCTAATGTAGGTAATGTTAAAAGTGTCTTATGGAAGTTTTTATCAACAAGAGCTCTTAAATCATCTTTAGATGATGTGAGTTGTTTTTCTTCTTTAAGAATTTGTTCATTGATTCTATTTTGCTTGATATTTAAGTACCAAGTATAGATGAATGCAACAATAAAGAAGATTGTTAATACACCATAAAGAAGAATCTTGAATGAGTTATCACCATAGATGATAGTACCATCATCAAG
Source organism: Candidatus Fiminaster equi (assembly GCA_018064745.1). Classification (GTDB taxonomy): domain Bacteria; phylum Bacillota_I; class Bacilli_A; order RFN20; family CAG-826; genus Fiminaster; species Fiminaster equi. Next base: position 24,818 of record JAGHUR010000058.1, read on the forward strand.
ATGTTGAGGTTGAACTGTACCTAAGGTATTTAATTTGCCAACATAATAACCACCCATGGCAATCATATACCAAATGAATACAACCTCCATTACTAGGAATAAAATACCTCTTAACACTTGTTTACGGGTGATATTACCAAAGCCCATAATAAGATAGGAAACTTTAGTTTTATAGTCACCTTCAATAAATGTCATGACAATATCTCTAAAGAAGATGTAAATACCAATACCGAGTTTTTTGACAGCATTGTAAATGCCGATGCCTAGTTTTTTGAAGAAACCTGGTATTGCACAAAAGAAGCATTTAAGTTTGTAAACAAATCTTTTGCCTTTAGATAGAGATAGAAGTTCTAAATCTGTATAAGTTTTCATGTTTCTCCTTTCTAGTCACCGATCATAGTCTCAAGGTTTAGCTCATAGAGCTTAAGTGCAGCTCTTAACTCTGAATCAGTTGATGTAGCTTCGATGGAGCCAACCATTGATGAGAGTGTACTAAACCAGCTAGATGGACATTGTCTTTGTGGTTTTGAGTATTCTTGTTGGTCTCTAAGTGCTTTTAAGCCTGGAGAAGACATAACTGTTGGATTTTGAAGGTCTGCAATGTTTGATGGACCCCAGTTAACAGCGGCAAATCTCTCTAATTGACAAACTTGATTTGATAAGTATCTAGCAATACGTTTACAAACAGATACTTTCTTTGGATCAGTTTGTGGCTTAACACCGATTAATTTATAACCAGAGAATGAAGAAATGTGATATCTTTGACCATCCACTGTGAAGTATGGCATTGGAGCACAACCGAGGTTAGCGCCAAGTAACTTCTCTGCAACAGGGTAGTTCCAGCTACCAGTAACACAGGCAGCAAGACCATTACCGAATTTGCCAGGAAGGTCATCATTACCGAATACAGAGGCATGTTTACGGATTTCTCTAATACCTTTAGCAGCAATAAAGCCTTTTTCAGTATTATAAGTATCGACGTAGCCCGAGAATTTGTTAGAAGCATCAATTTCCCATATGGACTCACAATCGAGGCCTTTTGACATAAAGTAAGAGGCTGAATAGAATCCGTTTGCGAATACAGGATAATTGAAGATTTTATTCTTTTGTTCACATATTGAGACGATGTCTTCAATATTTTGAACTTTATCATCAGGAATAATGGACTTGTCATACATTAAGTAATAACCGTTATCTGATGTAAATGGGAAAGCGTAGAGTTTTTTGTTGATGGTTGCGGCATCAATACCGACTTGTTCGGTTTCTCTTTTTACAGCAGCTTCCATTGCTCCAGAGATTGGTGCTAAAGCACCACCTTTTTGAAGTTTTGCTAATTGGTCTTGAGCAAAGACATAAATATCAGCACCATTTTGAACATCTTCAAGCATTGATGCAGCGGTCTTATCTTCACCAGAAGCATCAATTGAAAGGTTAATCTTATACTTTTGGTTACCGTTTTCATCTTTGGCTTGGTTAACAAAGTTACCAACTTGAGTCTTAGTTAAGTTAACAATACGTTCATCACACCAAATTCTGATATTGTAGGTTCCTGCGTCTTCGACGCCTGTATCTTCACCGATTCCACCATTATCACCTGGATAAGATGGAACAACATAGTTAAAGATAAAGGAACATGAAGCAAGTGAACCAAGTGCTATAGCCAATGCAGAGGCAAGTAATAATTTTCTTTTCATATCGCTTATCCTCCCTCTTATAGACTTTCGTGGACCCAAATGCCGAATAATGTAACTGTTGACATTTGTTTATAGTCCTTTGTGAAATCCCAAAGGCCACTTTCATCAAGGCAACCGCCATTGAATGAGAAGCCAAGGAATGTATCATAATATGGATCAGGTGTGTATCCAAGTGCAGCGCCTAATGCGAGAACTTTTGCTTCATCAATTGCATTAGGATCTTCACTACCATCTACAGCAAGTTCATCAGGAGCTTTGCCAAGAGGTTTTAACATTGCGAATTCGAATGAAAGAATTGGTGAATCCTCATCTTTATCAAGGAATTCATTATATTTTGTGGTTGTCCAGAAAGAGAAATAGAAATTATAAGTAGTCTTATTGTCATCATCGTCATCTCCCTCTTTAACTGGAGGAGCAACCCAATTTCCACCCTTGCTTGGGTAGAAGTAATCGCCTGCGCTACAGCCTGCGAGCATAAATATTGAGGAGGCTAAGAGTAATAAATTTTTAATTTTCATATTGTTTTTCCTCCTTAATGAGCTTCATAGACTCTTATAGCGAGTCCTTTGTTATATCCGAAATCACCGAGATACAACTCTTGTTTGGATTGATCATATGCAGTTGTACCTGAATGATGAAGTTCTGTCCAAGAAGAGAAATCAACCCAGCCTTGATAGCCGTATTCTCTACCTGTAAGGTAAATGAAATATTTGTCATATTGAACACCAATACAGCTTTCATTTTCTCCACCATCTTTATCACTACCTTTCCAGGATCCTTTGACCTTGGAGGCAATTTCTTCTGCACTATATTTATGCATTGTTTGATGGATTTTAATTAAGTTAGCGAAAATTGCTGTCATATCGAGTGTTGACACTGTATCTGAATCGCCACCTTTTACTCTATCCATTGTGACAGAAATCTTATTTCCCCACTTGAATGTATTAACTTCAAGAGGTGAATTGTATGAGTTGTGTGATAAATGATGTCCATAAGCTAATTCATAAGAATCCTTAGGAATTTCATCGAAAATCTTCTTATCTTTAACAACATCAATATCCTTTGTTCTAAGAATTTCTTCGCCACCTTGCATGAATGCAATACCATTTGATGCAAAGATTGCACCATGGATTGCTAAAGAACCATGTTTAACATCAGCAGCATAAGCAGCTTGATTTCCACTATATGGATTACCATCGCTACCTAAAGAAATATAAAGTTGATCTCTAATTGTCCAGTTATCGTGACAGGAGACGTAGTTAATTGTTTGTCTTGGGTTATTACAATTAATATCTTCACCACCCCAACCGGAAGCAAAGCCTTGTATACCTTTTTCGATTACTAATCTTCTACTTTCGCCTTTTTCATTTGCGTCATGAACGCCTTGTGAAATGAAAGCGAAGAAACTTCCATCGATATTAGTTCCTTTAACATATTTTTGTTGAGCATCGCTCCATTCATATGCATAAAGATTGTTTTCACCTTTAAGTGCGTTACGCATACGATCGTTAAAGCCACCTAAGCTAACTTCGTTAGCTGCATCGTAAGCTTCATGGTAAACGTTTTCTGTTCCGGTGCCCATTGATTGCTTATTGTTTTCAAAGTCCCAGCCACCATTAAAGCCCATGGACCAACCTTCACCATATAAAACAATATCTGGATCGATTTCATACATAGCTTTTTTAATAGCCTTCATTGTTTCAACATCAATAAGTTCCATTAAGTCGAAACGGAAACCTTTAATTTTGTATTCTTTTGCCCACATTGAGACTGAATCAACAATGAACTTACGAGCCATGGTTGCTTCACTTCTAAATTCGTTATGACAACCTGAACCATCATAAAGTTCACCTTTTTCATCATATCTAAAGTAGTAACGTGGCATTAACTTGTTAAAGCAAGATGCTGTTGGAGATGAGACGTGGTTATAAACAACGTCCATGATAACTCTAATACCACTTTGAGCAAGTTTAAGAACCATGTTCTTGAATTCTTTAACTCTAGTTAAACCATTGTGTGGGTCTGTTGAATAAACGCCTTCAACTACGTTGTAGTTGAGTGGGTTATAACCCCAGTTATATTCTGGTTTATAAACTTCGTCGTTATCGTGGTCAAATACTGGAAGTAATTGAACAGCGTTAAGACCAAGTTCTTTTAAGTGATCAAAACCAGTTGATACAGTTACATTACCATCTGTGTAGGTTGTACCTTCTTCAACGAAAGCGTTGTATGTACCTGGTTTTTCTGTTCCACCCCAAGAAGAATCGCCTGTAAAGTCTTGCATATGGACTTCGTAGACTGTTAATTGTTGAGGAGTAGAAATATCATAACCTGTCACACCATCCCATTTTGTTGGAATTGCGTTCCAATTTTCTGGGTTTGCTTCTGTTTTATCATAGATATAACCACGAATGCCATTGGCTCCAGCGCTTGTTGCGTATGGGTCCATACATACGTTGGTACCAATCCATGTATCAACTTGATAATTATAATATTTACCTTTTAAATCGCCTTTAATGGTGAGTTCCCAAAGTCCACCTGGTTGATAACAAAGATGGAAACCTCTGTATTTTTCATCACCACCATAAGGTGTTGTTGTGTCTGTATCATAAATTAAGACAGAAATGTTAGCTGCTACTGGTGACCAAACCTTGAAGTGGGTTTCGGTATTTTTATATGTTACACCTAAGTTTTTGTATCTTTCTGCACTTGTTGGATCATTCTTGTTATATGAGAAATAATCTTGGAATTCTTTAGTTTTGTATAACTCTTCCATTGATACATACACTGTTTTAAGCATATTTGCCTTGCCTGCTGTATCGTGTGATTCAATACAATAAACAAGGTTAATATGTGCATCGTATTTTAATTCGATGTTAAAGAGTGCTAAAGAAGATCTGCCACTTGCAACAATGTAGTTTCTCTTAATAGCGCTTCTTTGTTTTGCTTTGACTCTATAATAAGTTTCGTCAAATGCATATAAGTTCCAGTCAACAATACGTGAGTTATTTGTCATGACACATTTAATTGTTCTCCAATCAAGGAACTTACCAAGCTTAATTCCATCGACCTTAGTTTCCTCTTCGGTCTTGAATTGAGCAATACCACCACCGGCAGCTGGTGTACACCAAACTGTAACGGTACCTTCACCATCTGGTTCGAATTCGTCGAATCTAACTTCAACGTCTTCTGATTGTCCGCCCCAGTTTAAATCACTGCCTTGGTGTTTGAATTTAATAATGTACATGATAGATTGACTTCCAGCGTATCCTTTAAAAGGATCTTTTGTAAAATCAATTGTAATTGTCATTAAGTTTGCAGATGCAGTAACAATGTCTGGGTTATCAATTTCATTATATTCATAACCTTTGTTTGAACCACCCCAAACATAGAATGCTCTACCTTTTTCGCCAGCACATTGTCCATCTTCGTTAACATAGTTAAGAATAACTTTATTAACGACTACAGCAGGTTCTGGGTCTTCTTCATCAGCTGCAAATACTGGATGAGCATAATCAGCATAAAGTTCATTAGAGAAATTGTAGTCTTTTGTGAAATCTTTAGCTTTTTGAGCTGGTGATTTAGCAAATAAACTTGCTGAAACAGAGGCTAAGACAGTTCCTGATAATGCTAGTAATATAAAACTTTTTCTTATCTTCATATCTTTCCTCCTAATTCTTTACTCCCCAAGACCAATTCTCTGTCTTGGTTATTGATGGTGTATAGCTTCGATTTCCATCAATTTCTTCCCAACGATCACTACCGCTATCTGGGTGATATAAGAACTTGCATTCAAACTTTTGTCCTATCTTAAGCGTTAAAGTCTTTTTCCAAACATCACCAGTATTATATGTCATTCTTGTATCATCGTTAGCGCTCCAGCATCCTTCTTTATAATCACCAACAAAGTAGATGCAGCCATTATTGTATGTGTTATATGTAACAGTGAAAGTTACTTTACAATAATTAGGATCAAGTTCACCACATGAACATTCATGTGTTTTTGAATCAAAACTATGAGCTGCTAATGGAAGCCAAGGAATTTCATCAATTTCTACACTTTGATCATCTTTGCTAAACAATTTAGAACATCCATTTACATCACATTTGTAGTAGGCGTCATGACCTTGTTTAGTGCAAGTTGAAGCTTCAGCAGAGACTAACACCTTATGGTGTTCATGTGGAAGCGGATCTGTGTAAACGTGATTACAGATTTCACAAATCTTTCCAGATGTTTCGGTTGCTGTACCGCCTGAGTGTGCACCTGTAAGTCCACATACGTTACACATGTGAACAACATTATCAACATATTCATATGTGTGAGTGTGTTGTGTATAGGTCATTTCACCAACAGGGATTTCTGGAGGTGTTGTTTCTCTCCATGCAGTGATTGTAACTAAGTTCTTATCTGCATCAAACTTACAATCATCTGTCTTACCCCATGCAATAGACCAATCAGTGTCAAGGAATGCATGGATAGATGGATTCATTCTAACAATTAAGAAGTCTGTGTATTCTGTTGGAACATTAGTGTAATAATAACCAGCCTTAGCTGTCTTAGTAAATCTAAAGTCTTCAGAACCACCATCTTTCCAAGCATGGATATAGAACCATGCACTATGAGTATCCCAAACTTCTGTATTTGCATTTAAATGAAGTTTTCTAGTTTCTCTAGTATCAACTTTTGTTTCAATTGTGATTGTCTTTGTGTAAGTTTCATTCTTAACTTGAACAGTTGTTGTGCCAACATCAATAAATGCAACGTGGAATCCGGCATAATTTTCAGTAACTTCAGCATGTTCTGGTGAAGATGTAACTGTAACTGTGTAGTCAGTTGCACTACCTAAAACAACATCAGTTTCGTTACCTTCATAAACTGTGACGTTTTCTTTATTAACATTTAAGTAATCTTCAAATGTCTTGAATGAACCACCAAATGTTTCTCCGCCTGGAATATCATAGAGATTACCGCTTACTTCTTTAATGTAAAGATCTTCTGTCTTGTCCCAAACGCCTTTTTCCCAATCTAATGTTGGATATGCTGGGTTACAACGTACGAATATAACATTTTCAAATAAAGCTGAAGCAGTTAATGAATAATAACCAAGGTTACCAATGCTTTCGAATTTAATATCTTCATCAGCATCTCCGCCCCAGAAGTGAGCACAGAACCAAGCATTACCTTCGGTCCAGTTGCCTTGTGGGTAAAGATACCAAGTTTTCATTGGTAATTCGCCTAAACAATTAACTGTAAGAATATCTGTCTTTTCTTTATTAGTAACTTTGATTTGGCATGAACCTTCATGTAAGCCAGTAATGACTAAAACATTGTTTTCAGCATCATAATCAAATGAAACTGCGTCATCTGGGTTATTTAAGATTTCAAAGTTTGCATTTGTTAATTCACTCTTACAAGTAACTCCAACCCTGACGGTTTTTGGAGCATAAACATCAACACTGCTTTGAGCAAAGTGAGGTGCAATAAGTGGATCTTCTCTAACTGAAATATGACATGTATTGAAAGAACCATCTGGTAAGGTGGCTGTAATTGTACATTCACCTTCATCAACGGCAACTACATGTCCTGAAGCATCAACTGTAGCAACATCTTCATTGGATGAAGTCCATGTAATTGTAGGTGCTGGACTTTCTTTACATGTTGCTTGAATGTCTAATGTATCTTCAGTATACAAAACTTTATCCATAGGATAAAGAAATATTTTAGCGTCCTCTGGTGGAACTGGATCTACGCCTTCTTGTTCAACAACTGCGTAGAAGATAGCGCCCTTTTCTGGGTTACCATTTGAAGTAACTGCAATTGTTACTCTACCAGTTTTATCTTTTGGAGTGATTACAAATGATTCACCAGAATGCAATTCAGTTTTATCGACTGAAAGAATTTCATCAACTGGTGTTAAATCACTAGGGACTGAATTAGTAAGTGTTAATGTGACTGAATCATCAAAATCATTTTCACCATTAACGGTTACTAAAATTGATTCACCTTCACCACTTACTTTATATTTTCCACTAGTTTTTGATAAGCCAACTGAATCAATATAAGGTTCAGTGTGTTCTCCTGGATTTAAAACAAATACTTGGACTGTTGCAACTTTAGTTGGATCTCCAACAGAAGTTACATCAACAGTTGTATTACCATGAGCAACACCTTTAACTGTAAATTCTCTTTTGCCTTTAGTCATTTCGACTGTTGCAATTGAGGTGTCTTTTGATGCAACTGTAACATCCTTATTGAATTGGCCTTGACCATTAACCGCATAACTAACTGGTTCTGGTGTACCGCCAAGTTCTACCTTAACAGTTGATGGGTTAACAGCAACAGATGTAACCTTTGGTTCATAAGGATCTTGAGGCATCTCTTGTGAACAGCTTCCTAAAAGGAAGAGTGAGGATAAAAAGAAAAGTAAAGAACGTTTTTTCATTAGTTTTGTCCTCCTACTTTCTTAAAGCTAGCATAAAGAATTTTGTTTTTTGATTTAGGAACTGCAGTATAAATTGTTGGAGCTCCTTTATTTTCATAACAAAGCCATGCATCAAATTCAAATAAACTGGAATTGACGTGGCTTACCCTATCTTTGCCCGGAAGAGCTGTTCCTGGTTTATCTGTAAATTCAAATGCATATTCAAGGAACATGCTTTCATATTTTGAACCAGCTTTGCTATCTAATTCACCAAATTGACCAACGACTAAATAAACAGTGTATTCAGTTGGCTCAGGTTCTGGAACTGGTTGAGGTGCTGGCATCTTTTCACCACAAAGATCACAAATCCCATCTTGTGGATCTTGGTCCACGTGTTGGCATCTCTTCTCTAAAACTTTCTTGCAAACATCGCAAATGCCATCGTTATCAGCATCTTTATGTTCATAACATTCACCATTATTGTGTGTACAACCACACAATGTGACGGCGGATAGAAGAATTAATAATGATTTAATATTTTTCATCACTTTTCCTCCTAGTTAATTATGTAAGAACAAACTGCCCACCATTCGCCAAAGTTTTCACCTGGTGTCTTTTGGTTGCAGCCAATAGTAACGAATGGTTCATAACCAGCGATATTTGCACCACCAATTATGTATTCGTTATCGTTCTTGCCAATATTGATAAATGATCTAACAACTCTATTAGAATCATTTGAATATGCTGTAATAACTAAAACATTGCTTGAAGAGTATTCAAAATTAACTTGTGCATTCTTTGGATATGCATTCTTAATTTGAATTAACTTCTTATAGAAGTCATACATTGGGTTGTTTGTAACAACATTGTATTTTGAAACATTTCCTTCACCATCAAGTTCTGGTCTCATTTCAACACCCCAGTCTTTGTCATAAAGCATTGCTGAGTTATTTGAGTCATATTCAAATGTATATTGACCAGCTTTAAAGTGTGGACGTGCAGTATTGTCTTTCCAAAGCATTGGTTGACGATACCAAATATCCATTGAGTTTTCGTTGTGATATAAAGAAATGTGTTTATTTGTATTTGAGCTCATTGCAAGTTCATCACCATAATAAATCCATGAACAACCTGGGTTTAAAATGGTAACTGCTGCCATAACTTTGGCTCTGCCAAGTTGCTCTAAACCAGCATGACCACTTAAAGTACAATCGATGTTGTCGTTTGCAGTTGTACTCGTTGCAGTACCACCTGGAAGTGGGTTTGCTTGGTTAATTGCACGCATAACGTCGTGGTTAGAAGTAAATGCACCATTAATTGCATCTCCTCTATTACCGCCATCAACATATGATTTACTTCCATCTGGATTGCTGATTTGGTATGGACCAGCATTTCTAAATGTATCGTAGGTTTCACTTGCTTCTGTATTTGCATATGTACTTGCATCACATGCATCTGTGTAGAAATATGCAGGAACATGGTAGTAGTTTGCAAAGTCAAATTGAGAATCAAGACCTTGATAATAAGCGGCTGTACGTGTTCCATAACCATCGAAGTTTTCACCAACTAAGAAGCAGTTTGGATATTGAGCTTTAACTTCGTTAGAGAACTCTTTCCACCACTTAACGTTCTTGGTTTGGTTTGTTGAATAATCGTATGGTTGAGCAATATAGGCACCACGTTCATCATCGTAGGCTTTCTTTGTGCCTGTATCTGGGATAATTACATCACCAGGAGCATTTGTTGATTCATCGTTCATATAGATGTGTTTGACTGCGTCAAGACGGAATCCATCAAGGCCAAAACTCATCCAATACTTAGCCATATCAATGACAAGTTTACGAGTTGCTTTGTTATCATAGTTCAATTCAGGCATGGATGAACCGAATTTACCATAGTAATAGTAATTTGATTCACCATTTCTATACCAAGATGCACCTGCTGGATCAGCGGCGTCTTGTTGAATTGTAATTGTTTCTGGTTCGCCAAATTCATATGTACCATATGTACTATGTCCATCATCTTTTGGATCTGGATGATATGTACGTTTTTTACGGCTGAATGGATCAGTTGCGAACTTCCAGGTGTAAACATCTCTCCAGTTAATTCCTGTGTCATCAGTTTCTGCACCAGGAGCACCAGAGTTAACACCCCATTGTGATTTCTTGAACCAAACATTTGATTTGGATGTGTGGTTAAGAACTAAGTCCATAATAACTTTGATACCACGTTCATGAGCTTTTACAAGAAGTTCACGATAATCATCGATAGTACCAAACTTTGGATCTACTGCGTAATAGTCTGAAATATCATATCCATGATATGAATCTGATTTTTGAATTGGAGTTAACCAAAGAGCTTTAATTCCAAGGTCTTGGAAATAGTCTAATGAATCTGTAATACCTTTAATATCACCATAACCATCGCCATTTGAATCTCTAAAGGAGGCAACGAAGACTTGGTAGCCAACACCAATCTCTTTGAATACATCAGATGTTGATGAGACTCCATAATCAGCAAAGCCGCCTTCGGTTTTTGATCTATAATCACCACTTGTATCAACATCCATTGGATTAATTCTAACAACTGGAGCACCACTACCAACGAAGAATGCTGGATTTTCAAGTTGACCCGTTGCAAGGAAAATGTGTTCTGCTGTTCCACCATCCTTTAGGGATCTTAAATTTTTCTCGTTTCTCCAATCTTCAATAACATTATCTTTGCCACCATCACTTGTCCAGTGACTAACACCTGTCATTGATTCTGCTAAAGGGAACAAGAAACCAAGGTTTTTACAAGTATCATATTTTGCAACAGATTTTGTTTCACCTTTTTGAATTTTTCCATTAAATAGTGTCTTTGACAAATCAATATCAGCGATAACACCATATTTATCAATATAGGTTTTGTCTCCGCCTTCAACACCAAGTTCTTCACAAGTCATCCAGTGAGTTGACATTGGCAAAAGGGTTAATGTTGGAGAAACTTCGGTCTTTTTGCTGTAAGCCCAAAGTGTTCCGTCTGTGTCTGTATCATCGTTCCACATCCAAAAACAGAAGTCATTATAGTCAGTTTTACCTTCACCACGATTATAGTGAACATAAAGATGGCCATCCTTGCTTAAATCAGTCATGAAATTATCATAGACTTCAGGATTATCTTCCGGATTTGTATGAGGATCATCTTTTCCACCGCCACAGCTAGCAAGTGGAGTAGAGATTGCCAAAGCAATGCCTAATAGAATAAATGATGAGATTTTCTTCTTCATAAGCCTACCCTCTTAGTAATTACTAATATTATAAGAATGTAAGCGCTATTTGACAAGATTATATTTATATAATCCTCACCTAATATAGTAACATTAGATGATATTGTAATGTTTGAGGGTGTCCAAAACACCATTTTCTGAGATTGGTTTTGCTACATACTTTGCAGCTTTTTTGACCTCTTCTAAGCCATTCCCCATTGCTGCAGAAAATTTGGTTTTTTGGAACATGAAAATGTCTTGCATATCATCACCAATTGAGAGTGCATTATCATAACTCAAGTTATGATATTTTAACACAAAATCAATAGCTTTACCTTTGTCATTTTTCACAAATCTGATGTCAACTCCATAAGGGTGAAATCTGAAGTAATCTAGCTCTTTTGGAATGCGTTTTAAAAGACCTTTATCGAAGCGTTTTGGACACATAAGAAGTAAGCTTGTAACTTCTTCACCATTATATTTACTAACAGGACATGGTTTTTCGTTAAAAGTTTGGAAATATTTAGTAACGTATTTATTAGATTCAATTGAAAAATATCTATCTTTTATAGTGCCATATTCTACTTCAAGTTTCTTCTTATTACAGACTTCTAAAACCTTGCTAACGTATTCACTTGGAATGATATTTTTCATAATGACTTTGTCATTGTGAAATATAAGACCACCATTTGTGCATATTAAGCCATTTGGAGTGAACTTCTTAAGTATTTCAATCTGATTAACAGATTCGTATGGTCTAGCAGTGTTTAAATACACTAAAACACCATTTTCTTGGGCTTTCTTAAGTCCTTCTATAGATTTGTAGTCAAAGTCATGGATGCAATGATCAAGAAGCGTCCAGTCTATGTCTACAAAGATAATCTTAATATCAGAGTTCATTGATAC
>JAGHUR010000002.1 GCA_018064745.1 Candidatus Fiminaster equi
ATAAGAACCGTTTAAATTCCGTTTTTGATAATAAAAGCGGAAATTAGTTTGATAAATTCGACATTTTAAATTTTTGCGGAATTTACTTTAGGAATTCACGAAATTTTATCGAATTTTTTTAGAGTTGGCTTTTAATAACCCCCCCGACTTTATTTTTCTCAACCAAAAGTTTAAGAATTTCTTCCTCTTTTACTGGTTTTGAGTATAAATATCCTTGGAAGAAGTCGGCACCAAGCTTTTTAAGTAATGTAGCCATCTCTTCTGTTTCAACACCTTCGCAAACACATTCCTTATCGAAACAGTAAATTAAACGAACACAGTTTTCGAGAACTGTATAATATTTTCTATTCTTCATAGCGTTCCATAAAATGGAAGCATCGATTTTAACGATTTTAACGTCCATTTCAGCCATGTAAACAACGGTTGAGTACCCTGAACCGTAATCATCCAAAGAGAAGCTAAATCCAGCGTCTCTAAATTTAGCAATATTGTTTCTAACAATGTTAAGATATTTTGCATCACCTTCAGCGGTTTCAGTAATTTCTAGGTTAATAAACTTAGGATCAACATCATAACGAGCTGCAAGTTCTTTATATCTATCAACAGTAACTGGGTCTAAAAGCTTTAAAAGCGATAAGTTAATATCAACAAAATCTACACCATATTTAGCTAATTCTCTGTTACGAATGAATCTACAAACCTTTTCAAAAACAATTTCATCAATATCAAAAATTAAGCCTTCTTCTTCTGCAATTGGAATAAATTCACCTGGGGAGAAGAATTCACCATCATCACCGTTATCTTTGAATCTAATTAAAGCTTCAAGTCCAACATGTCTATCTTTTTTCCAGTTATAAAGTGGTTGATAATACATTTCAAAGCCATCATGGTCTATAGCATCGTGAAGCTTTAAAATGATTCTTTCTCTTCTATGTCTTTCATCAAGCAATTTAGGTTCAAATTTACTAATCAATTTGCCATCGTTATGCATTTCTGGATCAAAAAGCATCATCTGAATTGCTGTGTGAAGGTCAGATAAACTATTTAAATCATCTGGAACAGAAATAACTGTAAATTGAGCATTAAGTTTTAAGTCAGGGTTATGTTCAAGCCCACAACGGTAACAATTTTCAGCTATTCTATGGCATTCTTTTTGAAGAATCTCATCACTTTGGAAAATACGTGCATCAATAATAGCAATGTTTCTTCTAAGTGAGAAAACGTTATTAACGCCATAATCTTTGCGTAAATGTTTTAAAGTTTCAAAAATAGCGATGTTTGCTCTTTTTAAACCAACTTTTTGAATGTATAAGGAGAAATCCTCGAAACACATACAAACTAGTTTGAAAGGCATACCTTTTTTAATCTTCTCGCCATAAACCATGTCGAAAGTTTCTTCGTTATATACGCCTGTGTTAGCGTAAAAGTACTTATCTGGGTTGTCTGTTACGATTGTACAAAGCAAGACGGTAATAGTGATTATGAAGTTTTCAACATAAACATATTTAATAAGAACTTCAATTAATATTGCCACAAACCACATAAGTAAGAAGAAAATATCAAGACCCAATTTAAGCTTCTTGAGATTTTTTCTATTTTTAAGTGTAATGATAAGTGCATAAACTAATGAAGCTGCACATGTAGCAATAATGATAATTAATCCAAAGCTATATTCATATTCATTAGATGCATTAAAACTAAATACCCAATTGTGAACTGGGTTTGTTAAGAGTAAAAGAAGTAAAATGCCATAGCCAACAGAGAAAATTATTTTTTCAGCTTTATTAGCTAAGATTCCTCTAGCAGATGATGTTACATAGTAAAGGAATATATAGTGAAGCGTAATGTGGATTAAATAATAAAGGATGACAAAGAATTGTTGCCAGAAACTTGGAAGAACTAATGTTCCGGTTCCAATGAAGACAACAAGTATTTCACATCCAGCGGATAAAGCATTAAATGCAATTAAAAATTTAAACAATTTTCTAGAGATTGTTGGGTATGATCTTCTAAACAAAAAGATAGCAAACAACAAAATTGTTATAACGATTGATGCAATATTTAATTGATAAAATGCTTCCATATTAATTTATTAGAAATAAACTATTTTGTTTCTTCCAGTTTCTTTAGCTTTATAAAGAGCGGTATCAGCATTCTTTAACCATTCCTTATGGTTATCAAAATCTTTATCGTTAGTTTCGAATACACCGCCACTAACTGTAGTTTTCATGATTTGATCATCAGAAACGAATTCATGTTTTTCAATTTCTTTTTTAAATTCATCAAGATCAGCTTTTTTGATTTGATCATCAACATAGCAAACAAGGAATTCTTCACCACCCCAACGGCATGTGGCGAGTGAATTAGAAAGCTTTTCTTCAATGAGTTTAGCAAATTCAATTAATACTTCATCGCCAGCAACGTGGCCATACGTATCGTTTAATTTCTTGAAGAAGTCTAAGTCAAAGATAATAAATCCAATCTTGTTATATGTTTTTTTCTTTAATTCGATTTCAAGTAAATCATAGAAGCCTTTACGATTGAATAATCCAGTTAATCCGTCATGTGTTGAATAGCCTTCATTAATCCTATTAATTTTCTCAAGAGCAGAGAACTGATAAATTTGAATTGTTTCGAGAATAAAAGCAACTGCAAAAAATGCAAGATAAAGAACAGGGAATCTTGTTTTAAATGTTGCGCCATAGCCATTGTATTGAATGATATAATGGCCTACTGGGGTCCAGAAACAAAGAATAAGGACAATGAACATAAAACCAGAGATAATAGATCCCCACATACGTCCAAAGAAAATCATGGATGTGATTGGAAGAAGAGCAATCCAAAGTGCAGAGAATCCATCAGGAACACCTGTAACTAAGAAGATTGCAAACATTCCAACAAGTTCAAATGCGAATAAACCTGCACAAATCTTGGTGCCTAGCCTGCTAAATAGCGTTACAACAAAGTTTATTAATAGTAAAACGGCCATTGAACCAGTTGTGTATGTTAATAATGCATAGTTTTGTGAAGTATCAGACAATTTAAAAACATTCATGATTGTCATAACAACCAAAACTGAAAATAAAACTGCATAAGAAGCAAGCTTAACTAACTTTTCATATTTTTGTTTATCAAGAAGCAAATCCTTAATAATTTCAATAATTTTGCGCTTTTCTTTCTTTTCCACAATATCTACCGTTTTTTTTACTCGATTTGAATAAGTATATAATAATACTTAATAGATGAAAATATTTTTATTTAGAGAAAAAGAAAAGGAAACAAAGTTTCCTAAATCTTTAATTTTTTTCTCGAAAATTAATTTATCAATTATTTTTCAACTTTTATGTATTTAATGTATTCGAATTGCTTTTCACTCTCAGACAGGGCTCTCATTTGAGAGAGGCATTCATCGTAGAGATATTGAATATTTTCATCTTGAGTAAGTTCTAGTTTTGGCCAAATTGCAGTGCCAATTTTAACAGTTTGTTTTGGACGTTTACACCACCACACTTTTCTCCAACAAGTAACAATAGGAAGTACTGGAGCATCTAAAATGGCTGGGTACTTCATAGTTTGAACTTTAAAGTTACGAATCTTAGTGTAATAAGGCCAGATGTGTGCTTCTGGATAGATTAAAACGAATTGATGTTTTTTGTGAACGTAATAGCGCATTGCCTCAATTAAAGCTGCTTTATTTTCAGGATCTGGGCCTAATGGAAGTGGCAAAAATCCTAATTGTCTAACTACATTTTTAAGAACAGGAACAGTTAAAGAATCGGTATAGCCTAGGATGTTTACTCTTTTTCCAAAGCAAACAGGTGATGCCATTTTGTATGTATCTGGAACTGAAACGTGATTTGAATAAATGATAGCTCCGGTCTTCTTCACTGCTTTTAAATTTTTTCTTCCTTTAACCTTCATGCCTGTTAAATAGGAAAATACAGCGAGGATAGGTAAAGCAATTCCGTAATATAAAATATTACCAAAGAAATTTGCAAAGTGATTGTTACGAATAAAGTTATAACCTGGTTTTAAAGGTGGGCGTTTTGAAAGGATTTGATCAAAATCGTCATGAAGTTCATCGTGCCAATAAATGATATGTGTCTTTTTCCAATCTTTATTCACGTACCTTTTTCTCCTTTTCAGTCTTACCCGTGTGCTCTATTTGAACCCAACTGTGGCGTTTTGATTTGTGTAATCCTAAATCGATAAAAGCCCAAAGGAAATCATAGAAGAATACAAAGTATGTTGTACAACAAACAAATGCAACAAGTGGCTTCATATGTAGTTTTTTACGTTCGGAAATAATGATATAAAGTGATGCAATTACAAATGGTAAATACAAGCACAATGCTTCGTAAATTGTAATACCCCAGCATCTCCAAATCATGTCAGTTTCTTTTCTTGTAATTGTTGCGCCAATAGCTAAGCCTAAAGAAGCAATAAGAAGCAAACAATTGATAATGTTATAAATAATGAATGGAAGAATACCAAGTTTAAATTCAGAACGCATTACAGCTTTTTTAGGTCCTTTATGGTATTCATAGAATACACCACATTTTTTGAGGTATCTTCTAGAAGCAAAGAAACCTGCTAACCATCTAACGTGTTGATCATGAACTTGTTTAAGCTTTGGAGATTGTTCATCATAGAAAACAGCATCTGGGTAATAACGCATATTAACATCGTGGTAATAGCTATAAGAAGTAAGCTGAATGTCTTCAGTCATACCAGTGAAAATCCAACCACCAGCATCATCAATAATAGATTTATCTACATAGTAGCCTGTACCCATTAATGTTGCTTTATGGAACAAATAGGATCTGCCTTTAGATGTAACTTGGTTCATGTAAGCAAACATAACTGAACTAGTTGAAGTTAACCAGTTAACATTAACGTTTGTGAAATTACGATAACCACTGCCGATTTTGACACCGGTTTGTCTAAGGTTGTTCATAAGTTCGATAAAGTTAGGTTCAACCTTGTTATCAGCATCAAAAATCATGTAAGCATCGTAAATAATGCTTTCACGGACAAAGTAATCTGTTATTTCTTGTAAGGCAAAGCCTTTGGTTCTTCTATCAGGAGTTAAACGGTCTCTTACAAACCACTTATAACCAAATTCTTCCGCAATATGAATGGTTGGATCATCAAATGACTCAACAATAACCCATACATCAAAAAAATCTTTTGGGTATGTTTGATTTTTAAGAGACTCAAAAATGCCTCTAATAACTTTGCTTTCGTTACGAGCAGCGATGATAACGCCAAATTTAGTGTAATTTTCGCTTGCTGGAATTGGTGCAACTTTTCTTCTTGCAGTGAAAAAATAGCTTAAGTAGTATACGGATAATAAAATCGTAAAAACAACCATAAAGGTCGAAACGGCAACAATAATGTTAAACGCTAAATCGTAATCAATCATTGATTTGTACCGGTTTAATTTTACAATATGTGTGCACAACATGCAAACAAAAAAGGCAAACTAATGTGTGCCTTTTATAAATTGTTTTAATATAATCGAACTTTTTCTTTTTCTTTTGACGGATTATTAATGCCATCAATCAATATTTTTCTAACCAAATCTGCTAGTTCTTGAGGACTCATTTTTTCGTATTCTTCAGGCGGAATAACCTCAAGAATATCAATTTGAATTTTATGAACTTTTAATAGCAACTTATCATTAATTTTTTCAGTGCCATGAATTGCAGAGATAACGATAGGTCTTCCTGACTTTTTAGCAAAGGACATTGTGCCTTCTTTTAAATCCAATATAATTGGATTCGGAAAAGTCTTATTTCTTGTGCCTTCTGGATAAACACATAAGGAGCACTCGTTTGCTTGAATCCACTTCAATCCACGTGCCATTTCTTGGGTATCATCGAGTCCAGATTTTCTAATAACTTTTACATAACCAATATGACGAATAATTCTTCCAAAAAACGGAATTTTAAACAACGATTCTTTTGCAACAAAAATCATAGGGAATTTTCTTAGTACATAATCTGTAAAAATTGGATCAACGTTACTTAAGTGATTTTGGAAAAGTATAAAGTTTGTCTTTTTTGGAACTTTATATAATCCATTCACGGTTAACTTAACGCCAAATAGTGATAATAAGAACAATTGATAACGGTTATATACTTTACGATAAACCTTACTATATTTTTCAGGTGTTTCATTCTTTTCTAACCTTAAAATAAACAACCAGGCAATAAAGAAGAGCATGATACCAAATAAAAGGACAAAGGCTAATCCTATGCCAATTATCCCTACCGCTATCATCCAAGCTTCATTAAAGTTTAAAAGCAATGTAATGAGCGTAGAAAGTCCAAATGAGCCAATTAATACAAAAAGTTTAATCATTTACTTGTTTTCCTCTACTAAATATTTCTCACGTAAGAGATCTACTTTTTCTTTATCTAAGCCAAGATAGTCATTTAAAAATGAATAACGATCTCTACCTGGCTTATATATTTCATCAAATGTTGCTTTAATGAGCTTTTTATGAGCCATTTGTAAATAATACAAATCTTTAGAAACTCTAAAGGACATAAATCTAATCGCAACAATGCATGAGATAATGAAATTTTTAATTCTATATGCGTTATTGAAACGAATGTAATCGTTACAAATGCTTCTTCTATCAACGCCTAATGCATACAAAATAAGAGCAGCAAGCACGCCTGTTCTATCTTTTCCTTGCGTGCAATGGAAGATTACAGCTTTGTTATCCTTTTTATTTAATAATAAATCAAAAATCTTTTTAAATTGAGACAAGCAGTACTCGTCCGTTACCATTTTACGATAAACATTACTTAAATATTTAACGGCTCCGCCTTTGTTTTTAGATATATCTAAAAGAATGCTATTTCTGTTTTCCTTAGTTACAAGAGGATTATCAAATTCCTTCACTACTGGAATGTGATAATACTCAACCAAGTTAGAATACATATCAGGAGCATTTTCAACTTCAGCATTAGTTCTAAGATCTATAACATAACCTATGTTAAATTTCTCAACAAACTGCTTTGCTTGAAGTGCTGAAAGCTTGCCTAAATAACCGCTTCTTAATAGAAGACCTTTCTTAATTTTTATGCCTTTAAAATTAAAGCAATTTGAAAGGTCTCTTAAAGCGTGAATATGACGATAACGTATTCTTTTATTCTTTTTCATTAAGCCTTACAGTCAATTTTTGAAACGTTGAGTTCTGTTTCACCATCTACTTGTGCAGCACATGGTTTTGCATATTCAACAATAATGTGTTTACCTGTGAAGACTTCACAGTGTTTTTTCTTGCCAAGGTGTTTGCCTTCAAAAATCTTTGGAAATTTGATTAATGTTGTCAAACGTCCTCTTTGATGCCAAACAAGAAGTGAAAGAGTATCACCGTTTCTATCTTGTTCTGGGCATGGAATCATACCACCACCATAGTATTTTCCTTTCATGACTGGTGCAAGCCAGACGTGTTTGAAATTGTATTCTTTTCCATCAACAGTAACTTTTGCTGCTCTGTTTGAGAAATGGAAAAGTAATCCTTTAATAGCGATAGCTGTATAGTTAATTGGTTTATCTGATTTAGCTTTTAAGATATCAGCTGCTTCACAACAATAACCATCAATACCATATCCAACGTTATCAATGAATTTATATGTTTTGCCATTAACTTCACAAACTGGAAGGTTCTTTAGATATTTGTTAATTTGGATAATTCCGTTTGTGTTTTCTCTTTCAGAGATATCATGATAGAAGTCATTACCTGTTCCTGCTGGATAGTAATAGAATTCTTCTGGAATGTCTTTTTCATCAATGTGGTTAATGAAATAGTTAACTGTTCCATCTCCACCTGAAAGTATAAACTTTTGATCTTTAGCATAACCTTTAACTAAGGCTGCATAATCATCTTTACCTACTAAATCGACGTACTCAAGTTCATCATCCTTAAGCATGTCTTGAAGCTTTTTGGCATTTTCTAATCCTGTGCCGTTATCAGCTTTTCCGTTGTATAACACAATATATTTACTCATATTTGTCTCCCTTATACGAGATAAATATTAACATATTTCAATTTTATAAACAACAGGTATATTTATGTGTATAAGCGTAAAAGAAAACAGAGGCGAACCTCTGTATTTTTTCAATGGTCGGGGCGACAGGATTTGAACCTGCGACCTTTTGTTCCCAAAACAAACGCGATACCAAGCTACGCTACGCCCCGATGTTTCTCTTTTTTTGCCATTTAAGTGGCGCGCCTGAGATGACTCGAACATCCAACCCTCAGATTCGTAGTCTGATACTCTATCCAGTTGAGCTACAGGCGCATCTCTTTTGTTAAGCGCTCAATTATCTTATCACTATTGATTTAATAATCAAGCGCTTTTTAAGTAAATGGAGGTTCCTGTCAGAGTCGAACCGACGCTCATTGAGTTGCAGTCAATTGCCTTACCACTTGGCTAAGGAACCAGCGCGAAAGATTATAGCACATCAAATATTCTCTAACAAGTTAGAAATGAATAATTTCAAAATATTTGTAATTTTATATAAAATTATTTGCATAGCAAATAATTTATTGTTATAATA
>JAGHUR010000012.1 GCA_018064745.1 Candidatus Fiminaster equi
GTGTTATCATTAATCCGCAAATGGGGTCGACTTAGTTTCGACAGGGTCGATCGCCTGGCAGTGACTGCAGCTGGCTGGTAACCATAAATACCAAAACAAAATAACTGACAACAGTTATATGCGTGCTCCAAGAGCACAATCCCTCTGCTTAGCTTAAGCTACCCGACATAGGGCCCGACCTTAGAGGCCGGACAGAGCATCTCCTAGAGTTTTATTCCTTTCACGTCTAGGTCAGGTGTCATACCAAAAGGATAGGAAGACATAGTTGACTTGCTAAAGTTCACCGAAATCCAATAAGTCTCGCGAAGATAACTACGATATGCGATGCTTCGTTAAATCTAAAATATCGTCTAAGCTGTAGACGTTGCTGTGGGGCCCTCTCTGGACACGAGTGCAATTCTCGCCGACTCCACCAATAAGATAACTACTCCCATTTGGGAGTTTTTATTTTATTTGAAATAGTGTAAACTTATTTTCAATATGAAAAGAAAAGCCCTCTTATTCTTATTTATTCCAGCTTTACTTGCATCGTGTGGTGATAATGGTTGTAAACATATTGATGAAGACAAAGACCATTTTTGTGATCTTTGCAAAGCAAGAATGAGCGAACACAGTGACGAGAACAAAGATCATAATTGCGATTATTGTGGTCGTAATCTTGGTGGCCACGTTGATTATGATTGTGACTTTATTTGTGACTACTGTGGCCAAGAAATTGAACCACCAATACCATACGCCACTTGGCCAGAGAAAGAAATTCAGGACGAAGTCATTGTTGTTTCTGGTTCAGAAGTTAAGATTCCTGAATACAAAAAAGCTGATGATATTGAAATTAATACTGATGACGAAATAGAAGGCGGATACTTTAGTATCTACTGTTATACTGATAATGTAAATTCTGAAAATGAATACAAAGAAATTTTATTAAAAGCAGGGTGGGAAGTTTCAGCAGGCAAAGACGAACAAGGTTATTTTGATGCCTATGATCCAAACTACGAAGTTAATGTTAATTTTGGTTATTTTGAAGATTATCATGATTTAGAGATTTGTGTCGCTTTTTGTTATAAAACAAAGTGGCCAGCAAAAGATATAGCAGACGGACTTCAAATTATTGCACCAGGCACAAAGACAGTCATACCTGAATTTGAAGCGTATTCAACGTATGCTAGTTATAACGAAATTGCAAATGCTGTTGCAATAAATGCTATTGGTTGTAAAGAAACCATAGTAAATGATTACAAAACTATTTTGATTAGTAATAACTGGAATGTTTTTTACAACGAAACATTTAGTGAATGGAATGCTATTAGTCCTGCTGAAGATGTTGAACTTCACTTTTATGTAGATAATTTTGGTTATTTCAATGTTGATTTGTTTGGTTATACCAAACCTGTTGAAAATTGGCCATATGAGGAAATTGAAGAAGCAGTTGAATATATAGGAGCCGAAGGAGAAGTTCCTCCATTTAGAGGAGAAAATAATGGCTTTAAAGTTGATTGGAATTATCCATTAGCGATTTATATTTATTGTGATTCTAGCAAACAAGAAGAAGCAAGAGACTCATATAATCAATCTCTGATTGATGATGGTTTTATTTATGTTAGTGATTTTCTTGATGCACCAGTATACGCTAAACCAGGCACCACTCTTGGAATAAGGGCATTAATCATGATGGACCAACTTCAAATTGAATTAATAAAACTCGATTCGCCAGCTGAATAACTATGAATATAAAAATTTATTGCATTGGCAAAATAAAAGAACAATATCTAAAAGATGGTATTGCAGAGTATCTCAAAAGACTTTCGCCATACGCTAAAACAGAAATCATTGAAGTGATGGATTCAAAAATTAAAGATAATCCAAATGATTTTGATATTACAAAAGCTAAAAATGAAGAAGGCGATCGTGTTTTGAAGCTCATCAAAAATGACTACCTTATTGGTTTAGATTTAAATAAAAAAGAATTCACATCTGAAGAATTTGCAAACTTCATTGAGGAAAAATTAGTAGAAGGCGGATCATCAATTTCTTTCGTTATTGGTGGCTCGTATGGACTCTCAGAAAATCTCAAAAAACGCTGCAATTCCTCAATATCTCTATCAAAACTCACATATTTACACCAGATGACAAGGCTCATTTTATTAGAGCAAATTTATAGAAGTTTTAAAATTTTGAATAACGAAACTTACCATAAGTGAGTATAATTACCCTATGAACGCTTCAAGCTTCTTTAGCAAATATAAATCAATTATCACCTTTCTAATTTTAGAAATTTTAGCATTGGTTTCATTCACGTTTGCTAACATTAACGAAGTCTTTTATATAATTACAACTGTACTTACAATTTGTGCTTTTCTTTTCGCATTTTTTACAAACAACGATAGAAAAGATTACCTAAAATTAATTCCTGTTGTTGCAGGTCTATTTATAATCTCCGGAATTGCAGCATTTGGAGGATTTTCACATTCATTTTCATTGCTCTCTAATGTTGCAACCTTTTTCGCTTTGCCATCCTTCTTTGCATTAGGCTTCTTTGCTAGAAGAATTGGTGATATCAAATTTGAGCATATCTTACTTGCAATCGGTTTCGGTTTGGCAGCCATCACTTTGGTGGGCACAATTACAACCTGGATTCAATATGGTCCATTCTATGCTCAAATTCATAAAGCAAAACCAATCTATTTCTATGATGGTGTAGCATATAATGCTACTAAAGAGATGGGCTGGTTGATGGGATTTAGAATTAGTGAAGTTGCAATTGAATATGGATCAATGTTTGCAATCATGTGTGCTGTATTTTTACCAGCACTTCTCTTTATTAAAATAAAAGAGCAAAGAAACTTATTTATTTGTTCTGCTGTTATTGGTGGAATTGGATTTATTTCACTTCTTACAATTCCAAATTGGAAAGCTCTTATTTTCTTAGTAATTGCTTCTTTGTTCGCGTTTGTTTACAAGTTCTTAAAAGAAAAGAAACTTGTTTGTAATATTTTATATTACATTGTTGTAGGTATTGTTGGACTTGGAGTTGTTTTCTTCTTACTTACAATCTTAAACGCAGGTATTGGATTTAAGTTTACGGGTATCTTTAACAAAGTTATGTGCAACAACTTTATTATGAGACCTGCTACAAATACATTGTCTGCAGCTTTTGCAAAAGATATTAATGGAGTTCCTTTCAATTTATTTGGTTATGATTTATCAAATCAAGCCGCATACATTATTGGATTGAATGCAATTGTTGAAGAACCAACATTAATATTTGAATACGAAGTAATCAAAGAAGTTGGTGTTATTGGTTTAGTCTTTGTTTTAGCATTCTTTGTTACAATGTTTGTCTTTGTTACTAAGTATGTTAAACATAACGAAGACAATGCATTTGTTAAAAATGTCATTATTATGATGCTTATAGCATTCTTATTACTTGCATCATTTGGATATAACGTTAAGAGTGAACCGCACAACCTTAATGTCTATCAACCATTCTTAAGAAGTGTTCCATTTATGATTGCATTGTTTTTGTTTGGATTTACATATTTCGCTCCAAATAAACAACCAGAACCTGTCATACAAAAGGTTGAGGAGGCAAGTTTATGAAAATAAAATATATTTTACTTCCTTTAGTTGCAATTACATTGTGCGGATGTTCTAAGACAAACAAAATGTATAAACTTGGAGTGTATGAATCTCCATATTTTAACTCTAATTATTACTTGAAAGACGACACAAAAGACTATGTCTTTACTGAAGTAGAAGAAACTCCTCTTAATGTTTCTTCATGCAATGGTTTACAAGGTATTAAACCAGAGCATAGAGGTGGTTATGTTTGGGAAGATCCACTTGGAAATAACAAAGAAAAACTTTGGGGTTATCATAATAACCTTGGAAGAATAGATGAATCATTTAAGCTTGGAGCAATCTCTAAACTTTATGATGGAAGAGTTCGTTGTGATGGCTTATATCAAAAGAGCAGAGCTCAATTAGATAAAGTTGGATACAACGCTAAATTTCCAATGACAATGTCAGATTGTGATTTCTTTGCCTTCTCTTGTAGAGGTGGTTCAACTCTTGAAACTCCTCTAGAGACACAACTCGAATACAATTTTGCACTTGGTTTCTTTACACCAGATAAAGATCATCCAGGACAATACATTAAACATGTTTACCATTTAAATGGTTTAAAGATTGATACAGACAATTCTGCAAAGACAGATTTAGTATCTTTCTATTTTGATAAAACAAATGGATTATCAATCAAAGACATGGTTGCAATGTCCATCTCTTGGGAATGTAATGATCCTCAATTAGCACTTTATAATGTAACTGATGATAGAACTGTAAAAGAAAAAGACCACTTAGCCATAATGCTTTATGAGGTCTTCTTCGGTAATTCTACTTGGTACAAATAGTTAGCCATTTACCCATTTCATAGTCACACTCGTCATCATCTAGAATGAGTGTGCCTTTTGCTGGAGTGAAGGTTAATTCTGAGAAATAAATCTTTCCGTTGATGTTATATAAGTCAACTCTTACAAATGGGAAATATCCCGCTAGTTTCTCGGCTATTTTTACCATTTCCGCCCAATTTCCTGGGGATTTTGGTGGTATTTCTGATTTCTTCCAACCATTGAATTGGCTACCATCAAACGGAGTCCAATCGATGTAGAAGTTGTCGTAGCGAATGTCTTTTCCACGACCCGAGACAACATACATTGATTTAGCTTTTCCGTTGAAGACATGAATTTTGTATTCAATTGGAAGAGCATCTAATTCACCGAGATATTTTTCAATAATGATTCGTGGTTTGATTGGAGAGTAGTGCATCTCAACGGTTTTCTTTCCATAATTTGTTTTGAGCCACTTATTGAATGTCTTTCTTAATGCTTTTTTATCTATATTATTCTTATTTAATATGATTTCATTAAAGCCACACGCATGAGTGCACTTCATGACAAACTTTTCAGGAAGTGCATCAAAGTTAATATCATCAAAGGAATCATATATTCCAAAAATTGGAATTAAGATTTCTTCAAGTCCTAATTTTTTAATGTATTCTCTAGCACCATCTCTAGATGCACACAAACTTATTTTTGGGTCGTTTGGATATGTAAACAATCTTAAGTATTGAAGTTTTTCAGTATATCTTTGTGGGTTCTTTAAATTAAGTTTGTGGTGAGTGATGTATTTGTATTGTTTTTTCACATACAAAACAGGCGAAATCTTTTTGATGATTCCACGCGTAGCTACACCAATAGCTCTTTTAAATTTATTTTCCTTAATATTTGGGTTTGCCATATATTGATAATAAGTATAGATAAGTATTTTGTTTTAATCAAACAACATGTGTATTAAAATATGTGTCTATGAAGAACGCTTCTAAGAAATGGTACAACTACATATTTGCCGCTCTTGGTATTGCTTTTTTAGTGGGCGTTTCTCTTGGTTTATATTTTACTCTTGGAGATCAAAAAGGATGGCCACTTAAATATAGTTGGTTCCTAATGATTTTCGGTGGCATTACTTTTGTAATGGTTGGTTTTATTATTCAAGATTTGTATCGTGGTTGGAAAAGACACAAACTTCATGATTGGGATAACCCACTTCCTGATGAGGTTGTTAATAAGGCTTGGTCTATCTTTTTCCCACTTTTAACTTCAGGAATTCTTACATTTTTAGCAGGTCTTATCGCATTTTTAATAACTAAATAAAATTTAGTCTTAACACGACACAACATTTATATTACAATATAAGTAACCTTATGAGTTACGAAACTGCTCCCGTCGTAAACATTAAGCGCCGATGATGCGCATGTGTTTATACGGGATTTTTTTGTTACTCATTAAGCAATGAAAGAGAGGAAAAATATGAATAAGAAAGCATTACTCTTATTAATCCCGTTTGCGGCTGGCACTTTAGTTGGATGTACTCCAAAAGACCAACCAAAAACAGAATGCGATTCTGCAGTAGTTCATGTTGACAAAGAAACTGCCTCCATGAAAGTTGGAGACACACTACAACTCAACGCAACTATTGACAAAGAAGGCTGTTCAATCACATGGTCTTCAAGTGCAGTAGACATTGCATCAGTTGATTCGAGCGGAATTGTTACCGCTAACGCTGTCGGTACTGCAGACATTATTGCAAACGGCAAAACAGTTTGTGTTGTCACAGTTACACAAGATGGACCTGGACCAGTTAATCCAAAACATGCTGGTACTGAAGCAGATCCATATGACAGTGAAGACGCTGCATTAGTTGCAAATAGTCTAGAAGAAGGCGGTGTAACTTCAGAATCATTCTACATCAAAGGAACAGTTGAAAAATTTGAGGAAACATTTAGTACAAAATACGGTAATTATTCCTTTAATATTGGGAACAACTTTATTTGCTGGAGATTAATGAATGGTCCAGAAAAAGCACCATTTGCCGAAGGAGATATCGAAATTGGTGATGAAGTTGTGGTCTTTGCTCAAATTAAAAAATTCCATCAAGACGCCAAGGATGATAAACCAGCAAGAAATTTATTAGAAACTGAAGGTGGTTACGTTGTTAGCGTCAAGAAGGATGGCCCACAAGAACCATCATTAAGTCTTGATAAATCCACTGCCTCACTTAAGATTGGCAAAACAGTCACAATTAGTGCAACTGTAAAAAATACAGACGAAGCTATTGCTTGGTCAATTGAAGGAACAGCTGCTTCAATGGTTGTTAGTGGTGATAATAAATCTGTCACATTAACAGGCGAATCAGTTGGTTCAGCTACAGTTAAAGCAAAACTTAATAATGCAGGTCTTGAAAAATCTTGTGTTGTTTCAGTTTCAGAACCAGCTCCAGTCGGACAAGGCGCAGTTTATACATTTGAAAACGATAAAGAAAGCGCTCAAAACTGGTCAGCAATTGGAGAAGATGGATTTAAAAAAGCTACAGTTGGCGAAGGCGATGAAATTATTACCGGATACAAGGACGGCGAAAATGCATATATCGGCGGAAACGGTGGTTCTGGTGATACAGCTTGGAATATTTGGAACTGTTTAAAAGTTGGTAAGAGCGGTAGTCAAGGAAAAATTACAATTAAACTTGATTCCGATTTGAGCTTTGAAAGTATTAAGTTTAGTGTAATTGGTGCAAGAGATGATGGTACTTTAGTAGTAAACGGAATTTCAAAAGACGTTACTAAGAAAGCCACAAAAGATGATCTTGAACCAATGGTTCTCGAATACGATATTGGAGGTGGTATTTCTGAATTAACATTAACCTCCAAGCCAAATCCAGGAAGTAAAGAAAACTTTGGTATTTGTATTACACGTATTGAATTCGTTGGCAGACAAGAAGCTGTCTTAGAATCAATTTCAGCTGATATTACAAAGAAATCATATGAAGTCGGAGACGAATTAAGTCTTGATGGCTTAACCGTTACTGGTCACTACAGTGATGGAAATGATGCCCCAATTACAGAAGGCATTACAACCTCATTAGCAGAAGGCCACATTATGGATCTTGAAGATACTTCATTAACAGTCTATGTTGGCGAAATCCATACTGATATTGAATTAACAGTTACAGATCCTACTTTAGTTCTTGATTATATTGCAATGTCTGGTGTTAAAGAAACATACTATGCAGGTCAAAAACTTGGAGCAATTACTGTTAAAGCCCACTATATTGGTGGTACAGAAATTGATGTTTCTAATCAAGCCGTATTAAAGATTGGTGATACCGTCGTAGACGCAGATCATATTATGGCAATCGGTGAAACCTCTGTTGTCGCATCATTCGAAGACGAAACTGATGAATTAACATTTACAGTTGTTGAAGATACAGTCACCGAGTTAACCATTGCAACTGAAGCACACAGAAATTTCTACACAGGCGATGAATTCGTTGGAGAAAAGATTAACGCATCATACGCAAGCGGAAAAGTCGAAGAAGATGTTAATGCAACATTTGTTGGCTATGATATGGACAATGCAGGCGAGCAAACCGTTACTGTTTCATATGGTGGCGCAGGCACAACATATGGCATTACAGTAAATAAGTTAGTTGTTTTTGCAAAAGCAACTGAAATTGAAGTCGGAGACGTTGTTGCATTCGTAACAGAAGGTGCATCAATGGAATTAACAGGCTTTAGTACTACCTCAACTATTTATGGTATAGGAACCGCTTATAATACAAATATTAAACATACTTATGAAATCGAAGTAGTTGCTGGATCAGAAGATGGAACATTTGCCTTCAAAGTTGGCGATAATTACATTAGTTGGTCTAGTGGAAACTCATTAAATTGTTCAGCAACAGAAGTTAATAAGTCATCATCCTGGAAAGTTTCATTCAATGATAGTGGAAATGCCACAATTGCAAATGCAAATGATGAAACCAGAGTAATTTGGTGGAATGTCAACAGCCCAAGATTTGCTTGTTATACAGGCAAGAGCGACGGTGATGGTTATAAAGCCGTTCAAATTTACAAGGAACCAGCTGCTCCAGCAGTTTTACAAGAAATTGTTGTTTCCTCGAGCGAACACAGAGAATTCTATTTAAACAGTGAATTTGTTCCAGAAACAATCATGGCAAAGTTTGACAAAGGCGCTGATGTTGATGTTACAGATAAAGCTGTTTTTGAAGATTATGATATGAAAACAGCTGGTGAACAAAAAGTTAAAGTTTCATATGGTGGAAAAGAAACTTCATATGATATTACTGTTTTCGGAACACCAGCACCTGCAATTAAATCTATTTCAATTAATGCTGATGGCATGTTGAAAGAATACTGTGATGAAGATGATATTGACTTAAACGGTGTTAAAGTTTATGCACATTATGAATCTGGTGATCCAGTTGAACTTGATGCAAGCAAATACTCATTAACTTGTAGCCCAGAAAAAGCAGATATCGATTCTAAAAAGACAACATTAACTGCTACATTACTTGATACAGAAGCTGGAGTTGAACCTGCAATATTAGATGTTGATCTCACTGTTACAGCAAAACCAGCTCCAGTAGAGGATGTTGTTGATACTTTAGATGCAGACTTATTTATTGAAAAAGGTGTTACTGGAAAATATACTGCTTTCGAAAATGTTGTTTCAACCGCTGGAATTAAATACAGCGGATCTGTAGCAAGAAACGGGGAAGATGCCCATTTGGGTGCTTTACAAATTAACACAAGCAGTAACAAGAGTTGCATTTATACAATGTTATCTAACAGAGAAGTTAAAAAGATATCAGCAACATTTAATGGAACCAACACTAAAAAGATTTCTATTTACGGAAAAAATGCAAGCTTTTCTTCAAACGATACTGCTGGTGCAACTTTGTTGGGAGAATTGTCTGCAACAGGTTCATTCGATGTTACTGGCTCATATCGTAATATTTTGATTGTAAGTAACGGAGCAGTTTATCTTGATGATATTTCTGTATCGTGGAGTAGTACTGTTCTTGAAAACAAAGCAGAAAGCGTTTCATTAAACGAAACAGAAAAGACTATTGGTGTTGGAGAAGATACAGCATTTGATTTGGTAGCTTTTGTTGATGGTATTGGCGATCCAGGATCTGTAACATGGTCTTCAAATTCAGAACACGCTACAGTCACAGACGGTCACGTTGTTGGCGTAAGTGCTGGTGATGCGACAATAACCGCTGCAAGTGTTTTAGATCCATCATTAAAAGCAACTTGCGCAGTTACTGTTTCTGCTGGTCCAGTTGAAAAATCCATATATAAATTAGATACAACTGACGAGGCTACAAAAGGTACAAATTCTGGTTATGGTACAACCGGTGAAGTTACATATAATGATGTAACATGGAACGCCAAAGGCAACATGACTATGAACCCATGGAGAATTGGTGGTAAAAAAGCAGCTATTGGTGGCGGAGACGGAACAGAAGGTGTTCAATCAGTCTACACAAAAACAGCTATTTCCTCCAATAATATTGACAAAGTAGTATTTACAGCCGGAAACGTAACTATTACAACATCAAAACTTGTTATATCAGTTTTTGCTGATGCAGCTGATGCAGCCGCAGGATCTGGAGACAGTTTAGTTGAACAAAAAGTGTTTACTGAAAATTTAAAGGCAGATGGCGTCTTTGAATTTGCAAGAACCAAAGAAAGTTGGGCTGGTTGTTACTTTAGATTTGATTTTTATGTAACTAATAACACAACATCAGCAAAATTTTGGGAATTTAAAACAGTTGAGTTCTTTGCAAAATAATTAAATTAAAAGATCAACCTCTACGATTAACTCGCAAGTTGATCTTTTTTTATGTCTAAAAATAAGAATTAACAAATATTTTATAAATTTTTAGGGTTGTTTAATAATTTTATTTCGGTATCATATAGATAGGAGGTCTTTTTTTAATGAAAAAAAGCAAATTATTATTAGTATTATCTACTGCTGCTATGATGTCATTAGCCTCTTGTTCTGGTAGCGAAGGCCCAATGGGCCCAGCTGGTCCACAAGGCGCTAAAGGCGACAAAGGTTTAGATGGTGTTTCTATTACATCAGTAATAAAAACTGGAACCAGTGGCTTAGAAGATACTTATACAATCACATTCAGTGATGGTAATTCAACTACATTCAAAATTGTGAATGGTGAAGACGGTAATGATGGTGATGATGGTCATTCACCAGCAATTACAATTAACCAAGAAGGTTATTGGTGTGTTGATGGTACATCCTTGGGCCAAAGGCGACAAAGGCGATAGCGGAGCTGATGGCATTTCCATCGTTGGTGTTCAATTAACCAGCTCAGTTGGTTTGGTTGATACATACACAATTACATACAGTAACTCTGAAACCTCTACATTCACTGTTACAAACGGTGAAAAGGGTGATAAAGGTGACGCGGGCGTTTCAATCGTTTCTGTTGCATTTAAATCATCAAGTGGTTTAGAAGACACTTATACCATTACATTCAGTGATGGTAACACAACCGATTTTGTAATCAAAAATGGTGAAGACGGTGAAGATGGTGATACACCAGAAATCACAATCAATGAAGATGGTTATTGGTGTGTTGATGGTACATCCTTGGGCGTCAAAGCCAAAGGCGACAAAGGCGATGCCGGCGATGATGGTGTCTCAATTGTCAGTGTTGTAAAAACGAGCTCAGAAGGTTTAGTTGATACATACACAATTACATACAGTAACTCTGAAACCTCTACATTCACTGTTACAAATGGTGAAAAAGGTGAAAAGGGTGACCCAGGCGAAACTGCTTGGTCAAATACAATTCTTCCAGTAACTGGTGGATATGTTGTCCCAAGTATTGGAAGTGGTGTTGTCGGTGAAGAAATTACATTTACTGCATTTGCAGCTGAAGATTACACCGCAACAGCATTACTCTTAAATGGTGAACAAGTCATTTTAGATGAAAATGGTCAATATACAACAACAATGGTTGAACATGGTTTCGTTGTTCAAGGTATCTTTGTTAGATCAAATATTGTTCCACAAGGAGCAGATGCAACAGAGATTCAAGAATACCTTGATTCATTAGAAGCTGGTTCAACAGTTAAATTCAAATATGACCACGTGTTAAATAAACGCGTTACTCTCAACAAAGATTTAACAATCGTTGGTGGTGGTGTTGTAAGTGGTATTGATAAAGGTTCCTTTGGCGTTGCAGAAGGCGTTAATGTTACATTCCAAGGCTTTAAGTTTGGTACATTCCATAACGATACAAATAACCTTTCTCCAGTTTATGCACAAAAATTAACAAGCAAAGTTGTCTTTGATTCTTGTACATTCGATGAAGCTGATTGGGATTCAATACAATTAGTTCCAACTGCATCTACTGCAGAAATTGTTATTAAGAATTGTGAATTTAACATTCTTGCAACTCAAAAGCATGTTATTCACATTGAACCAACAAAAACAGGTCCAACTGATTTGGTAGGATTAGAAATTGTTGGCAATACATTTAATGGTGCTGATGCATTCGGGGGAGACCTCATTTGTATTACTAGAGTTACCAACATTAACTCTGCATTAAAAGCAGGTGATAACGTATTTGATGATGAACTTAAATTACAAGTTCCACCAACCTATGAAGGAAACGTTTATGTTGCAGATCCAAGTGGATTAGAAACAACATTCTTAGTTGATTCATTAACAAGTGAAGTCTCTGATGACAAACAATATTTTTCTGAAGAAATTTATTTACCAGAAACAGGTGATGTTTCCGCATTATCAAGTTTCTTAGCAAAGGTTCCAGAAGGCAGCACCGTTGTATTTAAGAAGTCTGTATCACTTACTGGAGGTCTTAGAATTGAAAAAGACTTAACAGTGAAATGTGCAAATGAAAATGTTGTCATTTCAAGTGAAGTTGGCTCATTTTATGTTGGAAGCGAAAACAATGTAGTATTCGAAAACATGAACTTTGGCTCATTTACGAATGCTAAAGGCGAATCATCCATTGTTTACGCACAACAAATGAAAGGCTCAGTTGTCTTTGATTCATGTACCTTTGGTTATGCTGAATGGGATTCATTACAATTACTCCCAGTTGAAGACAATGTATCAATCAAGATTACAAACTGTGTATTTAATATCAATCCAGCACAAAAACGCGCTATTCATATTCAACCAAATGCATTAGTTAATCTTGATGAATTAGAAATTACTGGCAACACATTCAATGGTGCAGATGAATTTGGTGGAGACCTCATTTGTATCAACAAAGTATCAAATATTGAATCTGTATTAAAAGTTGGTAAAAACGTTTCAGACAAAGAATTTAAATTACAAACCCCACCTTCATATGAAGGAAACGTTTATCTCGCAGATAACGCTCAAGGTGAAGTTAGATTTAAAGTTGAAGCATTAAGTGGTGCAGAAATTGTCACAGGTGCAGACGCATTTGCAAAACACGGTGAAATTGAAGCTGATCCATTAACTGTTGATGAAGCATATGAAATTTCTGATGCTCTTGAAAGTCAAGAGGTTACAGATGAAACATATTATATTGATGCAATTGTTGACAGTATTAAGACAGAATGGTCTTCTTTCAATAACATTGACTTAAATGTTAAAACTTCTGATGATAAGACATTCGTTCTTTATAGAGTTGGTTGTACAGAAGAACAAGCAGAAAGTATTGTTGCTGGTACTCGCGTATTAGTAAAAGCGAAAATTACAAAGTATTATTCTACTTGTGAAACAGCAGCCGGTGGTGAATTTATTAAAATTGAAAACGAATTAACCGGAATTGAAATCTTGGGTGAGGAAAGTATTGAACCAACAAAGAAATCAACTTATACAGCAGTTCCTGTTCCATCAGTCGCATCTTTAGGAACAGTTACTTGGTCCATTGAGTCAGGTTCCGAATATATTTCTCTTCCTGATGTAACAACAGGACCATCTATTGAGGTTACTGGTGTTAAAAAAGGAACAGCTGTGTTAAAAGCATCATCTGGTGATTTTAGTGCAACTATAAAAATTAAAATTGCAAAAATAGTCGAAACTGAAATTGCATTTGAAACAAAGGCGGACCCAACCGGATTAACAAGCAGTCCTGCAGCAGGTGCTTACGATACTTCTAGTGGACGTGGCGCACAATGGTCGAACAATACAGGTCTTGTGTTGTCGACTTCAGCATCATACACAAATATTTCAAAAGTAACGATAGTAACATCAACTAACGCTAATGATGATCAATATGAAATTTCTTGTACGGTTGGTGGTGTTGACTTTGGTGATCCTATTTCAATGAAAAAGGGTAATAAGATGGAATTATCTTTCGAAGGAGAAGAAGCAACCGGAGCAGTTGTCATTACTTATAAATTAGTTGGTGCTAAAAAGAGCATCTACGTAAATAAAATTGTAATTGCTACAGTTGAATAATATTCTAAAAGATCAACCTCTACGATTAACTCGCAAGTTGATCTTTTCTTATGTCTATAAGAAAATATTAAAGTAGTATATAATACTAGACAATCATATGAAAATATTACTTGTAAGTCAGTATTACTATCCAGAGAGATTTTCAGTTACAGATTTTGCAGAATCATTAGTGAAGCAAGGTCATGAAGTAACTGTTTTAACCGGTAAACCAAATTATGGTTTTAAACAAATACTTCCAGAATACAAGAAAGTTAAATATGAAGAGATTAACGGTGTTAAAGTTCATCGTGTTAAGTTAGTTCCGAGAAAAGACAGCAAGATGTCTATTATTCGTAACTACTTATCATTCCATAAATATGGCAAGAGATTTGTAAAACACTTCAGAGAAGAGTTTGATGTTGTCTTAGCATGTTCATTGTCTCCAGTCATTTCAGTTTCTCCAGCTCTTCACTTTGCAAAGAAACACAACATTCCATGTGTCTTATATTGCCAAGACCTTTGGCCAGAAGCTCCTGTGGTGGCAGGAATGATAAAAAGAAACTCTTTATCTTATAGAATCATTCGTAAGTGGTCTAAATCAATTTACTCAAGATGTGATCGCATTGTAATCTCATCCCCATCATTTAAAGATTACTTTGTAAAAGAGCTTCATATAGAAGACAAAGGCTTTAATGTGGTAAATCAACCAATCATCTCATCTTCTAAAGAAGAAGAGCCTATTAAATACCAAAATATGACAAATATCGTGTACGCTGGAAACATTGGATCAATGCAAATGGTTGATTCACTTGTAAAAGCAATGAGATATGTAAGAAGTTATGATATTAAACTTCATTTACTTGGATCAGGTAGTTTACTAAAACAAATTCAAAAGCAAATTATTGTGGATGGATTAAATGACAAGGTTGAATATCATGGCAATCTTCCTATTGAACAAGCAGAAGCACACTTTAAGAACGCGGATGCCTTAATAGTCTCACTTAAAAATAGTGGTTATGTTGGTAAGACAATTCCTAATAAAGCGATCCAATATCTTAAGTACGGAAAACCAATTATTGGAGTGGTTCAAGGAGATTCCAAAACATTGCTTGAAAATGCAAAAGGTGCCATTTTTACTGGGGAAAATCCACAAGAAATTGGGGAATCCATTAATAAAATCATTTCAATGGATCAAAAAGAAAAAGACCAACTCGGTCTTAATAACAAACAATATTTTGAAGAGAATTTAACAACCGAAAAACTTACTCAGTTATTAGTTGCTGAACTTAATGAAGTTAAGAAA
The DNA here is from genome assembly GCA_018064745.1 of Candidatus Fiminaster equi. GTDB lineage: Bacteria > Bacillota_I > Bacilli_A > RFN20 > CAG-826 > Fiminaster > Fiminaster equi. Next base: position 15,130 of record JAGHUR010000012.1, read on the forward strand.
TGATTAATTGATTCAGATTGAACTTCAAGTCCATAGAATTCGAAAGCCTTCATCTTAGCGGTGTTGGCTTTTTTATTTGCTTCTTCTTTGTCAGTAACTGCAAAATCTTCTAGAGCTTTTTTCATCCCATTAAATGATGCATCTTCAATCCAATAAACATCATCTTTAAATGGGCCATAAAGTTTTGGGAACTTTGTTGAGAGCACTGGAATACCATTTGAAAGGTATTCTAAAAGTTTAGAAGGAACTGATTCGTTATCTAGTTTTGAATTAAGTGGTCTTGGATTGATATTTACTAAAGCATTTCTTTCATATCCAAGTATTTTTTCTCTTGGTAATTGAGGCAAATACAAGATTCTATAGTCATCATATGAAAGATGCTCAATATATTTAGCAAGCGGACCGGAACCTGCGACAATAAGTTTTGATTTAACATTCGATTCATGAAATGCATCAACTAGAGTTTTAACACCGTATCTTTCATATAATGAACCTGCAAAGAAGAAGTAATCATAGATTGGATCCTTTTTAAATATCTCTGGTGAATCAACTAAACCCTCAAAAACATATGATGGTTTATAACCGCCGTATAGTTGAACTAAACCTTCACTTAGTGAAAGATAGCCATCTAGTTGTCTAACATTACTTTTTAAATGATGAGAATATGATTTGTTTCTAAAAGAAAGATTGTCTGGATTGTCTGTTAACATTCCTACAATTTTAACGCCATATTCCTCTGCTACTTTTCTTGCTGCAGTTATTAAGGAAAGCCTTAATGTATCAGTAACAATGATAAAATCATTTGAATGAAATTCTTCAATTGCTTTATGTGCAGTCTTAATGATTTCGTTTTGTTCTCTTAAAAGTTTAAATACTTTTCCAACTTCAATATGAGTGTAGTAGAAAGTTGTGTTTCCTTCTTTTGTCTCCTCAGATTCAAGAACTTTGTTCTTAAGCATTCCTTTTACAAAAGGTCTATGGGAAATAACAGAAACATTGTTTCTTAAAGCAATAGCTTTTATTAGTTTAGAGTAGAAATTTTGATTTGATGGGTTTGGTTTAATTTTTGCGTCATTTTGAAAAGATGCAAAATCAGTTTCAGTCATAGCACTTGAAAAAACTAAGACATTCATTACTTTAGTACCTCATTCAAAATCTCTACGTGTGCATTAGCAGATTTTTCAATTGTGTATGGTGTAGCAGATTTAATGCAATTCCCTGCTAAATTGTTATTTAAACAATACTCAATAGCATCTTTAAGTTGTTGTCCTTTGAGTTCATCAAGTAGGAAACCATTGTATTTATCTTTCACTAACTTAAGTGATGCATTTACTTTCTTTGTTGATATTACTGGTATTCCTTGTGAGAGTGCCTCATTAATTACGTGACCATAAATATCTTCGTTTGATGGGAACAAAAATACGTCTGCATCATTAAACATATCAAGCATCTTTCTTCTACTTAAAAATCCTGTTAAAACTACATTTTTCATATGGTTTTTACGGATAAACCTATTTATTTTGCGTTTTTCTGGTCCATCACCTAAGATGTATAAACCATAGTTCTCTGGATAGTTCTTCCATTCCTTCACTAGGCTTAAGTAGTTCTTTCTTTTTATAAGTTGACCTGATGAAACAAACACTTTATCAAAGACTCTAATTGGTTCAGCTTTTGGAAGTTTGGCAAATTCATCTTCAGTTACAGTGGAGTATGGGTAGTTATAGATTAACCTCTCGTCTGCTCCATAGTAAATTAAGTATTTATTTGAGTTCTCATCTGGAGAAAGATATGCACTTGCTCCCGAAATGTATTTTGTTTTAATTCTCTTTTTTAGTTTACATTCATTTGGTTTAGTGATTCCGCCATTGATGTAGAAAACATATGGAATGTTATTCTTCTTCAAGAAACGAATTGTTTTCATTTCAGCAAAGGTTGAATATCCATTCATGATAACTAAATCATATTTTCTGTTTCTAATATGGCGAATAATTCTATTAGAGATGAAATTTTCTTTTCCTATAGGAATTCCTTTTACATGATGTGAAAAGAATCTATATTCATTCTCATAGTAGAATCCTTTTTGTCTGTCTTTTGCTTTTTCTCTTTCAAAAATAACGTGCAACTCAAAAGTTTTAGATAATTCGTTAAATAATCTAACCTTGTATGGTGCAGGATGATTGAAGACGATTAAGACTTTTTTCATAAACCTAATACAATTATACATTGTTATTCGGTTTAAAACATAGTTTAATTTATCTATTGTAGCAAGAAGACCCCCGCTTCAATCTCGCTAAGCGGCGGGATGAATTGCTAGCAAAAAAATAAAATAACACTATCATTTCTTAAGAAATGATAGTATAATATATGTATGGAAAAGAGAATAAAGAAAGCTTATAAATTTCGAATCTATCCTAATTCTTCTCAAAAACAACAAATTGAGAAAACTTTAGGATGCGTTCGCCAAGTCTATAATGATTTTCTTGAAATGTGTGTCGAGAAACATGCAGAAGATCCATCTTTTAAATTGAGAAAATTTGATCTAATCAAAATTCTTCCTGATTATAAAGAAGGATATGAATATCTAAAAGAAGTTGATAGTGTTGCTTTGCAACAAGCAGTAATTCATTTGCATTCTGCATATATCAATTTCTTTGAACATAGAGGTTCTTTTCCAAAATTTAAGTCTAAAAAGAATGATCATAGCTATACAACTATGAAAATCAACAATAACATTCGCCTTGATGGTAATGAAATCCAAATTCCTAAATTAGGCAGAGTTAAGGTTGTAGTATCTCGTTTGATGCCTGAATCATTTTCTTTTACCACGGTCACCATCTCTAGAGTAGCAAACATGTATTTTGTAACCTTGACTGGCGAAGAAGATAATCCAAATGCTGAGTTGTTTGACAAACTTGAAAAACTTGATATCAACAACTCAATCGGACTAGATTTTTCTTTGTCGCATCTTTACGTTGATAGCGATGGCAATCATGCTGATATGCCAAGGTATCTTCAAAATGATTTGGAGAAACTTGCAAAATTAACTAGGAAAGCTTCAAAATGCCAAAAAGGTAGCAAAAACTCCATTAAAGCATGGCAAAAAGTTAGAAAAGAACAACTTCATATTTCTAATCAAAGAAAAGATTTTTTGCATAAAGAATCTAGAAAAATTGCAAACAAATACGATTATGTTTTTGTAGAAAATCTAGATTTGAAATCGATGCAATCAAAAGATACTAAAATGAGGTTGGGGAGAAATGTGTCTGATCGAGCATTTGGAACTTTTGTCAATTTTCTAAATTACAAATTAAGATGGCTAGGTAAGGAATTAATAAAAGTTGATAGATGTTTTCCGTCAAGTAAAACTTGTAGTGATTGTGGTTATATTATTAACAATCTTGAATTAAATGATAGAGATTGGGTTTGTCCAATTTGTGGCAAAAAGCATGATAGAGATATTAATGCAGCAATAAACATCAAAAAAGAAGGGATTAGATTAGTACTTCAAAAACTATAGTGGTATACTATTAAACCGTAGGAACTACGGGGTTAGCCTATCGATACTGAATCCTTTAGGATTCTTGAGTAGGAATCCCCATCTTCAAAACAATTTTGTTTAAGTGGTGGCAGTTCAAATATGGCAAGTTGGAACGATTTCTTTGAAATAGTTAAATCAAAAGATTATTACAAATCTCTTAATGACTTTTGGGACAAGGAGTATGCATTGCATACAGTGTTCCCACCAAGAGAACTTATTTTCAATGCTTTTAATTTAACTCCACTTGATCAAGTAAAAGTTGTTGTAATTGGTCAAGATCCATATCACGAAAAAGGACAAGCAATGGGGTTAGCTTTTTCAGTGCCAAATTCTTGCAAATGCCCACCAAGTTTAGTGAACATTTTTAAAGAGATTGAGATTGAAACTGGAAAGCCTTGCAAACGACTTGGAGACCTCACTTATTTAACCAAGCAAGGAGTGTTCTTAGTAAACACAATTTTGACTGTTAGAGAAGGTGAGCCGATGTCTCATAAAATCAAGGAATATGCGTGTTTTATCCAGGATTTGCTTGGATTTTTGGAGAAAAATGATCAACCAATGGTCTACATGCTTTGGGGTGGTCCAGCTCAAAAATATGAGAAATATATTACCAACAAAAATCACTTAATTATTAAGAGAACACACCCGTCTCCATTAGGAGCAAATCACGGTGGTTGGTTCAATGAAAATCAATTTAATTTGTGTAATGAATTTTTAGAGAAAAATAATTTAAAAAAGATTGAATGGAATAACTAAAAATTCTATAATTAATTCAACGGGAGCTTGGGTAACCTTGCTGAGATTACTTCTGATACGAAGTTAAACCGAACCTGATCTAGGTAATGCTAGCGGAGGTATGTGTTTTACATTTAGTCCGCTAAGAAAGGCGGATTTTATTATGAAAATTACTGTTCAAGAAATGGTAGAGACTGCAATGCTTGTTGCATTAGCAATCATTTTAGATTTGCCATTTTTAAAGTTTAGAATCGGTCAAAACGGAGGTTCAGTTTCTTTCACTATGGTTCCGCTTTTCATTTTAGCAATCAGAAGAGGTCCAATTAAAGGCTTTATTGGATGCGGAATCATATATGGAATTATTACATGCGGAATTGATGGTTGGGGAATTCAAACTTTTCCATTTGATTACTTGCTCGGATATGGTTCAATTGCAATAGCGGGTTTCTTTAAGAAACAAATTCTAGAATCTAAGAATGAATGGAAGGGACTTTTGTTCCTAATTATTGCTATAGTTTTGGGTTGTTTTGGTAGATTTGTTTTTGCCACAATTTCATCAATGGTTTTATATGAATATGCCTTTGTTCCAGCTCTTGTTTATAACATCTCATATATTGGTGTAAGCGCAGGATTTGTAATAGCACTTATGCTTATTTTATATAAGCCATTTTTATTAGTGAATTCTAGGTTCCCTACAAAAAGCATTTGCTAATGCTTTGATTATAATTTAATATTATTTCGACATTGGAGTGAAAATTCATATGAAAAAACAAGTCGAAAAAGAAGAAAAGAACGAAATAGTCGCTGAAGTTGAAGAACAAAATGATTATGTTCCTTCACCAGACCCAGAACCAGAGCCAATTACTTATAGTGATAGACCACTCGAAGAAATTGAAGAAGCTAGACTCAAATTCTTTAAAACATTTAGAGTTCAAAATACATTTAAATGGGTGGCAGCACTTATTTGTATTGCTGCAATCATTTTTGGTTTTGCAGGTATTCCAAACATTGTTCCAAAGGAAAATGCTAAATTAGCTCAAGGCTTATCCTTAGGTATTTGTATTGCAGCAGCTGCAATCATGATTATTTATTCAGTAATCACAAAACGTATGATGAATACTAAGATGAGAAAATACTTTAACTTCTATTATAAAAAAGTTAACGAAAATGCATTTAATCAAGAAGGATTTAGTGATGTAGTTCTTCAAGAACCAGGAAAAATTGATGTTGATTTCTTTAGAGAAACTAATCTCTATAAAGATATTGTTGATGTTGGTTCAAGAGGATTAACTGAATTCACATATCACGACATTCCTATGCGAATCGTTGATTGTGCAGGAAATGTTAAATCAGACAAAAGAATGCGCCCAGTCTTTGTTGGAAAATTACTTCACTGTGCTGGTGCATATTTAGGAGAACAATCTATTGTTATTTACTTTAAAGGTAATGACAGAGCACTTCCTCCAACAAACGTTAACGAACTTAAAGTTATCGAAGATAACACCAAATATATCATCTACTCAAATAGTGCAGATGCTAAAAAAGTTATCAAACCAGCTATTAAGAAAATGCTTGATGGCATTGAGATGAACAAATATTTAATTGACCTTGCAATTTCATTGCATGACGGAAAAATCTTTGTTTGCTTTGGTTATGATGATCCATTAATGATTTTACCAATGCAAAATCAATTTGATCCAAAACCAAATGAACAATTTAAGAAAGATTTAGGACAAGTCATTAAACTGGTGGAGGCCTTAAATAAATAATGTTTTCACTAGAAAAGAAATGGATTATTATCCAAGCTTATAAGCATAACGAACAACTTCATCGTGAATGGACACATTCATATTGTCTTGAAGACAGCGATGATTATTTTGTTCTCGCTTCTATTAGAGCTGCTGTAGTGGAATCCGATGGTCGTAAGTGGCATACCAAAGAACCAGCAATCTTCATTCTTTCAAAGAAAAAATGGTTCAATGTTATCGCTATGTTCAAAGATACAGGCATTTGTTACTATGTAAACATTGCCTCACCAGCAATCTTTGATAAAGGTTTCATTAAATATATTGATTACGATTTAGATGTGAAACTTTATGGTGATGGCACAACCCGTTTATTAGATGTTTCTGAATACAGAAAACATGCTGAAGAACAAGGTTATAGCGACGACATCAAAGAAGTATTAGATTCGGCAGTTAAAAGCATCTATGATGCTATTAATAAAAAAGAATTTCCTTTTATTGATGAGGAAATTCATAAATATTACGATAAGTTCTTAGAAGAAACTTCTAAATAAGTTTAATTACTTTATTAGCTTCATTAATACCAGGCGCCATACGTCTGGTTTTATTTTCGTATGAGCAAATATCTCCAATAGCGAAAATATTCTTTTTAATTTGGCAGTTCTCATTAACTTTTAAGAACAAACCTTCTTTTTCAAATGGGAAGTCGGATTGTTTTGCAACGTTTCCGTAGTTAACGAAGATGTAATCTACTGGAATAGTTTCAGATTTTCCTTCTTCGTCTACTTTATTAATAGTGACCGAAATAGCTTTTCCATCTTTAATTTCAATTGATCCAGGCACAAAAGGAAGATGAATTGCTAAATTTTTACAATCTTTAATTGTTTCAGGATTTCCTCTAAATTCCATACGTCTATGGATAAGATGTACATGGTCTGAAATAGCAGAGATTTCTTTAGCCCAATCTAGAGCAGAATCGCCGCCTCCAAAAATAGCAACTTTCTTGTCTCTTAAATGTTCGAAATTATGCACTGAATAAATGATGTTTGAAACCTCATTTTCGTGTTCAACTCCGAGTGGTCTTGGAACACTTGCTCCGAGGCCTGCTGCAATAACAAGATTTTCAGCAAAATATGTGGATTTTGCCGTGGAAATCTCAATTATTTCGCCACTATTTATGTTTTCAACCCTCTCTTCAAAAATGATGTTTTGAGGGTTAACTTTCTTCTCTAATAATTTTATATAATCTATAGCCTTAATTGATGGAATATTTGGGAGATCAACAACCTCTTTTTCTGGGTACAAATGCGAGATCTGTCCACCCACTTGATTTGAGCCTTCTAAAATAAGGTAATCGATACCATTTTCTTCACATAAAGATGCGAAGTATAATCCGATTGGACCAGCGCCAATAA
>JAGHUR010000034.1 GCA_018064745.1 Candidatus Fiminaster equi
GTACACATTGAATCTTTAGCTGCATCACTATACTCTCCTGCGTTATAAGATGTTAAAACTGCTGGCAAATCTCCATATTCATTAAATAGGTAAACCAAAAAGTCTGTTCCAGCATCAATGTTTTGTTTCCAATCAAATAAGTTTCTTCCTTGTGAATAATCATTTCTCGGATCCATTTGCATAAGGCCAATACAACCTCGACTTGATACCACATCATATTGTCCGGAACTCTCTGCCTCGACAACTGCTATTACCAATTCGGGACATATCCCCTTTTCCTCGCATACCTTGTTGATATAGTCAACATATTCCTGATTGATGTATGTATCACTCTGCTCAGCCTCTAACTTGTGGTTTACTGGCATAAATCCGATTATGATTAGAACGAGTGAAACGCATACGAACCAAATCATTTCACGGATTGCTTTTCTTTGTTTTTGTCTCTCTACTATTAGTTTTGTTGCTTTACTCATTCGACCACCTCAATAATTTCTGTATGTGCGCCTGAATAATGCGGAAAAACCAAACCACTCTTGATTCGTCTTTCTTCATCACCAGAAAGATACTCTTTCAAATCTTCAAATGATGTGATTTGAATGTCTAATGGATAATTGCATCCTTCATCATCATTAAAACATCCGTCAACGACCTCATATATTTTTCCAACTGTTAAATAAGTAGATTTTGTATTAACAACAACAAATCTTCCGTTGTATGCAGGTTTTGTTTTAGCAGACGGCCTTCCAACCAATCTATCGAACGCAATCTTCGCACCAGCTTCAAAATCAAACTCGTCTTGTTGGCTGCATTTTGCAACTGCTTTCTTACCAGTCGATTTATCCAGCGCGATAACCTGATTTTCTTTGCGATAAATTACGATACATTGATTTTTTGGTTTAACAACTTTCAACATATCGTAACTACAATTCCATCCATGTCCGTCTTTCGCCAATCCGCTACAAGTATGTCCATCAATAAACTCATCAAACTCAACTTGAATTGCAAAACCATCTAATCCTTTTACAATTCCTGTTTTTCCCAAAATATCAGTATTGCTTTTAAAAAAAATACTATCGATGTTTGAAACACATACTACTTTGTCACCTACTTTAAATCTTCTATCACTCACTCTTACCACCTCATTTTCATTCCACTTTCGATTTCTTCTGCCCCAGCATTGGTTAAATAGAATACAGCCATTGCCACCTCAACTGTTATTGCCTTGCTTTGAAACTGCTTGCATACTGCATCAGGTGTCAAACCGACAAACTCTGCAACATCTTTCTTGTGCAAATGGTTCTTATACAAAAGCAAATCGCAATGCTCGGTTAGAACTGCTCTTTGATTCTTAAACTTCTGCTGTTGGGTTAATGCTACTCTTGGCATAACTGCTCCTTACTCCTTAATTACTCCAACCATTTCTTAATAGGGATTTTTGTGTATTTCTCTATCTTCTGTAGAGAAACAAGACTTGGATTTGAGTTATTGTCCTTCCATCTAGCAACTGTTCCGTTACCGATTTTGCACATCTGCTCAAATGCCATAATAGAAATACCGTTTTTTGAACAATATTCTGTGATTTTGTCGAAGACCATAACTTCTCCTTTCTCGAAAAATATTTAGAGAAGTCCTTGACAAAATTTAGAGAAGTGTCTAAAATATGAAGTGACCAAACAACACATTTTAGGGAATATCTCTTTTATATTTTGTCTTAGGCTTTTCTCTAAGTTCTATTTCATTATATAGGGTATTCTCTAATTTGTCAACACAAAATTTAGGGTTTTCTCTAATTTTTTTTGAGTGAAATTATATGAATACTGTTGAAAGAGTGAAATCTATACTAAAAGAAAGAAAAATAGCAGTATCAAGATTGGAAAAAGACTGCGGATTTTCAAATGGTTATATAGGACAGTTAAGAAAAGGTTCTATTCCTGATGATAGATTAAGAATCATTGCTGATTATTTGAATTTAAGTGTTGAATACTTGACTACTGGAAAAGAAATGAGTATGCCAGAGTTCGAGCCTGAACATTTAGAATTGATTAGACTTTATTCAAAATTAAATAAAGAGCAAAAGAACGCAATTATTACTATGATGCGATCTCTTGCTAATGAAATTTAATGTCTTGTTATGAACATTACCATATCATACAGATACTTCAACAATGAATCGTCTGATATGTTATTGATTAGGTTGATGAGTTCTACTTTGTAATCCATATGACTT
>JAGHUR010000051.1 GCA_018064745.1 Candidatus Fiminaster equi
CACGTGAGTAAAAGAATCGTCAAAGTTGTTAAGATGGAACTCCCAGGCGGCGAAGCTAAACCAGGACCAAAACTTGCTTCAGCAGGTGTCGTCATGCCAAAGTTCTGTACAGACTTTAATGCAAAGACTGCAGACAGAAAAGGCGAAATCGTTCCAGTCATTATTACAGCTTATGAAGACAAGTCTCATGACTTTGTAATCAAGACTTCCCCAGTTACAGGTTTAATCCTCAAAGCTGCTGGAATTCAAAAAGCTTCCGCTAATCCAAAAGTAATTGTTGGACACATTAGCAAAGACGCTTTAAGAAAGATTGCTGAGTACAAGTTACCAGACCTCAACTGCGACAATATCGAAGCAGCAATGAAAATTGTTGCAGGTAGTTGCAAGAACATGGGTATCGCGATTGACGAATAATTATTATGAAATTAGGTAAGAATTATAAGAAAGTCGCAGAACTCGTTGAAGCAGGTAAGAGCTATTCAATCAAAGAAGCATGCGAACTTGTTAAGAAAACATCAACCGTTAAATTTGACGCAACAGTCGATGTCTCATTCCATTTTAATGTTGATACCACACAAGCAGATCAACAAATCAGAGGTACTCTCATACTCCCAAACGGAAACGGAAAGAGCAAAAAGATTTGCGCAATCACATCTAAGGTTGAGGATGCAAAAGCAGCCGGTGCGGATTTTGCCGGAGGCAAGGAATTAATTGAAAAAATCCAAAAAGAGAATTGGTTCGGATTCGATGTAATCGTCGCTACACCAGAAATGATGGGCGAACTTGGTAAAATTGCTCGTATTTTAGGTCCAAAAGGCTTAATGCCAAACCCAAAAGCAGGAACAGTTGCACCAGATATTGCTAAAGCAATCAAAGAATTCAAACTTGGAAAAGTTGAATACCGTCTCGATAAAGATGCAAATATGCATTTATCAATCGGTCGTGTTAGCTTCGACAGTGCCAAACTCGTAGAGAACCTTGAAGCATTAGTCTCAACACTCTTAAGAGTGAGACCAGCTGCTGTAAAAGGTACCTACATCAAAAATGCCGTTGTACATACTACAATGGGCCCATCAATTCACTTCGCAATCGGCGAATAATTGATTAAAGAGCACAATATATCTAAGACAGTAACGGCCACGGGGCTTAATAATGTTACCGAGGTGTATTAAAACCAATATATTGGAGCCTCAAATTGACTATTAAAAAAAGGAGGTAGAACAATGAATCAAGAAACTCTCAAGTCCAAGAAAGAGATCGTTGCAAAGATTTCTGATTCCTTCAAAGAATCTGAATCAATGACAATTGTCGAATACCGTGGATTAACAGTCGCTGAATTAAGCGAACTCAGAAAGCAACTTAAAGCCGTTGGTGCATCATTCAATGTCTACAAGAATACACTTGTTACAAAAGCAAGCGCAGATCTTGGCTACAGCGAACTTGACCAATACTTAACCGGTTCAAATGCCTATGTCTTCTCCAAAGAAATCAATGCTGGACCAAAAGTACTTGCAAAGTTTTCTAAGAAAAATGAACTCTTAGTAATCAAAGCAGGTTTAGCTGAAGGTAAAGTCATGGATGCACAAGGAATGAAGACCATTGCATCATTACCAGACAAGAACGGTTTATTATCCATGTTCTTATCGTGCTTAAATGCACCTATCCAAAAATTCGCTGCTACAGTCAAAGCAGTTGCGGATAGCAAAAATTAATGCCTATAGGAGGAACTTATTATGGCAAAGTTAACAAACGAAGAAATCATTGCTTCATTAAAGGAAATGTCAGTTCTCGAATTAAATGAACTCGTCAAAGCCGTTGAAGCAGAATTTGGCGTCACTGCAGCAGTCGCAGCAGCAGGCCCAGCAGCAGCTCCAGCAGAAGAAGAAGCAGCAAAAGGACCAACAGACGTTAAATTAGTTCTTAAAGCATGCGGTATGCAAAAAGTCGCAGTCATTAAAGCAGTTCAAGCAATCACAGGTCTCGGACTTATGGATGCAAAGAAACTTGTTGATGGTGCACCATGCAACATTAAAGAACACATTTCACCAGTTGAAGCAGAAGAACACAAGAAAGCTCTTGTTGCTGCTGGTGCAGAAGTTGAAATTAAATAATTTATTTAATTCAATTCTTATCCGTATCTAAAGATGTCTCATTATTTTGAAAATGATGAAGCCTTGGAATCAAGTCCAAGAAATGTTTACTACGTCTTTAATGACGTAAATTTCTCTTTAGAATCGGATACCGGTGTTTTTTCCAAGAATAAATTAGATAAGGGAAGTGAGCTTCTCATTGAGACGCTCCTTCCCCTTGATCTTGGATCAAACTTACTAGATCTTGGATGTGGAATAGGCCCGATAGGCTTAACATTGGCATATTTCCACCCAGGGTTAAACGTCACTTGTTCAGACGTTAATATGCGCGCGCTAGGCTTGTGTAAGCGCAACGCAACCACGCTCGCGTTAGGCCAACGAGTCACTGTCCTTCAAAGTGACATTTATACAAAAGTTGAAGGCAAATTTGATTCAATTGTGAGTAATCCACCTATTCGTGCTGGTAAAAAGGTTACCTACGAAATCTATAGAGGTGCATTATCTCATCTAATTGATGGCGGTTCACTTTATGTTGTTATAAGAAAGCAACAAGGTGCATTATCCGTTAAGTCCTACCTAGAAGAGCTGTTTGGAAACGTAGCTGTTCTAGCTAGGGATAAAGGTTATTACATCTTGAAAGCTTCCAAAGTGAACTGAAAGGAGCATATATGAACAAAACATATAAAGATTACCCAGTACTTCCATCTGGCAGAATTAACTTCTCCAAGATTTCAGGAAGTCTTGAGTTACCAAATCTTGTAGAAATTCAGACCGATTCCTACAAATGGTTCCTTGAAAAGGGCATTCAAGAAGTCATGAACGAAGTCTTCCCAATTGCCTCTTACACAGAGACATCATTTATTGATTTCATTTCATGTGAATTAAGAGAACCAAAGTATTCATACTTAAAATGCAAGGAACACGATTATACTTATTCATCCAAACTTTACGTTAAATTACGTTTACGTAACGTTGGTGATGGTGAAATGAAGGATGAAGAAGTCTTTATGGGTGATATCCCATTAATGACTGAATCCGGAACATTCATCATTAACGGTGTTGAAAAAGTTATTGTTTCCCAAATCGTTCGTTCACCAGGTGCATATATTTCAACTGAAATGGATAAATCCGGCAAGATGATTTACAATGCCGACTTAATTCCATCCCGTGGCACATGGTTAGAATTCGAAACTGATCAAAAAGGATTAATTAACGTTCGTATTGACCGTCAAAAGAAGATGGCAGCAACCATCATTCTTAAAGCTTTAGGTCTTGATGATCCAAAGATGTTAAGAAAACTTTTCGGTAGAAACGAAATGCTTGAAGCTACAATCGAAAAGGATAAAGACATTGTCACTCCATTCGATGCTTTAGTTTATATCTTTAAGAAGTTAAAACCAGGCGAGCCAATTACTCCAGAAGGTGTTGCAAACTTCTTAATCCAAAAATTCTTTGATCACAAACGTTATGACTTAGGTAGAGCTGGACGTTATAAATATCGTAGCAAACTCGGTATCTACAACCGTTTAGCAGGCCGTTACCTTGCAGAAAACTTAGTTTCTGCTGATGGTGAAATCGTTAAGATGAAAGGCGAATACATTTCTAAGTCAGACGTCTTAGATCTCATGGATAAAGAGTTCTTTGAAAAAGGAGCACATGAGATTACCGTTAAAGCAAATAAAGCCCTTATTGAAGCACTCGATAGAGCTGCTCCAAAAGGTAAAGCTGATCCAGAAATCGCTCAAGGATTTGCTGGAAAAGTTAATATGGTTAAAGTTTACGTCGATGAAAAGATGGATGAAGTCCAAAATATCGTCGGTACAGATCTTAACCTCACAGTTGAATGCCTCACATTCTCCGATATCATTGCTATTTTCTCTTATTTAATGAATATTATGGCAGGATTCGGTGATGTTGATGATATTGATAACCTTGGCAACAGACGTATTCGTTGTGTTGGTGAACTTATCCAAACACAATTTAGAATTGGCTTAACCAAAATGGTCAAAACCGTTCAACAAAAGATGTCCATTTCTGATATGAAGACTTCTTCAATCAAGTCATTAATGAACATCAAACCATTAACATCAACAATCCGTGAATTCTTTGCAAGTTCACAACTTTCACAATTCATGGATCAAGTTAACCCACTTTCTGAACTTGCTAATAAACGTCGTATTTCCGCTTTAGGTCAAGGTGGTATTACCCGTGATAGAGCATCTATGGCTGTTCGTGACGTTCACCCAACTCACTATGGTCGTATCTGTCCAATTGAGACACCAGAAGGTCAAAACATCGGTCTTATTAATAACTTAGCTACATACGCAAAAGTAAATAGCTATGGCTTTATTGAGACCCCATTCCGTATTGTTGAAAAAGGCGGTAAAGTCACAGACAAGTCCGTTTACCTTTCAGCAGATATGGAACGCGATCACTACATCGCACAAGCTAACGTTAAGATTGACGAAAACGGCTACATTACTGATGAAGAAGTTGTTGCACGTCACAATGGCGAAAACGTTTTAGTTTCACCAGATTTAATTGACTACATCGACGTTAGTCCAAAACAAATCGTTTCTATTGCTGCTGCATGTATTCCATTCCTTGAGAACGACGACGCAAAACGTGCTCTTATGGGTGCTAACATGCAACGTCAAGCCTT
>JAGHUR010000025.1 GCA_018064745.1 Candidatus Fiminaster equi
ATCTTCATTATAAAAGAAGAAGACATAGAAAAATCTCCTCTTTCAAATGATTTTATAGAAATTTATAAAAGGTTAAAATAATGAAAACAAAATTATTAGTATTATTAGCAATTCCATTTCTTCTTGTATCATGTGAAGATAGTTCTAAACCTAATGAACCAATTCACTATGAGATTATTTCAGTTCAACCTTTTTATGAAGAACTAAAAGAAGTTTGCAAAGATGACACAGTTTTAGGTTTTCCTCCAGGTGTTACTAGCGAAGCAGATATCATTATTGAAGGCGGTAAAAACCTGGCAAAGTCTCTTAATAATGTTTCGTATAAAGATGAAAATAATTTAAAAAATACTGCCATCAGTAAAAACACATTTACCAAATTTGGTAAAAACCAAGTAATTTTGCTTCAAACTCATGGAAATTATATTGATGAATGGTCACATGAAACATTCGTTACTGGTGAAAAGTATGATGAAGCATCAATCCCAGAAGATGAAAAAGATATGATTACTATTGCGAATGAGTTTGTTCCTGGCACAACAGATAGATCATCACAAATTACTCCTGACTATGTCAAAAAATATTGTCCTGATGTTTCAGGAAGTATTGTTTACATGGGACAATGCCATGGAGGGCACGACCCAATACTTGCTCAAACCTTTTTAGATAAAGGTGCAGTTGCTGTTTATGGTTCAACCTTACAAATTCATATGCATTATGGTGACATGATGCAATATCGCGTTACTTCTTTACTTGGAGAAGTTAATCCAGAAACTAATAATTACTACACAACTGGTGAAGCATTAAAGAAAGCTCAAAGCGAGTATGGCGTTGATGATTCTGTTAAGTACCATGGCTCCGGAATGGGTGCTAGAATGATACTATTTGGAGATCCTAACTTTAGACTTGCAAATAAATAAAATACCCAGGAAAACCAGGTATTTCATGAAAAATCCCCGAGAATTCTCGAGGATTTTTGTTTTAATAAGCTCTTGCGAAGAAGACAACTTTCTTAGCTGGCTTACCGCAAACACCACACTTTGTATCGAATGAAATTTGATCAAATGGTAAGCATCTTGCAGTAGCTTGGTAGAGTTCTTTAATCTTATCTTCACAAGCTTGCTCGCCACACCACATTACCTTTGCGTATCCACCACGATCAAGAACTTTTTCAAGTTCATCAAGTGAATGGACTTCTGTTGTATGATCAAGTAGATACTTGAAGGCTTTCTTATACATTTCGTCATGAATGACATCAAGTAAACGAACGGCTTCTTTAACAACATCAGCATCATTGACTGTAACTTTGCTGCCATCGTTACGCTTTGCTAAAACTGCAACGCCTTGTCCAACATCTCTTGGGCCAATTTCCACTCTTAGTGGAATACCCTTCATTTCATGTTCAGCAAACTTCCATCCTGGTGATTTATCACTATCATCAAGTTTGACTCTAACACCAGCTTTTTGAAGTGCTGCATAGTATTCTTGAGCTTTCTTCATGACATCAGGATTCTTTTGCATAATTGGAACAATAACTACTTGAGTTGGTGCAACTCTTGGAGGTAAAACTAAACCATTATCATCACCATGGACCATAATGATTGAGCCAAGTAAACGTGTTGAAACACCCCATGATGTTTGATGAGGAGTTGAAATCTTTTGATCTCTTGTTTGATAAGAAATACCAAATGCTTTAGCAAAACCATCACCAAAATAGTGAGTTGTGCCGGATTGAAGTGCTTTTCCATCTGGCATTAAAGCTTCGATGGTATAAGTTTCTCTTGCACCAGCAAATTTTTCTTTATCTGTTTTAATACCTTTGACAAATGGAACAGCAAGTAAATCTCTACCTAAATCATCATAGATTTCAAGCATACGTAAAGCATCTTTTCTTGCTTCTTCTTCAGTTTCATACATAGTATGGCCTTCTTGCCACAAGAATTCAGAGCCTCTTAAGAAAGGACGTGTTGTCTTTTCCCAACGGACGACTGAACACCATTGGTTATAACGTTTTGGAAGGTCACGATATGATTGAATAATATTTTTATAATGTTCACAGAACAAAACTTCTGAAGTTGGTCTTACAATAAGTTCATCATCTAATGTGGCTCCACCACCTTTTGTACAAACTAAAGTTTCAGGAGCGAATCCAGAAATATGATCTTTTTCCTTCTGGAACAAAGATGCTGGAATAACCATAGGCATGTAAACATTCTCAACACCTACTGATTTAAATCTTTTATCCAAATAAGCTTGGATTTGTTCCCAAATGGCGTAGCCATAAGGTCTGTAAATAATAAAGCCTTTAACGGATGAATAATCCATTAATTCAGCTTTCTTACATACATCTGTGTACCATTGAGCAAAGTCTTGCTCTTGCGTGGTAATTGCGTTGTTCTTAATATCCATAAACAATCTCCTTTATGATTTAAGATTTGAAATCTTATTAAGTATTTTTCTTGATAGTGGCATGATGTTTTGTTCTGGAAAAGCAATAGCATCGCTACAAACAATAGAAACGCCTAATTTATAAACTAATTCAACTAAGTCCCATGTTGGAACGCTTGTTGCAACAATAGGTTTTTGATAGTGAAGTAATTTTTCAATAAGACCTTGAAATGTTGGAAGTTGTGAACCAGCATTTTTCTTTTCAAGGTGTGATGCAACTGACAAGTTGAAGTAATCAAACAAAGCATAAATTGTAGGCGATAAAGTTAATACATCGTCATCAATTTCTAGAGCTATAGAATAGCCTTTTGATTTGAATGAACGTGCAGCTGCAATAAATGATTCTTGGCCTTCGTCTTCTGGAATATTACTCAAATCTTTTTCTCTTAAGACGAGAACAATATTAGCATTATCTACACCAGGAATATGACCAAGTGATCTATTAACATAGTTAATTTCATTATATGAAATTGGTAAGAATAATTGTAAGCTGGGGTCGTCCTTCTCTTGAACGAATTTAGAAATAGCATTCTTAACAATTGTTGAGAATAAGCCTTTGTCATCTTCTGTACGCAAAGCATAATTCTTTAAATCATCAATGTTTTTGAAATAAGAATCGATTGGCACAACAGAGTTTTGGTATGCAATAACGCGGTTTCTATCAAAACTATAAATTGGTTGGAAGTAGTAACCAAGCTTATTATCCTGAATAATTGTTTCAACATCAGTCCTATAATGTTGTACAGATTCTTCATCATCAATAGCTTTTTTGTCAGAGAAGAATAGAACACTTTGTTCTTCATCCTTAGCAAGTTCAGATAAAGCTAAGACGTTTTTGGTTAAGCTATTAACATCTCTAAAGAATATTTGATTTTGAATTACACCAACTGTGAAATCAATTTCATCGGCAAATGATTCAATTAAAAGGAATCTATTAATCTTGTTTTTAATTTGTTCAATAAATGCAAATTGATCAACTTTAGCATTTACGTTAAAGTTAGAAACAATAAATTGTCCATATTGATGTTCAGTCATCATAACCGTGTTAGAGATGAAGGAACATAAGATGTTCTTAATATCAACGTAAGCGAGTCTTGAGAATTCACTAGTTTTTGTTAACTTATTAAAAAAGTTAAAGCAGAATGTACAACCTTTTCCGTTGTTTGAAAGAATGTTTTTAGCAAATACTTCTTTAGAAACAAGTAAATGATGTTCGCCTTTCTTGTGAGCTTTGTTTGTAAACTTAAGCAATCTTGACTCAAGGTAAATGATTTGATTTTTGTAATCAATCTTTTGAACCTGGAGCAAAGATGAAACATGGGTCTTTTTAACTTTGATATAGACTTTGATTTCAAGGAACTTTTGAACGTCTCTATTTTCAAGAAGATCTCCAACCCACGAAATAAGTTTTTCTCTTTCACGAGATTCAAATTGGTTATAAAAAGATGTAATCGAAGAACTCTTTCTTGCAGTTAATTGTGAAGAGTTGAAATATGAAACGTTGTCATTTTTTACATCGATAACATAAACTCTTAGTGTATTAGAGGCATTTTCAATGTCGTTAATAAACTTCTTTTGTGAAAAGTGAAGAACTAAAAACATTACAAAAACAACAACTAGAACAATGATTGCTATAGCAATGAGAATCATTCCAAGAATATTAACTGGATTTGTAAAGTCAAAGTCAATTAACGAACGCATGCTTGTATTATACAGCATTACGTAGTTTATACAATGTATGTTTATAAAAATAAGCGAAAAAATCTAAGATTTGGTGCCTTATGTAACAAACAAGGCTAATTATAGAAAAATGTAAATTAACTAATCACATTTTGTGCTATAATTTTCCACGGAGGAATACCCAAGCGGCTGAAGGGGGCGGTTTCGAAAACCGCTAGTAGGTTCACACCTAGCAAGGGTTCAAATCCCTTTTCCTCCGCCAGAAAAATGTATCAAAAAAGTGAGCTTGAATTGGCTCACTTTTCTTGTTTTTCTTCTTTGTGAAATATTGGCTTTTTTGCGAGAAATAACACGAAAATCATCAGCAAATCCCCAATAAAATAGCCAACAAAGTCAATCATAACATCAGCAACGGATCCGCTTCTTCCTGGTACAAAAAGTTGGATAAATTCCGTGAGCCAAGAAAGGGCAATTCCAAACAACAAACTTAGACATCCAAAATGAATAAAATAGTTGAACTTTGAAAATCTTGCAAAAAGGTAAATTGCCCATGTTGAAACTACACCAGAAAAACCAAACAACGCAAAGTGTCCAATTGTCTTTCTGATGAACACAACAAACGACTCATAATTTCCTTTTGTGACAGCTCCAGGAACAATGTTATTTACAACACTTGCTGCAGAGCTTGTAATCGCACTTGATTCAACGTTCGAAGCATCACCAAAAATAAATGAATTAACTAATATAAAAAGATTAGTTGCAATTGCAACTCCAAATATTATCCATTTATATACATTTCTTTTTTTCATTACTTGATTGGTTTCATATGGAAGTGTCCATAAACCTGTTGAAGTGAAGTTACATTAACAAAGCTTTCTGGATCTAATTCCTTAATAACTTTAACAGCTTTTTTAATTTCTGTTGTTGAAACAACCATGTAGATAATAAAACGTTCGTTATCGCTATATGCACCTCTAGCACTTGTAACAGTTGCACCGTGAGGAATATTTGCAAGTAATAATCTTACTAAATCTTTCTTTGAAGTAATGATTTGAATTTGTGCTTTTTTATTGCGGATATTGATTACATCAATAACAAGCATAACTGTTAATAAATATACAGCTGAGAAGAAAATTAAAGCAACGGAATTTCCCCATTGTTTTGTTGAAATGGCAGTTATTAAAGAGAATGCGGCAATAATAACGGAATTGATAATGACACTGTATTTGCCTGTTAAAGTAGATTTTTTCTCTGAAAAATAATATGAAACAATATCAAATCCGCCTGCGGAAGAATCAATTTTATAGGCAACTGCGCTACTTAAACCAGTGCACATACCAGCAAACAAAGCACGAGCAAGCATACCTTGATTTGCAACAAACGATGCAATCTCAACAAAGAATTTGCCTTGCATGACGTTAGTTAATAAGAAAACAAAACCGATATTGATAACAGTAAATACACCAAATCTTTTTCCAACAAATTTAAAGGCAATAAAAACAAGTGGTAAATTAATTACCAAATAAAATATTGAGAATAATAGTGATGGATTGTTAGGAATAGTGACTCCACACAATTGAAAAATTTGATTTATAACCTGTGCAGCGCCTGAAGATCCACCAGATACAAGCGACTGTATGCCTGCACATTCGCCGCCCAGCACAGATGGCTGCAAAAATACGTTGATACAAAAAGCAAAAATGGCAGCACTAAAAAATGTAGCAAGTAAGGCAAATCCGTATTCAACAATATACTTCAACCAAAGGTGGTTATATAAAAAATCGTTAGTTCTTCTTTGTAGTTTTTCAATTCGTTTCATAGACATATCATATTCTATACATTTTTATGTATAAAGCAATTAAAAAACGCAAAATTTTAGACATTTTATGTCTTCACAAAAAAGTGTTTGTGTCTATATTAATATAGTGGTAAAATATATCAGCACTCTATCGGGAGGTATACGCAATATGGTTATTATCGCAGCTATCGGAGCATTCTTTAAAAAGATCTGGGATTGGATTAGACAAACAGCATGGATCCAACCACTTTTAATCGTAGGAATTATCTTTGGTGTAATTTTCTCAATTAAACCAATTGTTGACGCTGCTAAAGCAAGTTCAGAAAAACGTAAAGCAGCAAGTACATTCTATTACAATTATCAAAAATCACTTGCAGATGGTGAAAAATCAAAAGCTGATGAACTTACTTATATCCTCGAAGATGTTATGAACAAACCAGCTGGCTCAGTTGACATTTCAAAAGTCACAAACAAAGATGGCCAACAAATGTACAAATTTTTCTTAATGTATGTTGCTGAAACATGTGAAAACTGCGAAGCAGCAAAAGATGGATTTGATGTTTTAAGCTCAGAAATGGGTTCAGATATCTTCAAAGCAAATGATGGACTTCCATTTAACTTAGTTACAATCTTTGCTGATGAACTTACAAGTGAATCAGAAACAAACAAAACTGCATTCGTCAAATATCTCGAACGCCATCAAACCTTCTTTGAAGATGCTGGTGGTATTGCTTACGAAACAGCATACTACACAAACAAACCACTCTCTGATACAGATCTTGAATACTTAGAAACTTCAGATCCAGATAACTTCTTAACTCCAACAATTCTCTTAATTGAATTGGATCAACCAGGAAAAGAAAACAAACATGGATATGATGGATTATTCAATGCTGGTGTCACAGAAGTCATGTTTGGTGTTGAAGGCGAAACAGCCCATGATAAAGCACAAACATTACTTGATTGCTGGAATCATGAAGGCAAGTTCTGCTTCAACGATAAGAAATAATTTATTTTATTTAAAATAAAAGTAAGTCAATTGACTTACTTTTTTTTATACATTTTTAAGACTGATTCAGGAACAAATTTTGAAATATCTTTTTTGTGTTTTATTAGTTCATCTACACTACTACTTGAAATGTTACAGAGCTTTTCATCAGCCATGAAGAATACCAAATCAATATTAGGATCTATTTTGTGATATTCATCAGCTAAGTTATATTCATATTTGAAATCAGTAACTGTTCTTAAGCCTCTAACTAAATGTTTCGAATTCACCTTGTGAGCGTAATCAACTGTAAGACCAGAGGTGAAATCAACTTTTACACCCTTCATATTCTTGGTGGCTTCTTTTATCATTTGAATTCTATCTTCAACCGAGAATCTAGATTCTTTGTTTGGATTAACTGCGATAAGCACAATTACTTCATCAAAGACCTTTAAAGCTCTTTCAAGAATATCAATATGACCATTAGTTATTGGATCAAATGAACCTGGATAAACTGCTCTATTCATACTTAATTCCTTATTATATATATTTTCGCGAGACCGTATTTGTAGAAACGAACACTTTTGAACAATGATTCATCGAGTTTTAACTCACGTTCACTTTCTAAAACTATTATACCATTCTCCTCGAGCATATTTCCTTTTATAAGCGTTTCCACAATAATTTCATACACATCGAGTTTATAAGGTGGATCTACGAAAATAATGGAGAATTTACGTGTATTTTCCCTTAAAAACGCCAACGAATCACCTAAAATAAGTTCAACATTTTCGTGTCCTAAACTTTTAGCATTTTGTCTTACTGCGTTATATGCATCATGAGATTTATCTACGAAAGTTGCAAAAGAAGCACCACGAGATAAAGATTCAAATCCATATGAACCAGAACCAGCAAATAAATCTAAAACTTTTGCACCCTTAATTAAATCGCCGAGCGCAGAAAAAACTGCAGCTCTAACTTTATCCATTGTTGGTTTAGTTAATTCAGTATTTGGAGTTGCAAGTAATCTAGATCTATTTGTTCCGCCAGTAATTCTAATCATATTTAGTTAAAAGGATTAAATATTTCCTCATTTATTTTATCATAAATTTTACGAACAATTTTAAATTGTTCATTGTATTGCTTTACAAGTTCATTTGAATCTAATTCAAGCTTTGCTTGATGCAATGCTTTTTGAGTTTTAATTGCTTCTTCAGAATTTTCTCCAAAATGCTTTAAAGCATCTTCATAATTTGTAACTGCACAATCTTTCTTGTAGCAAAGTCTCATGACCTCTTCATTATTCTCTAAAAGAGAGTTAAGTCTATTAAGTTCCTTAACTTCAGGAGAATTATTAATTTCTTCTTTTAATTTAGCTACTTTTTCAAAAAGAGTTTGGTTCATAACAAATATAATACCAAATTAGTATCTATTATGATACAATTTGATGCATGAAAAACGTTTTCAAGATTGTAAAAGATTCAAATCCTTCACTTCGCAAAAGGTGCGAAGAAGTTTCTGAAATAACTCCTGAAGTTATTAATTTTGTTAATGATTTACATGAATATCTCGTTCTTTCGCAAGACGAAAAATATGCAGAAAAACACAATATCAGAGAAGGTGTTGGTTTAGCTGCACCTCAAGTCGGAAGAAATATTAAAGCTCTAGCTGTTTATTTTGAAGAACAAAACGAAGATGGTACTATCAATGTTGTTGACCACCGCTTAATTAATCCAAAAATAATCCTTGAATCAATTAAGGAAGTTTATCTTTCTGGTGGCGAAGGATGTCTATCAGTTGATGAAGAACACAAAGGCTATGTTTACCGTCACTACAAGATTCAAGTTAAAGCATTTAATGTTTTAAAAATGAAAGAAGAAATTATTACTGCTCGTGGATACGAAGCAATTGTTTTACAACACGAGATTGATCACTTAAATGGTGTGCTCTTCTATGATCACATCAATAAAAAAGATCCTTTCCAAGTTAAAGAAGAAGCAATTCGTCTTTAATTATTGACATATATTTCATTTTTTATATAATAAAAGTAGCTTTTATAAGCAACGAAGATAATTCAACTATCGTTTTTCGTAGGAGGTTAACTATGGCAGTTACCGATGCTCCAATTTCTATTTATGCTTTAGGCGGACTTTGTGAAGTTGGAAAGAATACCTACTGTATTGAATCTGAGAATTCCCTAATCATTATTGATGCAGGTGTCTTATTCCCAGGAGCTGACTTACCAGGTGTTGACTATGTCATTCCTGATTATCAAAAGCTCAGAAATTCAAGACAGAAAATCAGGGCCCTTTTCATCACTCACGGACACGAAGACCACATTGGTGGTATTCCATTTTTAGTGCAAAACCTTCATATTCCTGTAATTTATGCTCCAAAATTAGCCGCTGCACTTATTAAACACAAACTCGCTGATATGAGAATCAGAGAGGAAGTTAAAATTGTGGAATATGATTCTGATACAGTCGTTAATTTAGACGAATTCAAAGTATCATTCTTTTATGTTACACACTCAATACCTGATTCCTATGGAATTGTTGTTGACACACCACATGGTAGAATCGTTCATACTGGTGACTTTAAGATTGACTTAACACCAGTTGGACACAAAATTGAATTATCAAAAATAGCAAAAATTGGAACAGAAGGCGTTGATCTTCTTTTATCAGATTCAACAAATGCTGAAATTGAAGGATACACACCAAGTGAGAAAAACGTCTTACAATCAATTATTGATATCTTCGAAGGAACTAAAGGCAGGTTGATATTATCAACCTTCTCCAGCAATATTTCACGTATTCAACAAATCTGTCAGGTTGCAGTTGAGCACGGAAGAAAGATTGCTATTATTGGTAGAAGCATGGAACATGCTGTTGATGTTGCAAGAGATTTTGGCTATATCAAAATTCCTGATACATCATTCATTCCAATTAATGAAATTAATGAATACCCATTACATCAAGTGTGTGTTCTTTGTACTGGTTCTCAAGGAGAACCAATGGCAGCATTATCAAGAATTGCCAACGGAGAACATAAAGATTTAAAAATTATTCCAGGAGACACAGTTGTATTTTCATCAAGTGCTATTCCAGGAAACGGTATTATGATTGACAAAGTTGTTAACCAACTCGTTAGAAAAGGTGCTGATGTTTTAGTTAACTCTGTTTTGTTTGCAGTTCACTCATCTGGACACCCTTCAAAACAAGAATTGCGCATCATGCTTCACTTAATAAATCCTAAGTACTTTATGCCAATTCACGGTGAGTATAGAATGCTTAAATTACACGGACAAATCGCAGAATCCCTAGGAATTCCTCATCAAAATGTCTTTGTAATGGAAAATGGCGACTCTTTACTTTTAGCTAAACACCGTATTGCAATTGGACCACATTATCCAGCAGATCCAGTCTACATTGATAGTAAGGATTTTACTGGTACAAATGAAGCAGTTATTAATGATAGAGAAATTATGTCTGAAGATGGAATGATTTCTATCATTGTTGGAATCAATTCCAAAAAAGGGACCATTATTGTAAATCCAAAATGTGTTACCAAAGCATTTTCATCTAATGATGAACAAATGTCTAAACGTATAGAAGAAATTGTCTTGTATTCACTACAATCATTAATGGCTAACAAAACAACATTCTCAAATATTAAATCAACAATTAAACGTGTTGTTGAACAATATGTTTATCGTAAAACTGAAAGGAAACCACTTGTTATACCAGTGGTTATGGATTCAAACAAATGATTATTTTAGCGTCGGGATCTCCTAGAAGAAAAGAATTAATCAAAAAGATCACAACTGATTTCACTGTAATTCCTGCAGATGTTGATGAATCAATTATTCATGTTCCTGCTTGTGATTTACCAGGCGAACTTTCAAAACTCAAAGCATATGATGTTTTTCAAAAGTATCCAAATGACAAAGTTTTGGCATGTGATACTGTCGTCATCATTGATGGAGAAGTTTTAGGCAAACCTCACACCAAAGAAAAAGCTTTTGAAATGTTAAAGAAACTTTCAGGAAGAAAACATGTTGTCATTTCGGGTTACACTTTAATATCAAAGGATAAAGAAATTACAAGAACTGTCAGAACTTATGTTTATTTTAATGAACTAAGCGATGAACTCATTAATAAATACATCGAAACTGGCTCTCCAATGGATAAGGCTGGAGCTTATGGAATTCAAGACAAAGAATTCGATTTAGTGAACCACATTGAAGGTAGTTTTGATAACGTAATTGGCCTTTCAACTGAGGACTTAAAAGCACACTGGTTTTAATATGCCAACAAACCTAGAAATTGAATCAAAATCTATGCTCAACAAAGAGGATTATAAACTCTTAATTTCAGCATACAAAAAGAACAAAAAATACAAACAAATTAACTACTATATTTCATCAAAAGAAATGATAGAAAAAGTTAAAAATTTTGGTTTGAGAATTAGACAAATTGGTCACTATTATGAACTAACTTTAAAGGTTACTGAGAAAGTTGGAAAAACCGAAATTAACCAGGAAATCGCGGGGATTTCCCTATCAAATCTCGTATATTTTGGAAAATTTCCAGATGGTGAAATCAAAAATTATTTAGTTGAAAATAAAGTTTGCGACGTCTCAAAATTGCAAGTCATTGGAATGCTCGAAACAAAGAGAAAAGATATCGAATTTAATGGCTCAAAAATATCAATCGATAAATCAAAATATAATGGCGTTGTTGACTATGAAATTGAATGCGAAAGTTCAAGCAAAGAAAAAGCTGAAAATGATCTCAAAAATTTCTTAGAAAAACATGGTGTCGCCTATCAAAAAAGCGAGCACAATAAGCTTGCTAGATTTTTAAATACTTTACGTTAATTTTTTTCTACATCTTCACAGGTATCACAGACAAATTTTTTTAAGCGTCTCGCTTTAGGAATAAATGTTGTCATTTCGTCTGTATCGTAACCTACTTGAATGTGATTATCATCGACCATAATTGGTCGTTTAAGAACTGTTGGGTTTTGACGAATGAATTGTATCATTTCTGATACAGACATATCATCAAGCTTAACGTTCTTTTCTTTAATGATTTTGCTACGCAAAGAGATGATATCATCAGTGCCGTTTTCGGACTTCTCTAGCATCTCTTTTAATTCCTTTTCGCTAAGGCCTTGTCCATTAATGTTTTTCTCCACATAAGGAATCTTTTGTTCATCAAACCATTTCTTGACTTTAATGCAAGAAGAACAAGTTGGAGAAACGTAAATCTTAATCATGGTTTTTATTGTATAGAGAAATGTCATAAAGTCAATAAAATTGACATCAAACATTTAATTAATCTATAATATTGCCATTACTTGGAGGCAAATGACTATGGATCATATTCTCAGTGGTATTAAACCAACAGGCCAACTTACTCTTGGCATTTATATTGGAGCAATTAAGAACTTCGCACGTGTTCAAAATGAAGGCGAAGCATTTTTGTTCATTGCAGACTTACATGCTTAGACTCTACCAATTGAGCCAGCCGATTTAAACAAAAACTCAAGAGATATTGCAGCTTATTATTTAGCAGCAGGCCTTGACCCGAAGAAAGCAACAATCTTCCTCCAAAGCGATGTTCCAGCACACTCTGAACTTGCAATCATTCTTCAAAACTATCTCTATATGGGAGAGTTATCAAGAATGACTCAATTCAAAGATAAATCATCCAAAATGAAAGAAGAAGCCATTGGCTTAGGCTTATTCGCCTATCCTGTCTTAATGGCTGCAGATATCGTTATCTACGATTCTAAACGTATTCCAGTTGGAGAAGACCAAACTCAACATGTTGAGTTAGCAAGAGACTTAGTAAAACGTTTCAATAACCGTTATGGAGACGTTTTAGTAATGCCAAAGGCAGAAGTTGCTAAAGTAGGCAAAAGAATTATGTCTTTGTCTGATCCAACAAAGAAG
>JAGHUR010000030.1 GCA_018064745.1 Candidatus Fiminaster equi
TTACTTAAAATCAAATCTTGTAGACCCAAACATCATCGGAAAATTTTGGATGCAAGGTGAAGGCGATTCTCATAGTGGCCTTGAATTAAAATATGAGAATAATGAAAAAAATCTTATTAAATATTACAGAGAGGACTTAAAAGATTACTACAATAACCACTACTCATTTGTGGACGCATACATTTCTACCAAAACCTTATGGCCATCACCAAACAAAATTAATGAGGCCAAACAAAATATCGCAGATTCTGATCCGCACGTCTACTGCATTAAGACAAATGGAGAAGATGAAACTGCTCTTGATTTAAATATAAAATCCGCCTCTAATGAAGGTGACGACCAAGCTCATTATGATTCAATAAGCGAACTACTACTTGGACAAAGAGTTGGCCAAATTATTAAGGAAAACAAGTAAAAAACCCAGGAAATCCCGGGTTTTTTACTCTCTAAGCGAATCTGCTGGTTTCTTGTGACCCGCTATAATGGCAGGTATTACCGATGCAATAATTCCTATAAACACAGCTCCCAAAAGTATAACTGGAATCACCCATGGTTGTACGTGAGAAAATTGAGCAGGAGTTGGTTTTAATAATTTCGTATTTGCCATATCAATTAAGTTAACAACAATTTGAGCAACAGCTGGAGCTAAAGCAAAACATAAACCGGTACCCAAGACTCCGGCGGCAACTCCAATAATACTTGCTTCAGAAATGAACATTAATGAAACATCTCTTTTTCTAGCACCTAAACTTCTTAATAAACCAATTTCTCGTTTACGTTCTATAACTGAAATATAAGTAAGAATTGCAGTTAAAATTGCTGAAACAAGAATTGATACCATTGAGAATATAAATAAAACTATTGAGAAAGTATCTACAACAGCTGAGAATGATGATGTTACTTGCTCAAGATAATCTTTCGTTCTCAAAACAATGTTGGAATCTTTAGGAAGCTCATATCGATCAACATAATTAACAATATTTACTCTCTGAGTAAAAGTCTCAGTATAGTAATAAATAGCAGTTGTTCTTTCTTTTCCTCCAATATCAATTAATCTAGATTCTAATTGGTAGTTAGCAGAGATGTGATAACCATCGATGTATGTGTCTTTAAATGGTTCTCCTTCAAAAACGTCATAGTCTACACCGTACTCGTTTTGTTTTTTAACAATTTCTGAGTCAGCATTTAATTGATTCACCACTTTTGAAAGTAAATCTGGATGATAAAGAAGAACAGTTTTATAAAGTGGATTAGGGGAATCATATTTAGGTCTAATAATTCCTGTTATTTTAAGCGTGTGCTTATTGCTATCTTGATAAAGTTTGCCTAAAGCTAGAGAGCCTTTTTTCTCTTTGTATATCTTATTTCCGGGGTGAATTGGTGAATCAACTTCTTCGTAATAATCATCGTTAGAAACAATGTGATATTCTTTTTTATTAACAATATCTTCAGATTTAATGATTTTTCCAGATGCATCAAAACCCATGTTAACAAGATTCATTAAATCAACTCTGTTATAAGTGTCAACAACTAATGTCAAATCGCCTTCGTTGTAAGGCAAATGACCTGCTAAAATATCATATTGCTCATTAATGAAATTATAAGTATCTGATGTAGGAGCAATACATGAAGTATATTTAGTTGTCTGAACATTTTGGAATGTACCAACAGATGATTCTGCAATTAAATTGAAATTAACTGAAACATTTGTAGTGATGTGATTGTAATAATCCTTTGGCATCTTAGACATATATTCCATGAAATCGTCTTGCATTGAAATGTAATGTTCTTGGGTTTCATAATCAGATTTTTCAATGATAATATCAGACGTTTCTGGGAATTCAACTAATGTTGATTTCGCAGATTCGCTTGATGTTTTTGGGTAAGTTGTAACATAAACTGGGTAGTCTTTAATTGCAGCTTTTTGAGCGTCCTGAACATAATCATTAACCCCGGATGTCATAGACAAGACAATTCCTGCAGAGGCTAGACCAATAGCAGAAGCAATGGCAATTGGAATAGATCTTCCCTTCTTTTTGATAACATTTCTAAATGACCATTTAATTGAGGTTCTTAATGGCAAATGAACCTTTAGTAATGGGGATTTACAAACGATGTCGTCTGATTCTTTTTGAATCATAACGTCTCCAACAATCTTTCCGTATGAAATTTCAATCATACGATCTGCATACTCTCTAGCCATTCTTTCATTATGAGTAACCATAACAACAAGATGCTCTTTAGAAATGTTTTTTAATGTCTTCATAACAGACTTAGATGATTTTTCATCAAGGGCACCTGTTGGCTCATCTGCAAGAATAATTGATGGATTTGTTACCAATGCTCTTGCAATAGCAACTCTTTGTTGTTGACCGCCTGAAAGCTGTCTAGGAAGTCTTTTTGAAAAACCAGCAAGATCAACCTCTTTTAAAGCGTCATGAATTCTCTTTTTCATGCCATCTGTTTGTTTGGACATTTGAAGAGTAATTGCAATGTTGTCGTAGACATTTAAGTGTGGAAGTAAAAAATAGTTTTGAAAAATAAAACCAACTTCTTGATTTCTATATGAGTTCCAATCGTGAGCTTTAAAACCTGTGGTATCACGACCATTCACTATCATTTGGCCTTTGTCTGCAATATCAAGACCACCGAGTACGTTTAAAAGGGTGGATTTGCCACATCCAGAAGCTCCATAAATTGCAATAAAACCTTTGTCAGGTAAGAATAAATCCAAATCATTTAAAGCAACAACATCTTCATCGGTTGTTGTTGATTTATATGTTTTTGTTAAATTGCGAATAACAATCATAGTTACTTATTCTTTCCATTATGTGTGTAATCGTAATTAATATATTTTTCAGTTAATGTTTTGACGTCGTTTTTACCAATTAAAGTTAGAGGAATCTTGTCTTCGAATACAACATCGCAAGGTTGGCCTCTTTCCTCAAGTTTTTTCTTACAATACTTGAGTATTCCTAATCTTGTTTTTTCTTTATCTGCAAGTTTGTCTTCTAATTCGACAACAACAAGTGGATATTGACCTTGTGAATGCTCTCTGTCGTTGCATGGAACAACAGCAACATTTACTACGCCTTTATAACCATTAACTACTCTTTCAATTTGTACAGGAAAATTTTTGTGTCCATCAAATCTTGGAATAACAAATTTAAATCTGCCTTCAAAGAAGAGGAAACCGTCTTCATCAAAATAACCAATATCACCACTATGAACCCAAACTTGACCGTCGTCGTGCTTTTTCATAACGGCAGCTGTTTCTTCTTCATTATCATAGTATCCTTTCATAATTGAAGGACCGCTAATACAAATTTCGCCTTTTTCATTGTAATCAAGTTCTTTTCCAGTTTTTGGATCAAAAATACCCATTGTACTAGTGCAAAGTGGTAAGCCTTCTGATTTAGCTTTATAGATGCAGTTAAATGCTGTAACTGCGGTTGTTTCAGAAAGACCATAACCTTGGCAGATGTTGTATTTACAATGATGGTCTTTAAAGAATTTATTAATAGCAACTTCAAGTTTTGGATTTAGTAAATCTCCACCAGAAACTGCAAATTTTAAATTACTTAAATCAATGTTCTTAACATGTCTGTCTTTAATGAAAATTTCATAGAATGCTGGCACAGCAATGACTGCAGCAGGTTTATGTTTCTTCATTAAGAGTGGAAATTTCTTTGGTGTAAAGTTTGGAATAAGAATTTCTTCAGTTCTTTGAGTTAGTGCCATATGAACACCACAAACAACACCATAAGATGTAAAGATTGGCATGATGTTCAAGAATTTATCACCTGGAACACAGTCGTTATGAGTGTAATTAAAGCTTAAAGCAATCGTATTTAATCCTTCATTTGTAAGCATAACGCCTTTTGGATTTCCAGTTGTGCCTCCAGTTTGAGTTACGACTGCTGTTGCACCTTCTACAAACGGAGCTTCAACTGCACAATGAGGGACATATCTTTTTGAAAAATCCGTGAATTTCTCGATTATGTTGCTGTATTCAATCTTTGTATGCTTTGAAAAGATTGCTTTAAAAAACTTTTGATATTTGTGTAATGAGTAAGAAGCGTTTTGAACTAAAACGTGTTCGATATTGTGCTTCTCAAAAAGGTCATAAATCTTTGGATAAACAAGGTCAATGATAATCATGGTCTTTGCGTGGACCATTTCAATGAAGTGTTCAATACGAGCTTTAGCCATTCTTGGCTCAACAAGAACTGGAACAGCACCAATCTTGTTTAATGCATAAAATGAATAAATTGTTTCAGGAAGATTTGCAGTAACAAAAACTACGTTCTCGCCTTTTTTGATTCCTAAGTCTGTAAAACAATCAGCGTAGTGATCAATTTTTCCAAGCATTTCTTTGTAAGTATATTTCTTACCAAAGTAATTTAAAGCCGTAAAATTACCATACTCTTTTGATGTTTGTTTTAAATAACTATAGAGGGTTTGTTTGGTGGAACTTAAATCACCATCAAATTCTTGATAGTACTTCATCCATGGTTTTTCAATTGACGCTTTTCCCATTTATAAAATATCTCGCTTTGCGACAAAAAGTATAACACGTATGTTCATATATGTTAATATACAACAAAAAAGAGGCAAATATAATTGCCTCTTAGTTGTTTTTTAAATTAGCGAAAATTATTCTGGAATATAGGCTGAGAGTCCGGTGATAAATGAAACGAAACCAAACGCTTCATTAAATTGCAATATATCAAAGAAGTTTGCACCAGCAAATGGTGTTGGATCTCCACCAACAATAGTTTCTCCCTCAAGTGTGACTTCACCGCCATTTTCACTTAAGAACTTAGTCTTTCCACCATATAAATCTGATACATATGTTGTTGCTTTATCACCATCGTTTTTGTCAATTCCCATTGGAGATCCTGATGATCCGATTTGACATTTAACATATGGACATAATCCATAGTTAACGAGAATAACATTAATTAATTGATTGCCGTCTTGATTTTTAATCATAGTTTTACCAACTTTATTTAAGAAAGAAGCATCAGCAGATTTAAATAATGGCATTGCAGCAGCTGCACCTGTGTTGATGAACCAAGGTTCTTCTCCATCAACATAGTTTTCTAAAACGGAATTGTTATCAACATTGACGTGGAAGCCAACTTTTGTTTCGTCTTGTCCGCTTGTAACAATAACTGGGCCACCAAAGTTTGTTAATTTACTATTAACAATGTTCATGTTACCGTTTGAGTATAAGAATACGCCATTAGCATATCCTTCTGAAACTGTACAATCTTTAAGATTAATGTCTGATTGTAAATACTCTGCGTAGAATGAAATAACAGCACGTGAAACATTGAAGTTATCAAATGTTGCATGAATAACTGTATTTGTTTCAGTGGTTGCATGTGAAACTTTGAAGAAGATTAAACCAAGTCTTCTTGATTCATCAAGACCACGTGGACCGTTACCGAAATATGTACAATTCTTTAATGTTGGATAAGCATCAACATCATTTGCATTTTCACAAACCTTAAATAATGTTGAGTGTGAAATGTTGTCTTTTGGTTCCCAGCAGTTACCACAAACAGGGAATTCACTTGTATCAATGTCGAAATAGTTTCCATTAAATGTGAATCCTCTTGAATAGTGCATATAGACATCGGTACCATCTTTTAATAAATCTGGCGTTCCTGCCTCATCTTCTGCTTTCCAGAAAAATTCTGCTGGAACATTTTCTTTACGAATTTTAATGTTGCTTTGCAAGAAAATGCTTGGTGCAACATAGGTTTCTGATAAACCTTTTTGCTTTCTAAATGAGACCCAGTTGGCATTGTAATTTTCTCCAAGGGTGTCGTCTAGTCTACATCTTTTATCAATATTGATATCATGGAAATATGCGAGTTCATCAGCAGTATAGACGTTATAACCATCAAAAACTTTTAATTCGACAATTGTCTTATATTCTGCTTTTGTTTTTTGTTCTTCGCTTAATCCGCCTGGAATAACTGTTAATCTAAATTGTTTTCCAATGGCGTCTTCGTTGAAGTCAAATTCACATTTTTTTGCATCAAATGCGCCATAGTTTTCTGATGTGTCTGCATAAGCACCATCAACAAATTTTTCTAATTTATATTCATAGTCGAATGTCCAGACATCTTCGCTAACTGGTTGGAATGTTGCTTTGTCAATAATTGATAAAGTTGGTTTTAAAACAAGAGCGTTATCGTCTCCAACTTCCATAACAATGCTTGTTTGGCCTCTAAAGTTATCTTCATCATCTTTAACGTTAGTTTCAAAGTCCTTTAAGTTAGCATTTTTGTAAACAGCTGCTAATTTGTAGTGATCGGCTACGCCTTTAACTGTAACAACACAAGTTGCTGTGACACCACTGTATGTAGCTGTAATTGTTGCGCTACCACTTGCAACAGCAGTAACTAAACCATTTGCATCAACGGTTGCAATAGCTGTATTATTTGATGACCAAGTAACTGCACCTTGTCCATTTTTAGCATCTGCGACAAGGGTTTCTTTCTCCTCAGGATCGAGTGAGAGTGCATTCTTGTTTAAGGTAATTGTAGCAACAATTGATGGTTGATCTTTTTGTTCTTCCCCACCATTACATGAAGCTAATGCCATAGCAAGAAGCGGTAAAATTAAAATTCTTTTTTTCATTTTATATATTTCCTTTCTTTTTAATTGAATTATAAGTTTGTTTATTAAATTGTATTTTATTTAATTAGTCTATTAGTGCCCTCCTTTTTTAAAAGTTATAAACGAATATATCAAATACTTTAAATAAAGATTTATTTCCATCTGTAGGTTTTACTTTCATTCTTAATGAATAGACACCATCTGCTGGTGCTGCTTCACATTTAAATGATGCAATTGTGTATTCTCCATTAAATTGGGTTTCAAATGTATATGATGATGATTCATCGCGTTTTTCAAATACACATCTTTTATTTGTAGCGTCATTTGGAAGAACATTTGCAGTAACTGTAAATGTAACTTCACTATTTGCAAAAATTCTGTAAGCATAATCAACGCCTTCTGCAGGACTGTCTATTTTGACAAGATTCTCATCAAAATTTACATTTAAATCATTGACGAAAACAACTGGATTGAACACCCTGGCTTGAATGCCAATAAAACCAACGATAACAATCGAGATAATGTATATTAAAGCAACTAGAATAATAACTGGTTTCTTCATAACTATTTCTCCATAAAGTATGCTTTCATTTTTAAGAAATAAAGAAGCAAGCATGAGCCAAAGGTTAAGATACAAATTATTAATAACCTAATTGCGGCAGGTAAGAATGTCTCTGCGTGTGCAAGAACTTGCTCTTGGAAAAAGAAGAAAACAAGGAATGCAAACAAGAATGAAATAACAAAAGCAACAACAGTAGAAATATTTTCATTACTGTTTTTAGCATTTTGACCTTCAATTTGATAATTTTCATTCTTTGGATTAACAAAGTCCAAAGTTGAGCTATAGAAAATATGAGCATATTGAAGCAACAAAACACAAACGCCAACAATAATTACTGTACCAATATCAATCTTTCCAAAAATTCCAACAATGTACATACTCACAAAAATAGACGGAATTGAAAGAATGAGATTGAAAAGCAATTTAGATAGCATTGGGGTTGTTGGCTGTATTGGTTTTGTTTTCTTAATGTATCCAGCATGGCCTTCTCTAGAATAGGCCGAAGCAAGTGGAGCATTTGATGCAAGAAGCGGCAAAACAATAAGAAGAACAATAAACATAATGGAAAGCATATTGCCTTTCATAGACGTATTAATAGCATCAAAAATCTTACAAATTAAGTAGATTAAAAGTGGAATTAAAACATAAGTAACAATATAGGTTGCTGAAACTTCAAATGTTCTAAATGAAATCTTTAATTCTTTAAATGCAAATGTAGAATGTTTATGATGCACATGATTACGGTGATGTGCTTTTTCATTAACCTTCTCGTAGTCAACTGATTTAGTCATCATATGCAAGAACAATGCTTTAACAACAAAGAAGACAATGAAGAATAGCACAATTGTGCAACCAAGAACTGCAAAGAATTTACCAAAGCAAGCCCCGTTTAATCTATATCCTTTATATGATGGGCTTGTAACACCAACAATTGAGTTACAGAACCAACTAACAGGAACCATAACGTTTGAGAAAGTATTTAAGAATGAATCAATATTTGCTCTAATTGTATTCCATGTATTTAGTAGATTTAAATCTGGAGGAATTAAACCAATAAGCAAGACTGCTCCATAAATAATCAATGCAAATATAGCACCAACCAATACCAATCTAACAGCAGGAACAATTTTAACTAATCTCAAATACTGTAAATATAAAACTGAAATCAAAGATCCTAATAAAACAATAATTGCAACCATCACTATAACTGGGAAAACAATCCAAACAACTGAGTAAAGTGGTAACGGGGATAATGGATTTGTTAAAGCAGTATAAATAATAATGCCAATAGATACTGGTAAGTAGAAATCAACCGTATTCTTAAGTTGTTTTAAATATTCAATTGTCATTTTTGACAAGAAAAGACTTGCACCCTTAGAAGGGAAAGTAATTAAAACTTTGTTATCTTCAGAAATATAATAGTTTTTAGTTGAGCTCACAATGGTACTTATAAGTTGCAACACAAACATTATAGTTGTGAAGAAAACAAATAGACTGAAGAATGATTTTGGTAATATGACACCAAATGTTCCAATAACAAAGCACAAAGCATAAGCAACACCAACCACAACCACAAACTTAAGAATCATTAGTACTATGCGAATAATTTTGTCTTTTCTTTCGTTAGATTGACTTTCCTTAGAGAAAACCTCGCGTGCTTGTAAAGCTGTAAATGCTTTGTATTTATCAAAGTCATAAGAAAGGTTTTCTTTAGTGAAGAACTTTTTGAACTTTATGTGGGTAGCATCAAAATATCCCTTTACATTCGACTTAATCTTTGCAAAGAAATTTACAAATCTATTCTTCTTTGATGTTTCACTATTTTTCATTTGTTTTACGCTCAGTTACAGTATCTCCAATCATATCGAGATAATATGTTTCGAGTGATCCGTTCTCCTTTTCTATATCTGCTGTATTTCTAACACATAAAATTTGTCCTTTTTTAATAATTGCAATTCTTGAACAAAGTTTTTCAACAATATCAATGATATGAGATGAGAAAAATACGATATTGCCAGCTTTTGCGTGTTCAATCATACATTGTTTAACTTGGAAAATTGATTGTGGGTCAAGACCCGTAAGTGGTTCATCAAGAATCCATATTTTAGGATCATGAATTAATGCGGCCATAATAGTAATCTTTTGTTTCATGCCGTGTGAATAGGTCTTAATTTTATTATCGATTGCTTGCTCCAATTCAAAGAGTTTAATGTATTTTGCAAGACGCGCATCACGATCTTCTTTAGAAACTTTATAAATATCTGCAATATAGTTGAGATATTCACGTCCAGAAAGCTTTTCGTATAAGGCATAGTGGTCAGGAACGAAACCTATCAATGATTTGGTTTCAATTGGTTGTGCAGAACAATCATAACCACAAATTTGTATGTTGCCTTCACTAATTGGTTGAATACCAACAGTCGACTTAATAATGGTTGATTTACCAGCACCATTTGGTCCAAGGAAACCGAAAATTTCGCCACCATAAACTTCTAAATTTGCGTCTTTAACAGCATAAACTTTTCGTCCAGCATACTTCTTAGAGAAGTGTATTAGTTTATAACTAATTCCAGCATTTGCATCCATAGGTTCTTTTAAACTCCTTCCATCAAGTTTTGATTCAAGCGCGATTCTTTCAAATTTAATAGAGCGCAATTTAAGATGTAATTCATAATGTGAATCTGCGATTTTATAAAACAATAAATATATAAACCACATTCCAAATCCAAGTAAGAAATAAGCTACAAAATATATAGATTGGAACGCAGGTCTAAGTATGAGGGGTTGTGGAGCACCAGGCAAAGGTATTTCAACGGTCATCTTGTATATATTTTTGCCAGCCTCACCGAATTTATCAGGCAAGAAGTCACTGTTCAAGAAGAAGAAATCCGAATCTCCGATAATGTGAGTAACTCCAAACAAGTTAAATGTAACACCTTTGTAGGCTGAAAAGACAGAGTTAATAACCAACACTAAAACGAAATAACATGTAAACCAAATTGTTGAGTAGAAATATTGTTTTAGTTTTGGTTTTTCATATATCTTCAAGGCAACTGCAAGAAGTGGCATCCAAAATGCGATACCGTGGTTGAACCAGAAGCGCCAAATATCTGGATTTAATACGTTTTCATTAACGTTAGTGTTTGGCATTAGGATAGCAAACAAAGCACCAAATACATTTATGAAATATGTGAAATAGAATAGACGTTTTGGCTTGAAAATAAGACAGATTGGTAAAACATATAAGACTGTATTACAAAGGTGGATTGGCCATCTCCAAGGTTCAAAAATGGCGTCATACTTAGTAAATGCGGTAAAGTTAATTGTGACACTTAAAGTAATAACCAATAATGTATAACGAATAAATGGTTTGCTTTGACTTCTTAAGAAAAAGTAAATAAAGAAAGGTGGAATAAGAATAATTGTGTAAATAAAGATTCTATGAGTAAATTCAAGATTTTTTACATGCCACAAAACAGGTGCCTGTCCAAATAAACTTTGTGGCAAGAAGGTTGGAATGGCAGCAATTAAGAAGAACAATGTAGCAATTAAACCTTTAATAATTGTTGGTCTATAGAATTTGGTTTTCCAATCTTTTAACCATTTTGTTGCACAAAGTGCAACAAGAGCACCTATTTCAATTCCATACAAAACGAATGTTAAAGTTACATCATAGTTTCCTCTCATCATTAAGTAGCTATAAGGCATTATTGCAAAACAAAGTAAAATTAATGGAGCTGCTACATACATTGATAAGAATTTAGTTATTTTTGAATCAAAGAATGGTTCGGTCACAATTAATAAAAATCCAACAATTTCGAACCATATACCGAAATTACCTAAAATATTCAATGAGCTTGAAGAAGGTCCGGATCCCGCAATTCTAAAATCATAAATAGTTTCATATGTTTCGAGTAACTGTAACTCTCTGTAGGACATATATCTAACAACAAAAATTCCAGCTACCACTAGAGTAATGATTCTTCTTAAAAGGGTATAGTTAACATTTTTTACCTTTGATAAGATAAATAAAGTTATTCCAAATAAAACTAAGGATGCAGCAGCTATTCCGTATAACAACATACTATGCTAATACCTCCTTATTTTTATTATAAGAAAAACAAAAGACTAACTTTTTGGTTAAAGCTAGTCCTGTTAATAATAAGGATATAATTGCTGGTACAACTAAAACTAAAGATGCACCTGAAGCTAAAACTATACAAGGCACAACAGCAATATCAAAGACAATTGAGACTAGATCAACTGCTTTTTCCTCTCTTTCAAATGTTTGTTTAGTAATAAATTTAAAGACGATAAAGAACATCTTGAGGAAGACAAACAAGTAAATCAACACAATTGCAATAGCTCCTAAAATTTTCGAACTGAAGAAGTTTCTAAGATTTGTGAATGATTTAAAGTCGACTTGAATTGTTTCAAAAATTGCTTGTCCATAAAAGAGGACGAGGCCACCAATAAGCACACCAACAAATAGTAAAGACAACACTTTAATAAGAATTGAAAAATTACCCTTCACTTTACTATCAATGAAGAGCAAGAGGCCAAATACTGCGAGTGATATGAATGCTAAAATGAGTGTGTTCATAAGCTCCTATGAGTATAGACATATAAAAAATAAAAAGCAAATATTTATTTTATAAATGGACCGTGAATTATAGGCTTTTTTGCAGAAATATCCGTGAAAACGCGGGGATTTTTACAATTAAATTTTTCACACGTTTTTTCCATTAATTTCATTTTGTTGCTATAAATTATAATTTATGGTAAAACTTATCGTGCTATGAAAAGAAAAGATATTCAAAAGTGCCCAGCAATAAATGACCCAATCGATACATATATCTGGGAACCTATTAGTTTTATTTTTGCAAAAGCGATGGCCAAGAGACACTGGTCACCAAACGTTGCAACATGGATTTCAATGATTTGTGGCGTCGCTGGCGGCGTCATGTTTGCATTCCATAACATTTGGATTAACGTTGGTGGAGTTGTTTTATTCCTACTCGCCATCATTTTTGATTGTTCAGATGGTCAAATCGCTAGACTTAACCACTGCGGGTCGCTTTATGGACGTATGTTTGATGGTTTTTGTGACGGCCTTGTCTATTTTGCTGCTTATGTTGGCTTAGCAGTTCATTGTATGTTCGACAACATTCCGTTTACAGACATTCAATGGAGCTGGTGGATATTCTTAATTGCTGTTCCTGTTTGTGCATGGTTCCATTCTAGACAAGCAAGACTAGCAGATTATTACAAACAAGTTTATATGTGGATTGTTGGTCTTCACAGCGAATTATCAAGATCAGAAGAATTAGAAGAACAATTCAAAAGTGAGCGCAAAAACCTCAGCTTTTTGAACAAAATCTCCTTCAAATCCTACATATCTTATACAAAACAACAGGAAAAAGAAAACAAAGGAATTCAACTCTTAAAACAAAAGATTGATGAGAATGGCGGTGTCATTCCAGAAGAAGTTGCAAACGAATTTAAAAAACATGTTTTATTATTTAAACTTGGCAACCTAGAAACAGTAAATCTTAGAACAATTGTAATGATAGTTTTGTTGCTTACAGGTTTTGCGTGTTGGCATTTTGCTTTCCTTGTTGTGATTCTTGAACCTATCAATCTCATTCTTGAATATAAGGTTGAAAAGCTCGCCAAGAAATGCGCAAAGGAATATTTTAAATGAAATTTAAATACAAATTAATATTCTTTGCTATTGGACTTGCTGGCATTGGCATTCTTTTATGGAAGGCTGATCTTCCTCATGTTGATTGGGGAATGGTTTTCTCGTTAGATTCTTTAGCATTACTTGGTATTTTGTGTGGCTTGTGG
This sequence comes from Candidatus Fiminaster equi, assembly GCA_018064745.1. Classification (GTDB taxonomy): domain Bacteria; phylum Bacillota_I; class Bacilli_A; order RFN20; family CAG-826; genus Fiminaster; species Fiminaster equi. Next base: position 13,049 of record JAGHUR010000030.1, read on the forward strand.
ATTGTTATTTATGTCCTCCACGCTCTTTGTTACAAAGTAATACTTGCAGAAGAATCGAGAAAAATAAATATATTTTCTATGTTTAAAATCTGCGCAGCAGGTTTTGCTCTTAACAATGTTACTCCAGCAGGTTTAGTTGGTGGAGAGCCTTATAGAATCATGGAATTGAAGAGATATTGTTCAACTGAAAAATCTGCTTCTTCAACTCTAACATTCTCTCTTCTTTATACATTCGGACACATAATGCTCTGGATTACCGCTGCTATTGTTGTCATGGTTAGAATGATTATGGGTCTACCAGTCATTACTTGGGTTGCAATCCTTGTTCTTGTTTCTGGTGGCTTACTATTTGGATTGTTTTTGCTTTTCATTTTGAGACGTAAAAATGGATTTGCTTATCCAGTTATGAGATTCCTTTGCAAGATTCCTCTTTTAAAGAAGAAACTCATTCCTGTAGTTGAAAAGAATAAACAATCCTACATTGAAATTGATGATAACATTCGTGAATTTAGGAATTCACCTGTTCGTTTTATTGTTGCTTTGTCAATTCAATTTGGCACTAGATTATTAGAAGCTCTCGAATACTTCTTACTCTATTGGTTCTTTGTAAGAAACTTTGGAGTTGATGCCCGCTTTATTGATGGTATTTTAATCATGGGTATCGCTTCCTTAATTGGTAACATTTTATTTATTATTCCTATGCAAGCATCTACACGTGAAGGTGGTATGACTTTTGCATTAGGTTTCTTATTAACATCAGAAGAAGCCATCAAAACCGTTGGCGTTGGCGTTGGCTTAATTTATCGTATTAGAGAATTTATCTTCATTGTCTTTGGTATCCTTTTAGTTTTAATTGGAAAACGTGGCAAGAAGAAATTCACTCCTGAGCAACTAGAAGAAATGGGCCTTCATGAAGAGGCTGAGGAAGTTAGAAAACAATTAGCTAAAGAAAAGAGATTCAGAAGAAGGAAAAAAGTAAATGCTCAAGAGTAAGAAATTACAATATTTAATTCCTATTGGTTGTTTCTTTTTAATTGCAGTTGTTATTTTCATTTTAGGTTGTAAATATGATTATTCATTTTCGCGTGGTTTATACGACAAATATCAGTTAAATATACCAGTTTTCTCCATTATTTTGTGTTTAATTGGACCTTTAGTCACTAACGCTTTTGGTGCGTTTGCGGGTACTGCTCTATTCTTTACCACAAATAGAAAATCAAAGGTCTGGCAATTCCTTTTGAAGTTCTTCGGAATATTTGGAATTGTTGGTGTTAGTTTCTTTGCATACACATCCGGAACAGAGTTTGTAGAAGTAATTCCACACGTACAGCCAAATCAAATCGCAATTGGCGAAATGATGGTATTATTCCTAGTTATTGCTTCTGATTTAGTAATTGGTTTCTTTACCTGGAAAAATCTTAAAAAATTAGATCCAAAGAAAACATTCTGGGTTGCATTAATAATGCTATTTAGTATTGCTGCAATTGCAGGGCTCGGTGAAGTTATTAAATATTTAGCATCTCGCCCACGTCCAAGACTCATTTTTGTAAATAGTTCATATTCATTCAGAGAATGGTATCAATGGGATCCATTATTTGGATTTAAAGTTCATGAATGTAAATCATTTACTTCAGGACATTCTATGAATGCTGCTGTAGTTATGACAATGCTTCCATTATTCTTATCCTTAACAAAGTTAAGTGAAAAGAAATGGATGGTTCCAGTAGCTGTTTTAATTGGTGGAGTTTATTGGCTTGTTATTATGCTTTCTAGACTTCTTGCTATAGCACACTTCTTAACAGATGTTGCAGGCGCATGTATCTTCTCAATAATCTTCCAATTAATTATCTTGTTTGTGTTTGAAACAATTAAAAATAAAACTGGAGACTTTGCCCCAGTTTCTAATAACTAGAATTTTTTAACTTCTTCCATAGTTGGAGAAGAAATTGAACTTCCAAATCGCGTTGTAGATATCGACGCGATTTTTGTTACTAAATCAAGAGTTCCTTTATCAACAGGATTTCCGCTTGCAAGCATATAGGCGAATGCGCCAACAAAACAGTCGCCAGCCCCTGTGGTATCAACCACTTTGACTTTCGGGGCTATTTCAGCAAAAGAAAAATCTTTTGACTTATATTCATAACCATCTGCACCTTTGGTAATGATTAAATTTGTATCTTTTGAGATATGTTCCTTTAAAACCTTGTACTCTGTTTCGTTTGGAATTAAGTAATCAACATAGTTGAGAGCTTGTTTAATTTCAACGTTCGCAGGTGCTGGATTAAGCACTGTGATCATGCCTTTTTCTTTTGCAATCTTTAAGGCATAGCAAATTGCTGAAATATTATTTTCAAGTTGAGTTACAAAAATATCACCTTTTCTAGACTTAGCTAAGAATGAATCAATATCCTTTACTGATATTTTAAGATTTGCACCCAAATCAAGAATAATTCTGTTGTTACTGTTATTTAAAATAATCACTGCAACACCACTAGATACCTCAGAAACTGTTTTAATATGGCAAGTATTAACTTTGTTAATCTTTAACCATATTTTCATGTCTTTTCCAAATTGATCTTTTCCAATTGCACCGCAAAATTTAACTTTAGCACCAAGTTTAGCTGCTGCGACAGCTTGGTTTAAACCCTTACCACCACAGCCGACTTTAAAACTTTCTCCTTTCACTGTTTCGCCTTCAACTGGAATTTGTCTGTTGATATTGCTAAATCAGAATTTAAAGAGCCTAAAACATAGATGTTTCTCATTTTGAATATCTCCTTAAACCTTTTTCGATCTCTTCCCAATACTTTTCAACATCAATGTCCACTGCTACCCAAGCATTTGGAGTTTGATGTAAATAATTGAATTGATCACAATTTGTACGACCATAACTTGGTCCACCAGTGACATCAATTACAACATTCATATAATGGAATTTAACTACGTCTTCATTGATTAAAGATACAATTGTTGCAGGGTCATGAAGTGGTCCGCCAGAAAAACCGAAAATCTTCTTTTGATTCTTGTTGAATTCTACCATTAAGGCTACAAACAAATCCGCGATTTTGTTGTGAATTCCCTGCATTTTCTCGATTATTTCTGGTAATACAAGAACTTTTCTAGTTACATCAAGACCTAACATTTTTACTTTAATTCCGGAGTTAAAAACAATATCCGCTGCTTCAGGGTCGCAAAGAATATTAAACTCTGCTGCAGGACTAACATTTCCGTGTCCAATAGAACCGCCCATCAAAACAATCTCATCAATCCACTTAACAGCATCTTTGTGGTCCATAATTACCTTTGCAATGTTAGTTAAAGGTCCGGTTGGAACCAAAGTTACGTGTTTGTGTTCCTTGAGAAGGTCATAAATTAGTTCAACAGCATCCCTATCATCAGCTTTTCTCATTAACTTAGGGAACTTAAATCCATCAAGACCTGTTTTTCCATGAATTTCAGCACAGTTCATTGGAGATCTTTTTAGTGGAATACCTTTTCCTGCTGCTACTGGAACATCAAGTTCTAAATATTGAACTAAATTAAGGGTGTTACAGACAGTTTTCTCAATAGTTTGATTGCCTGCTTCAACAGTAATTCCGAGCAACTCAAAACCAGGGTATGAGCCTGCCATCATAATAGCAACAGCGTCATCGTGTCCTGGGTCACAATCTATGATAATTTTACGTTTTTCCATATGTTTTCCCCGCTATTTCTTGATTTTTTCCCAATATTCTTTATTGGCTTGTTCAAATTTATTATCACCAGGTTTGTAGTATTTGTGATTCTTAATATCATCTGGTAAATATTGTTGTTTTACCCAATGATGAGCGTAATCATGTGGATACTTATAATTTTGTCCTTTTACCTTAGCGTCTGCACCATCATAATGTGTGTTTTGAAGTTCGCGCGGAACTCCAACGCCCTTGCCTTGTCTAATATCGGCTATTGCAGCGTTATAAGCAACACAACCAGAATTTGATTTTGGAGCGGTTGCAATTAAAATTGCAGCATTTGTTAATGGAAGATATGCTTCTGGCATGCCAAGTTGTAGTGCGGTATCAACAGCATCTTTAACGATTGAAATAATTTGTGGATATGCTAAACCAACATCTTCATTAGCTGAACAAAGAAGTCTTCTTGCGGCTGTAACCAAATCACCAGCTTCTAACATTTTAGCAAGGTAAAATACTGCTGCATCTGGATCAGAGCCCCTAAGTGATTTCATTAATGCTGAAAGGTTATCAAAATGATGATCTTCGCTTCTATCATATGAAATGTTTGCTTTAGAAATTAATTGTTCAACTAAATCAAGGTTTATAGTTCTTTTATCCTTAGATAACCCATTAGCTAAAAATTCCAAATTGTTAAGAGCTTTTCTCATGTCTCCATTAGAGCCAAGAGCAAGTCTTTCTAATGCTTCACCATTTATCTTTACATTGAGCTTTTTTGCAGCTCTTTTAATGCCTTCCATGATGTCTTCTGACTTAAGTGATTTAAACTCAAATACTGTGCATCTGGAAAGTAATGCTGGGTAAACATAGAAATATGGATTTTCTGTAGTAGAAGCAATTAATGTAATGTCTCCTCTTTCAACAAATTCAAGTAAGGATTGTTGTTGTTTTTTGTTGAGATATTGGATTTCATCCAAATAAAGCAAGATTCCGTTTTGTGAAAATAAAGATTTTGCTTCGTCAATAATACGTTTGATGTCTTCAATTGTTGCGGTTGTACCATTAAGTTTATGAAGACTCATTTTTGTACTATCTGCAATAATATTTGCAAGTGTGGTCTTTCCAATTCCTGGAGGACCATAAAAAATCATGTTACAAATGCGACCTGATTCGATCACTTTGCGCATTAATTTTCCTTTGTCTAAAAGATGGTGTTGACCAATGACATCATCGAGGGTTTTAGGTCTAAGTGTTTCTGCTAATGGTTCCATAATACTTAAATTTTATCAAAATGATAAAATTTAGTCAATAAGTTTCCAAACGAAAAACCAAGCGGGGTTATTGCTTGGTTTTCGTTTAGTTCATCAGATTTAAATAATTTTCAGATGCGCTCGCTAATGCAATCAAGAAAATTTGTTTAGTTTCTTCCTCAATGCGATAGAAAATAATGTTTTTCCTTGATACAAAAGCGTTCGTTAGTTTTGTAGAAAGAATAAGCGGCCTTATTTTGATTCCGATGTTTGGGAATACAGATAAATTATCTAATTGGGAAATTAAATAATTAAAATATTCTTCGGCATATTCCTTAGAAAACAACCGCTCAATATAGTCTAAAATGTTATCAAGTTGTTCCTCAAATTCAGCAGTAAAAATTACTTTGTAATTCATTTAAAATGCTTTTCTCTGAGTCTCTTAATAGCGTTTTCGGCTGTATCGATTCTACCTTCTGCAATATCCTTTTCGGAGGCTGCAAACATTTTTAAAAGCTCAATTTCAGCTTCTAATTGTTCGTAATATTCCATACTTAAAAGAACAGTGTCTCCTCTACCATTTACAGTAATGTAAATTGGTTTGTTGCTTTCTTTGCAACGTCTTGAAACTTCAGGATATCTGTTTCTTAAATCTGATGATGGGATAATACATTCCATAATGTAATCCTCCTATCGTAATTTTATCATTAAAAAGATATTATTGCAATATGAAAACAAAGAAAAAAGCGCGATATTTTCGCGCTTTAAATCTAGTGTTTTATTTATTAAATTTTGTCGTTAGAGCCAAGAACTGTCATGATTTTGTGTTTGACAACTTCTTTGACATACTTACGGCCATCGCCTACATATTGACGTGGATCGAAGTGATCTGGATGAGCCATGAAGTGTTCTCTGATACCTGCTGTCATAGCAAGTCTTAAGTCAGAGTCGATATTGATCTTACAAACAGCTAATTTTGCTGCTTGTCTTAATTGTGCTTCTGGAACACCAACTGCGTCTTTGAGTGCGCCACCATTATCATTGATAATCTTGACGTATTCTTGGTTAACAGAGCTTGAACCATGAAGAACGATTGGAAATCCTGGGAGTCTCTTTGAGACTTCTTCAAGAATATCAAATCTTAGTGGAGGTGGGCAAAGAACACCGTTTTCATCACGTGTGCATTGTTCTGGTTTGAACTTATAAGCACCGTGTGAAGTGCCGATAGCAATGGCTAAGCTATCACAACCGGTTCTACGAACGAATTCTTCGACGTCTTCTGGTTTGGTATATGATTCACTACCGTGTTCAACTTTAACATCATCTTCGATGCCTGCTAAAGTACCAAGTTCAGCTTCGACTGTAACGTATGGTTTGTGAGCGTGTGCATATTCGACAACTTTACGTGTAATTGCGATGTTTTCTTCAAATGGTTTGCTTGATGCATCGATCATGACTGAGGTAAAACCTCCATCGATACAATCTTTACACATTTCAAAGTCTGCACCGTGGTCTAAGTGTAAGACAATTGGAAGACCTGTGTCTTCAACAGCTGCTTCAACCATTTTCTTTAAGTAGACAGGTTTTGCATATTTACGTGCACCTGCTGAAACTTGAAGAATAACTGGAGAATTACATTCTTTTGCAGCTTCTGTAATAGCTTGGACAATTTCCATGTTATTGCAGTTAAAAGCACCAATTGCGTATCCGCCTTTGTATGCTTTTTCAAACATTTCTTTAGTATTAACTAATGGCATTATGTTTTCCTTCTTTCTTTTTCAAAGTGTTTTTATTGTAAATCAAAATTATTGATTTATAAACATATTTTTTCTATACAAGCCCTGAAACCACATTCAAGGCCATACCTGCACTAACGATAATTATTAAAATAATTAACTGTTTTTTGTTTTGTGCTTTAAAGAACAATACTGTAGCAGTAGATACAAGAACAAAGTCAAATGACACAATACAGTTAATTATTGATGGAATAGCATTGCTATATGAGAATGCTTTGTATCTAAATACCATTAAAAGGGCATTAAATAATGCAGCAATAAAGAACTTGAGATAATCTTTCCAACCAACAGTTTTAAGTTCTTTATATGCCTTGGTTGCAAACATCATAATTCCGCACACCACAAAGACAATAAACATTTGATGATATGCAATAACATCTGATGGAACTTCTGTTAACTTTGTTTTAACAATTACTAATGTAAATGCCATTGCTAAGGCAGTTACTGTAGCATACACAACCCACAATTTTTTAGTAGTTGGATTGATTTTCTTGTTAAGAACTGCAAAAATCATTGCACCCAATAAACACGCTAAACCAAGGAAGAATAAAACAATATTTAATGGCGTTCCACCTTTGGTGACAGATGAAAACATAAAGATTGAAAATAACAAGTTAGATAAGAACAAAACACATGATGCTTCAAATGGAGAGAAAGCTTCTAAGTGAGCTCTCTTTATAGAGAGAAAATAGAAGATCCAGTCAACACAAGTGACTAAGCCTAAAACACCAACCCATATCCATTGTTCTTTTGTTAAAGAATAGAGTTGATTCAAATGACCGAAACTAGCGCTAATGATAAAGCATGCGATAACAATAAAAAATGCTTTTATAACCGAGGAGACTATGCTCCCAATTCTATTAGCAGAAATTCTATTAAATATTGTGTTTGCAGCGCTTGCTAGCAAAGCTAGAAACGCAAATAAAATATATTCCATATTAATTGGTGGACCTGACCGGGATCGAACCGGCGACCTTCTCGTTGCGAACGAGACGCTCTCCCAACTGAGCTACAGGCCCATGTACCAGCTAAGCTGGCTATTCAATATCCTCCGGTAATAATTCAGGAGCTTCTTCCGCTTCAATTTCTTGAAGGTCCGAACCTGCGATAGAACCGAATTTTGAATTAATTTTTGTAACTCTAGAATCGAGTTTTTCTTTAGCCTTAGAAGCTCTTTCGAGTTGAGTTGAAAGTGAATCCCACTCTCTTCCAAACATTTCAAATTGTTTGCCAAGCATTCCAAGTTGTTTTGAAATTTCTTTGGCGTTTTTCGCACGTTCTGCATCTATTCTAACCATATTAATGGTTACTAAGATTGGAGGGAGTGTTGATGGAGAGGTTAAGATAACCTTCTTTTCTCTTGCATAATCAACAACTTCTTGTAAGTCGTGATGAATAAATGCAAAGACACCATCATTTGGAATAAACATTAACGCTTCTGGAGCTGTTTTTCCTTCAACAATGTATTTATCTTTGATAACAGTGATGTGATGTTTAACTGCTGCAGCAAAATCCTTCTTTAAAGATTCTCTTTCTTCAGGAGTTTCTGCATCAAATAAACGTTTATAATCTTGGAATGGGAATTTAGAGTCAATTGCAATCATTTTGTTTGGTTCAGGCATAAAGACAACTGCGTCTGCTCTAACATCATCACCATCTTTAACTTTTTTCATGGTGTACTGTTCTTCATAACATCCAATTGTATCTCCAAAGACGTTATTGAGAACCATTCTTAATTGATATTCACCATATTGACCACGAGTTTGGTTGCCTTCAAGGATTCCTTTAAGTGAAACAACTTCTTTTCCAAGTCCTTCCATTTGTTTTTGGGCTTCGTTGATAGCTTGAAGTCTTTCTCTAACTTGGGCCATGGATTCTGAAGTACCCTTAAATCCTTCTTTTAATTTATCGTCAACCTTCTTGTCGAGGGTTGCAATTTTTTCATCTAGTTGTTTGTTTAAAGCTTCGATTCTTTTTGTGAGGTATTCAGTCATCTCAGATTGAAAATGATTGAGATTTTGCGAGGATTTTTGCGTATTTTCCCCAAATTCCTTGGTTAATTTGACCATTGATTCAGCCATAACTTTTTCAACAGTTTTCTCAACAAGTTTGTCAACATTATTGACGCTTGCTTTAATTTCTGACATGTCACCAGATGAGACTGCTGAACCTGATTTTTTCTTTAATAAAATAACAAGCAAAACAATCATCAAAACTAAGACTACAGATAATAAAATAATAATTGGAAGATCCATAAGTTTTACCTCACTTGGGATTATTATACATTATTTCCAAATGATTTTTGAGAATTAATTCACAAAAAATCAAAAACTAATAAATTAAGTTAATAATTTCACGCGTTTCGAGTAAAATAATTAGTATGGAGAGAAACATTGCCGTTATAGATATGAAAGCCTTCTATGCATTTGTTGAATGCGTAGAAAGAAACTTGAATCCTTTCACTACCCCGCTTGTTGTCTGTGATCCTACTAGAGGAGACGGTACAATTGTTTTATCTGTATCACCTTTCCTAAAGGAACAAGGCGTTCCGTCACGTTGCAGAAGAAGAGATCTTCCGAAAATCGAAGGACTCATTTTAGCTCAACCGAGAATGGAACTTTATGTTAAAAAATCAGCGCAAATAATTTCAATTGTTTTGGATTATATTTCGGAAGAAGATATTCACATTTACTCCATTGATGAATTTTTTGTAAACTTAACTCCTTATTTAAAAACTTATGACTGCACTCCATATCAATTAGTAAGAAAACTTCAAAAGGCAATTACTAAGGAAACTGGATTAGTCACTACAGCTGGAATTTCATACAACATGCTTATGGCAAAAGTTGCGTTAGATACCGATGCAAAAAAGCGTGCTCCATACATTGCTCAATGGTCCAAAAAAGACATTAAAGAAAAGCTCTGGAAAATCACTCCGCTCACGAAAATGTGGGGAATTTCCTTTGGATATGAGGCAAAACTAAATGCAATGGGTATTGAAACCGTTGGTCAATTAGCCAACACTGATAAGAACCTTTTGAAGGCAAAATTTGGCGTTATGGGAGAGCAACTTTGGGAACACGCAAACGGCATTGATAACACCAATTTAAGAGACAAATATATTCCTCAAGATACTTCATTTTCATTAGGACAAGTTCTTTGGAAAGATTACACACCAGAGCAAGCTCGTTTAATTCTTAAAGAAATGAATGATGATTTATCAATGAGATTAAGAGAACATAATAAGATGACAAAACGTCTTGGTGTCGCTTGTGGTTACTCTGTAACCGAAGGTGGCGGAGGATTCTCTCATCAAGTAACTTTAGACTATCCTGTTGATGACACTGATAAAATTTTTGAAGACTTAATTAAAATCTTTAATAAATATGTTGGCAAAAATGTAAAAATTAGAAGGCTCTACATTACATTCTCTCAACTTTCTCCAGCGGGTTATGAACAAGTAAACTTGTTCGAAACAGAAAAGAAGGCAGACACAAAACGAGATATGACTAAAGCAATTGATTCTTTAAAAAGAAAATATGGAAAAGATATCATCTTAAGAACTTCTTCTCTTTTAGAGGAATCTACAGCAAAAGAAAGACACAATCAAATAGGAGGACACCATAAATGAGCGATCGCGGAATGAAAAAGTGGGCTCCTTATTCTTCTTTAATAGAACAAGCAACTTGTTTAGAAGAAATGAGATACAAAAGAAACAAAGTTGATAAACCAATTCAATCTCAAGACTTGATGGAAAAGATAAATAGAGCTCTATCCAATTATAGAGGTGGACCAATCAAAATTAAGTTTTATTATGATGGTTACTTCTACATTATTAATAAGGAAATTAAACGTATTGATATAGAAAATAGAAAGTTAATATTTGATACAGGAAAACTTAATTTCTCACAAATAGTTGATATTGAAGAAATCTTTGAATTTTAACAAAAAAAGCCCGGGAAATCCCGGGTTTTTTCGTATTTTTTCAAATTTAATTAGAAGGCCCAAGTGCCGTTTTTGAAGATAGCAACCTTCTTGCCATCTTTGGTATAACCGGTAATGTTGAGATCTCTTGATCCAATCATAAAGTCAACGTGTAAGTTTGAATCATTAACACCCATTTTGAAGAGCTCTTCTTGGGTATACTTTTCGTAACCTTTGATGAGGTTTGTAAATCCGTGTCCTAATGCTAAGTGGCAAACTGCATTTTCATCATAAAGTGTATTGTAGAAGAGTAATCCTGTTTCATTAATTGGTGATTCAAATGGAACAAGAGCACACTCACCTAACATTGCAGCGCCTTCATCCATATGAACCATTTCTTCAAGTGATTCTTGACCTTTTTCAGCATGGACTTCAACAACCTTACCATTTTCAAATCTAATTGAGAAGTGCTCAATTAATTGACCTTGGAATGATAGTGGTTTTGTTGAGAATACAATACCTTCTGCTTTTCCTGCAAGTGGAGAAGTAAATACTTCTTCTGATGGAATATTTGGGTTGTAATAGATACCAGAATCTTGTCCTGTTTCACCACCACCAAGCCAATTACAAAGTGGGTTCATCCAAACTTTGAAATTTGTGCCATTTTTAGACTCATAGTGAAGATAATCTAAATTAAGACTATTGAGGTATTCAAATCTCTTTTTAAGATCTTTATTGTGTTCATCCCAAGCTTTAATTGGATCATCATCACAACGTGATGTTTTTAAAATTGCATCCCAAAGCATATTGACTGCTTTTTTGGTTGGAACTCCTGGAAAGACTTTCTTTGCCCATGCAGGTGAAGCTGCACCAGCAATAATCCATTGATATTTATTTTCTCTTAAATTTCTATATGGTTTGATGATTTTCATGTTGCTGCGTCTAACTTCTGTATATTTAGCAACATCAACACCATTTAATGCATCTGGATCAGATGATTCAATGTAAATCATGCAAGGAAGTTTTTCATTAAGATATTCTTGTCTTGCCTTCTCATATTCTGGGAATTCACAAAGTGCATCTAATTTGGCTTTCTTATAAGTTGTCTTCTCAACTTTATCGGAAGTCCAACGAACCTTAACCATTCTTGCACCCAATTTGTAGCAAGCTTCAACAATATAATCTGCTAAGACTTCTTGATTGACATCAACTGTTAATTCAACATATTGTCCTTTTTGAACATTTGCACCAACTTTTGCAATTAAGTACGCATACTTTTTCAAAACTGATTTTTTCATGATCGACTCCTTTTTTAATTGAAAAATGCCTGTGTGCCAGGCATTTTCAATTTGTTATTTACCTAAGACACTGACTAGCAATGCTAGGAACATAAATATAATTACAAATATGAAGGTTAAGATTGTAATAATCTTCTCTGAGCCTCTTTCCTTTGTTTTAACAAAGACGTTCATTCCGCCACCGGTAATAGCACCGGAAGCACCTTCAGATTTACCGCCTTGAAGCAAGGATAAAACAATGATGATAAGACCAACAATTAAGAAGATAATGTCTAATGCTCCCATGGTTTTTCCTTCCTTTCGTGCTCTAATAAGTTATCACAACTAAATATATAAAGCAAACGCTTTATGAAAGAGATGCCTTAAGTTCGAAGAGAATATCTCTTATTTCAGCAGCTCTTTCAAAGTCGTAAGCCTTGGCAGCTGCACGCATATCAGACTCAAGGCGTTTAATCTCTCTTTCAATCTCGCTTCTTGTTGAATGTTTATTGATTTTAGATGCAACTTCGGATGCATTTTCAACATTTCCTAAAGGTGATCTAATTTCTTTAATAATTGTTGTTGGAATAATTCCATTTTCATCATTGTAAGCTTTTTGAATGCTTCTTCTACGATTGGTTTCGGCAATTGCTTCACTCATAGAATCAGTCATATGGTCTGCATACATGATAACCTTTCCGTTTTTATTACGTGCGGCACGACCAATAACCTGAATAAGTGATCTTGTCGAACGTAAAAATCCTTCTTTATCAGCATCTAAAATAGTGATGAGAGAAACTTCAGGAATATCAAGGCCTTCACGAAGTAAATTAATACCTACCAAAACATCGTATTTTCCCTTACGCAATTGATAGATAATTTCGGTACGTTCAATGGTCTTTGTTTCATTATGTAAATATGCTACTTTTATGCCTTTTTCCTTCAAAAACTCCGTTAAATCCTCAGCCATTTTGATTGTTAAGGTGACAACCATGGTGCGTTCTCCGCGTTTGATTCTCTCCTTAATTTCGTAGATTAAATCATCAATTTGTCCGAGTGTTTTTCTAACCTCAATTTCAGGGTCTAAAAGTCCTGTTGGACGAATAATTTGTTCAACTACTTTTCCCCCGCATTTTTCCATCTCATAATCACCTGGAGTTGCGGATGTGCAAATTACTTGTGGCATCATTGATTCAAATTCTTCAAAATTGAGTGGTCTGTTATCAAGTGCTGATGGAAGTCTAAATCCGTATTCGACAAGTGTTTCTTTTCTTGATCTATCACCGTTATACATTCCTCTAACTTGAGGTAAAGAGACGTGTGATTCATCGATAATCATAAGGAAATCTTTTGGAAAATAATCGATGAGTGAAAATGGCTTTTGACCAGGGGCTCTTTTATCGATGTGACGAGAGTAATTTTCGATGCCTGGACACATGCCAAATTCAAGCATACTTTCCATGTCTTGTTTTGTCCTCATTTCAAGGCGTTCTGCTTCTAATAATTTTCCATTATCTTTGAACCATTTTAAACGTTCTTCTAACTCAACAGAAATTGTCTTAACTGCATCTGCAATTCTAGTACGAGTTGATGCATGATCATATGCTGGAAAAATAGGATAAGTTTTGAATGATTTTTTAACTTCTCCTGTTAACATATCAACTAAGTTGATACTTTCAATTTCATCGCCAAATGTATCAACACGAATTACTTGGTTTTCAGAGACCGGAGGACATATCTCAATGATGTCTCCACGCACCCTAAAATATCCTGGTTTTAAATCCAAATTATTACGTTGATATTGGGCATCGACTAAACGGTTAAAAAATGCTTTTCTATCAATGGTTTCTCCAACACGAATATCAAAGGCTAAATTGCGGTATTCATCAGGGTCAGTTAAACCATAAATTGAGGCTACTGATCCAACAACAATTGTGTCTCTTCTTTCGAGCACAGAATTGATTGCAGAAGTACGCAACATTTCTATCTCTTCATTCATCACCGCATTCTTATCAATGTAGGTATCTGATTTTGGTAAATATGCTTCTGGTTGATAGAAGTCAAAGTTTGAAACGAAATACTCAACTCTATTATTCGGAAATAGCTCTTTAAATTCTGCATAAAGTTGAGCCGCAAGAGTCTTGTTATGAACTAAAACTAATGTTGGTTTTTGAACAGCTTGAATTATATTTCCGACAGTGAAAGTTTTACCTGTTCCGGTCGCACCCAAAAGAACCTGGATTTTCTTGCCTTCCTCAATACCCTTTACTAATTCTTTAATAGCTTGAGGTTGGTCACCAGTCGGCTTGTAATTTGAGACAAGTTCAAACTTTCTATTTTCCATAAATATGCCTATTTTAACGGGGATTTTCGCGCTAAATCCTCAAGATATGCGTAAATAAAGCCATCGATTTCTCCGTCCATTACCATGTCAACATCGCCTTCAGAATATTCTGTTCTATTATCTTTAACAAGAGTGTATGGACAGAAAACATACGAACGGATTTGACTACCCCATTCAATATCTTTTTGTTCGCCAATAATATTCTTAAGTTCGGCTTCTTTTTTCTCTATTTGTAATTGATATAAACGACTCTTCAACATTTGCATTGCCATTTCTCTATTTGAAAGTTGTGATCTCTCAACCTGGCAAGAAACAACTATACCCGTTGGAATGTGTGTAATTCTGACTGCAGTCTCAACTTTATTAACGTTTTGACCACCAGCGCCACCAGAACGATAAGTATCGATTCTTAAATCCTTCTCATCAATAGCAACATCAACATCGTCATCAAAAAGAGGAACTATGTTTACGCTAGCAAAGCTAGTATGTCGACGTTTATTGGCATCAAACGGCGATATTCTAACCAATCTATGAACGCCTTTTTCAGATTTAAGTAATCCATAGGCGTTCTTACCTGAAATATTAAACATAATAGATTTAATACCAGCCTCTTCGCCCATTTGTTGGTCAGCGACTGCAAATTTCATATGGTGTCTCTCGCACCAACGAACATACATACGAGAAAGCATATCCGCCCAGTCCTGAGCTTCTGTGCCGCCTGCACCTGCATGAATTTCCAATGTACAATCCAATTTATCAAACTCTCCTTTAAAAAGGAGTTTTTGTCTAAATACTTTTGTTTCTTTTGAAAGATCAGAGATCATTTCATCCAACAAATTAATCATGTCCTCATCAGTTTCAGAGGTTGCAAAAAGTAATTCTTGAATCTCTTTGTGATTTTTATCAATTTTTAAATAAGTATCGCGCTCTTCTTTTGCGTCGTTATACTCATCAATTATTTTTAAAGCTGATTTTTGGTCATTCCAAAACCCGTCTTCATTTTGTTTTGCTTCTAATTCAGTAACTTTTTTGTCTAAGAAAGCGAGGTCAAAGAGAGTCACCGAGCCTATTTACCATCTCAGTAACTGCATTAAGTTCTAAGCGTAATTCTTGGAGCTCTTTCATCTTATTCCTTATC
>JAGHUR010000062.1 GCA_018064745.1 Candidatus Fiminaster equi
AGGCCACGATATATACGATTGTTTTTGTCCGCGTATTCTGAAGAAACTTCCTTTGAAGTTGGAGAACATTGACTTGTAAATGCTTCGTTTTGTTTAATTAAAGTTATACCTCTCTTTCTTAATTTGTAATCAAGCATATGATAGATTTTATCGAACGGCAAAGAATGAAGTTTTTGGTTAAACTCTTTTTTCTTTTTGCCTGTTTTATAAGTCTTTTGATTATCAATTCCTTTGATATCTCCAATAACGACTTTGGTAATGTTGTTAGTGAGGCAATAATCAACAATCATTTTGGTGGAAGAATGCAAAATATAGGAGATTATGCGGTTCTTTTTCTCAAAATAATGATTAATTCGTTTGGTCTGGTAAATGTGTTTTTTAAGTTTTATATCTTCTTTATGAGCCTCATCATTAATAGATTGATAGTGTGCGATTTGCTTATTGTAATAATGAAGCGTTTGAAGATAACTGTTTCCAGAAATAATGAACGAACGACCAATATTGTCATACACAGTTAGAAGGTTGTTAATTCCGAGATCAATTGAAATATGCCTTCCATTATCTGGTTTGATTGGCTTTTCAAATGTTTCATATGAAATATAAACTTCATATTCAAATTTTTTAACATAAGAAAAAGCTATTTCTTTGATTTCTCCGTCGATTTGTTCTTTGACTGGAACATAGAAATACTGTGAATCGATATTAAACTTATTATGTAAATGTTCTTTCATAGTTTTCGGAATAGCGAATCTTATTTTGTTATCAAACAACTTAAAACCATTATTTAAATAGCTTATATTTGTGTGACTATCTTTCTTTTTATAATATGGTGCTTTTGGTTCACCAGAAAGCTTCTTTCCGTAATCATATTTATATTTCAAAATATCATAACTTTTCCATGACTCATCAAGTGTTTTTAATACATCTTGAGCAGTCTGAGATGGTAAATTTTTATACCACATATTAGTTTTCATATTTTTCTTTTGATCATACCAATTTGGGCGTTTTTCTAATCCGAGTTTTTTGTATTCATGTCGTTGATAATTTGCTTCATTAAAAAGTTTAGAAGCCGAATAGGTTAAATGGCCTAATATAATTGCTTCAATTGTGCTTGTTTTAAAAATAATTTTTTTAGTCAACAACATATTCTTTCCTTGAATATATTATAACATATAGTAGCCAAAAAGTAAAACTTATTTTCTTAAGAAAATAACATTTGCTTATATACTCAATTTTTGGGCTCGCTTTCATCTCGGCAATTGAATAACCGAGGATTCACGCTCGTTTCCTAAAAACATCATATGTTTATTCGTTGATAAATCATTTTTAAAAAGCCCAATAAAAAAGCCATCTTTTAGATGGCTAATTTAATTTTTATTCAATACCAACAAGGTAATCGTAAACTGGTTGATCACCACGTCTAATATCAAACTCAATATTTGGATAAGTTTCTGGAAGATCTTCTTTAAGTTCTTTAAGAATCTTATCTGAGACATTTTCTCCAACAAAGATTGTTGCAAGATAATTGTCTTCGGTGATTGCTTTCTTAAGCATCTTTTCAAGTGCTTTATCTGATTTAGATTCACAGCAGATGATTTTCTTTTTCATGATTGCCATGTAGTTATTTTTCTTAATCTCAACACCATTCATTTTGGTATCTTTAACAGCATAGGTGATCTCGCCAGAAATAATGTGAGAAATTGTTTCTTTCATGTTCTTCACATTCTCATCATTTGATAAGTCTGGAGAGAATTGTGAGACTGCTGCAATACCTTCCGGTATTGTTTTGGTAGAAATAACAATAACATCTACTTCATCATGGAGCACATCTTTTGCTTGGAGAGCTGCCATAACAATGTTTGAGTTATTTGGGAATACAAATACTGTTTTTGCATTGGCTTTTTTAATGGCCGCAACAATGTCATTAATTGATGGGTTCATTGTTTGGCCACCAGTAATGATTTCGTTAACACCAAGTTCACTGAATGCATCTGCAACGCCTTTACCAGCGGCGACTGCAACTAAACCAACATCGTTTTGAGGTTCAAATTTTTCCTCTTCTGCTGGAGCTTCTTCAGCTTGTGCTTTTTCTTCCATTAATGCTGTATGTTGTTCGGTCATATTTTCAACTTTAATTTTGACAAATTCACCGAATGATTGACCATAGGTCAATACAGCACCTGGATGAAGTGTATGAACATGGACTTTAACAATGTCATCATCATGCACAACAACTAGTGAGTTTCCGTGACCTTGAAGCACTGATTTAAATCTATTTTCGATAAATGGTTTTTTGTTTTCTGGATCAAGTCTAAGAATGAATTCTGTACAATAACCAAATTCATCTGATTCGACTGCTTGTTGAGCAGAAGCATCTGCTGCATCTGCAGAAATTTCTTTCTTTTCAATAAACTTACCTTGTAAACCAGAAAGCATACCTTCAAGAATCTTAACTAAGCCAGCTCCACCTGAGTCAACAACGCCAACTTCCTTAAGAACTGGAAGTAAGTCTGGAGTACGTTTTAATGATGCTTTAGCTTCGCTAAGAATGTATTTCATAGACTTTTCAATGTCTTCATTTACGTTGCCTGCAAGTGCGCTTGATGACTCACGGATAACTGTAAGGATTGTTCCTTCAACAGGTCTCATAACTGCTTTATAAGCAACTTCGCTACCTTTTGAGAATGCGTCTGCGAGTAAATCTGCATTGATTGTCTTTTTTCCTTCAAGAGCTTGAGCAAATCCTCTAAAGATTTGGGAAGTAATAACACCAGAGTTTCCTCTAGCACCCATAAGTAAACCTTTGGAGAATGTTAAAGCAATTGAATAAACATCGCTATCATTTCTATTTTGAATTTCTTTAGCACCGCTTGCTAAAGTAAGATTCATATTCATTCCTGTGTCACCATCTGGAACTGGGAAGACGTTTAAGGCGTCGATTTCTGGATAGTGATTATATAAATTATTTGCTCCTGAAATGAGCATTTCCTTTAATACTTTTGCACTAATAGTTTTCATTAGTCTACCTTCTTAAGATCTTGGACGTAAACATTAACTTTTCCTACGGAAACTTCTAATTGTTTGCCCACTACATACTTAACTTTTTGTTGAACGTTTCGTAAAACTTCAGTAACTTTAATTCCTGCAGCTACGATTATATAAACTGAAATATCAATATTTGATTTGTTATTTTTAACAACAATGCCTTTTTCTAAATCTTCACGTTTTAAAACAGCTGAGGCTTTCTCAGAGTAATTTTTTGAGGTCAAACCAACAACGCCATAACATTCCATTGAAGCGTCTGCTACAAGGGTTGCTATTGCTTGATTGGTGATGTTTATTTTTCCTAAGTCTGTTTGCTTATTAACTGGCATATTTGTTGTAAGATAATAAATTATCTTGCGAATAATATATCACAATATAAATATAAAATCAAAAAAACTCACTCCTAGTGAGTAAGTTTTTGTAGAATTTCTTTTTTGTGAGAACCATAGAAGATTATCAAATGGTTACCGTTTGGAGAGGTAAACATTTCACTAATATCTTCCTCAAATTCAACCTTAATTTGAGTCCTACACAAATTTGATTTTTTGAGGTTCTCAACGATTTTTCCTTCGAACAATTCGAAACTTTCTAAGTTTCGATTAATCTTAAAAATTGTCACTTTTCCTAAATTTAATCTGCCCTTTACACCAAGCCCAATTCCACTTTCAAAGTGTGTATTAAATTCATAAGAAAGGCACATATCAAGTGGTAAAGTACAATGTGCAAAAAATGCATATTTCTTTTCAATATTAATGTAGGATGGATTCACTTGGAATGAACTTTGATGGGTGATTTCTCTAACAAGTGCCATAGTAAGCATTGCAGGAACATCGCCTTCACAAGTTGCAATATAACCATCCTTATTTAACATAGCAAGAGCAAGACAAGATGTATTCTTAACTGAGTCAAGTAAATCAAAGCAACGAACTGTTACACCTGCTAAATCATGTTTAATAATAATGTTTCTGAGTGCTGCGTAAATTTGAAGAGCACCATCGATAGTTTCTTTACTAACTTTTTCATTTACAAGCGGTTCAAAAATAACTGGATCTAAAACAGGTTTTGTTTCGCTAATTTCTTTCAAAAATTCCTCGGTAGAAATGTCTACTAAAACTGCGCCAAGTTTTTCACTTGCTTCATCATAATTAACGTCACTTGCAATCAACCAATTTGATGGTTTTCCAACGACTCCAAAACGCTTATTTTTAAGAATTTTTGCATCCTTAAATTCATGTAATTTAGCTGGTTTTTTTGAAAAATTCTCGGTTTTTAAAGCTTCTGCAACTTCGCTCGCGGTGCCATGAATTAGATAAAATTCTTTACCTAAATTTCTTAAGAAAGTAGCAATTTCAAGGCTTGCTGGAAGCGAGTTATTCGCGTCTGTCGCGAGGATTAAATATGGTTCTTTATGAGCTTCAAAAACGGATTTAAATTGCTCTTCTGTACCACCTGTTTCTATAAAGAAAATTTCCTGGCCATCTGGGCTTAATTCAAAGTCGCCTTGAGAGTTTAACTCATCTAAGAATTTAGCCTTCTCAGCGTCCTTAAATCTCTCGTTTTCGCCTACTTTAGATCTAAGAAATATAAAATTAATTTTATTCATAACTATATTATAGCAAAATCTGCTTAAAAAGAAAAAGCCCGGCAGCTCGCTATTCTCCCCAACGAATTGGATACCTTCGCCACTACGGTGCTTAACTTCTGTGTTCGGGATGGGAACAGGTGTGTCCACCGCGCCATC
>JAGHUR010000054.1 GCA_018064745.1 Candidatus Fiminaster equi
CTAGCAACAAGGATTGAGTATGACCAGAGTTGAAAAATATCGTCGTTATCGCGAAGAGATTGCAAATATGAAATTTGAAACCTCATCCAGCAAAAAGACCATGTCTCAACAAATTGGCAGAATGGTTGGTAATAGCGATAGTTCAAAACTTAATTATGAACAAGTTTTAGATATTTTTGACTCATATGATCCTGATGCTAAAAATACAAAGAAAAGACATCATATTAAATTAAGAAAAAGTCAAATTATTTATTGGTCAGTTGCTTCCGTTATAATTATTGGATTACTTATTGGAATAATAATTGTAGCGTCAAGACTTTAAGGAGAAAAAACATGAAGAAAGTAATTATTGCAGTTGATGGCCCAGCAGCCGCAGGAAAGTCAACAATTTCAAAAATAGTCGCAAAAAAGCTAGGATTTACGTATATTGACACAGGTGCAATGTACCGCGCTTTTACCGAATATGTTCTTAGAAAAGGTGTTAATCCACAAGATGAAAAAGCTTGTTGTGAACTCATTCCAGAAGTCGAAATTGAGTTATTCCCAGATGGCAAAGTTATGTGTTCTGGTAAGGATGTAACAAAAGAAATTCGTGAACCACATGTTTCAGGAAATGTTAGCTATATCGCTTCATATAAAGACATTAGACTTGCAATGGTTGATCTTCAAAGAAAAATGGCTGAAAAAGTATCAGTTGTTATGGATGGAAGAGATATTGGAACATATGTTTTCCCAAATGCAGATGTTAAAGTTTTCCAAATTGCATCAGTTGAGGAAAGAGCAAAACGTCGTTTCAAAGAAAATCAAGAAAAAGGCATTCCTTGTACATTTGAAGACATTGTTGAGGATGTTAAAAAACGTGATCGCATTGATTCAAGTAGAGCATTTGCTCCACTTAAACCAGCAGAAGATTCAATTGAATTAGATACTTCTAAGTTAAATATTGAAGAATCTGCAGAAGCAATGCTTAAAATTATCTTTGATAAAACAGGAATTAAATAATGAGTTTAGGAGTCGTCGCAATTGTTGGTAGCCCAAACGTAGGGAAATCTACGATTTTTAATCGTATCGTTGGAAAAAGACGCGCAATTGTTGATGATCAACCTGGTGTAACTCGTGACCGTCTCTACGAGACTGCAGAATGGTTAGATAGAGAATTCCGTTTAGTTGATACAGGCGGAATTGAAATCGAAAATAGACCATTCCAAGAACAAATTAGAGTTCAAACAGAACTTGCAATGGATGAAGCTGATGTAATTATCTTTGTTGCAGATGGCAAAAAGGGTGTTACAAAAGACGATAGATTTGTTGCAAAAATGTTATATAAATTCCATAAACCAGTTATTTTGGCTGTCAATAAAATTGACAACCAAGATATGTTACCAAACCTTGGCGAATTTTATTCACTAGGTTTAGGTGAACCAATTGCTACTTCTGGTGAACATGGCATTGGCATTGGTGATGTTTTGGACAAAATCATTAAGTCTTTGCCAAAAGACAAAGAAGTCATTTATAACGACGCAATTACATTTTCAATTATTGGTCGTCCAAATGTCGGAAAATCATCTCTTGTAAACTCTATTCTTAAAAAAGAAAGAGTTATTGTTTCCAATATAGTTGGAACAACGCGTGATTCTATCGATACACGCTTTACAAGAGACGGAAATGATTTTGTGGTTATAGACACAGCAGGACTTAAAAAACGTGGCAAGATTTACGAGTCTGTTGATAAGTATTCTATGCTCCGTGCTTTAGCAGCAGTAGATAGAAGTGAAATTGTACTTCTTGTTATTGACGCTAATGAAGGAATTATTGAACAAGACAAACATGTCGTTGGTTACGCTATTGAAAAGAAGAAAGCAATTATTATTGTTGTTAACAAATGGGATTTAGTGAGGAAAGAGCAAAATACTCAAGCTGAATTTGAGAAAAAGATTCGTAATGAATTCCCATTCTTAGAGTACGCTCCAATTGTATTTGTCTCAGCTAAAACGTCAAGCAGAGTTGATGGTATTTTTGATAAAATCAAACTTGTACACGAAGCTTATGATACTCACATCTCAACTTCTTTATTAAATCAAGTTGTCCAAGATGCCCAACTTATGAACGAAGCCCCAGATTTTAATGGCGGCAGACTTAAGATTTACTTTGTAAATCAGGCTAACTCTTGTCCACCAACCTTTGTGTTATTTGTTAATAAACCAAAATATGCTCACTTCTCATATTTACGTTATATAGAGAATAGATTAAGAGCCTCATTTAATCTTGATGGAACCCCACTCGAACTTGTTCTAAGAGAAAGGGTTTAGTAAAAGTTGCGATTAATTTGTGGCTTTTTTATTTATAAAACGGGTTTGTGATTTTGTTTAGTTTACTAAACGAAAAATATTTGTTATTATACTAGCAATAGAAGGAGATTACTCATGAATAGAGCGGAATTAGTTTTAGCAGTAAGCGAAAAAACAGATTATCCAAAAGCTGATGTTGAATTAATAGTCGATGAATTCTTTAATTTGATTGAACAAAAGATTATTAAAGGAGAGGAAATTAAAATCTCAAACTTCGGTGTCTTCTATAAGAAAGAAAGACTTGAAAGAAAAGGAACAAATCCATCTGATGGAAGTCCAATCATTATTCCTGCAAATAGCACCGTTGGATTTAGACCTTCTAAAATCTTAAGAGGAAAGGTCAATAAATAATTATTGATTATATATGAAAAGGTGCTCCTAAGCGCCTTTTTATTATCACTTAAATGAACAAAACCTTATTTACAAAATTAGTTAACATTTTCAAAGAAAATGGTTATCGCCTTTATATGATTGGAGGCACTACTAGAGACTACTTATTAGGCCTAGAAGTTTTTGACTACGATTTTGTTACAGATGCAACCCCTGAAGAAATTCAAAAATTTTTACCAGATGCAGAATATCATTTTGCAAAATTTGGTTCAGTAAAAGTAAAAGTTGATGGAACTAAAGTTGATGTTACTACTCTAAGAGTAGAAGATGACTATGAAGACTTTAGACATCCTGGAAAAATTAGATTTGTTAAAACCATTGAAGAAGATTACGTTAGAAGAGACTTCACAATTAATGCAATTTACATTGATGAAGATTTCAATGTAATTGATCCTTCCAACGGATTAGAGGATTTAAAAAACAAAACAATTCGTTTTATTGGAGACCCAGAAAAACGTATTAAAGAAGACCCTCTAAGAATCTTAAGAGCAAAAAGATTTGCTGAAAAATTAGGCTTTAAAATCGAGGAAAAATCTCAAAAAGCCATTGGAAATCTCAGCTATTTACTTGATAAACTTAATCCAGATAAAATTAAAGAAGAAGAAAGAAAAAGCAAATCACATTAAATACTTATTTAATTATTAAATGATTTGTATTAGAATATTGCCACTATGTCAAGCACACAAATGGAAGCATTAGACTTCCGCTACCTATTACTCGAATATTACAAGAAGCTCAGAATCAATGAGAATGAGCTTTCTGTTATTTTGATGATTGATCATTTACTTGGCCAAAAGAATAATCTTGTTACACCAGACATTCTTTGCCTTAAGATGAATCTTTCAATTAAAGAATTAGATAAAATCTTTGTCGACTTAATTGAAAAAGGTTATTTGTTATTTGACACAGGTAAGAAAATTAAAATTTCATTAAAGCCTCTTCAAAAGAAACTTCTTGAAGTTTTTGAAGCTGAACTTGCCAAGGAAAACGAAATTAGTTCTTCTGAAGAAAAAGCTGCTTCATTAAAACAAATCTATAATGATTTTGAAAAACTCTTAAAGAGAAGCTTATCTCCTCTTGAAGTTTCAATTATTAATGATTGGAGCGGCCGTGGTTATACTGCATCTCAAATTGTTGATGCATTAAAAGAATGTCTTTCCAAAGGAAAGAAAACATTCAAATCAATCGATAAAGTCTTACTTCAATGGCAAGCAAGAGATGACATTGAAAAAGCTGGAGTCACTGCCACAAGTGATAAGTGGGACAAAAATATCGAAAAGACAATGCAAATTGCAAAGGCTAAATGGATCGATGATTAATAAAGAACTAATCCTTTCATATCTTGATGAGAAATATCCTAATGCCTACTGTGAATTAAAATACACAAAAGATTACGAATTATTAATAGCAGTTATGCTTTCAGCACAGACTACTGATAAGTCTGTTAATGAAGCTACTGCTATTTTATTTAAAAAATATCCAACTTGTGAAGAATTAGCTAAAGCTAATGTTTACGATGTTGAACGTATTATTTCACATCTTGGAATGTACCAAGTTAAGGCAAAAAATGTTGTTAAAATTGCTCAAAGATTAGTTCAAGATTACAAAGGCCATGTGCCAAATGATCCTGAAGCACTTTTATCACTTCCTGGAGTTGGAAACAAAACTAAAAATTGTGTTCTCGCTGAACTTTACAATGAACCACTTTTAGCTGTTGATACTCATATGCAAAGATTTGCTAAAAGAATGGGTATTGCTAATGAGAAGGATTCAGTCGAAGTTATTGAACAAAAATACATCAAATTTATTCCAAAAGAAAGAATAGTAAAAACCAACCATCAAATCATTTGGTTTGGCCGCTATTTTTGCAAAGCCATTTCACCTGATTGCGAACATTGTAAATTACGTGAAATATGTAGGAAATAACTAGGATTTCCCATATAATTCCTGGATAATTGCTAGATAATCAAGGCGTGGAATGTACGCCTTTTTTATTCGCTTTCCGTGCTCTTTTACAGCATCATATGGAATGGATTTTCTTTCACCTTTTTCATAGTAATTTATGACATACTGAGCATTCAAATAATAGACTTCATCGAATGTTGAAAATTCAATAATAAAAAATGCTATTCCTTTATGCTTAATTACATTCTTTAAATGTTCAATTTGGTGTCTTGAAATGTTTGCGAGCGGGAAAGAAGTTTTCTTTCGAGTTGATTTAGCTTCAAAATCCAAATACCTTCCGTTATATACTCCGTTGTAGTCAGTTGTTGATTGTTTTTCAAAGTAAGCATTTTTTATAATTGCCCCTCTTGAGTAATCAACTTCAACAACATTAATTGGAGTAGGCCTTTTTGTGACTAAACATAGTCCACGATTCTTGTAATATTCGTTAGTTTCGTTAATGTCACTTTCAAAAGCCATTCCTCTGTTTCCATGCGAAAAAGATTTGGGTTTTACTGATGATTTTGCTGGTATTTTTATAGTCTTTTGAAAATTTTTACCGTTTGCGTAGTTTATCATTCTAGAGAATCGTCGACATATTTTTCGAACTCTTCTGCAGTAACATTTTCTTTATTAGCAAGTCTCTCAATTGCTAAATGAATTGGTTGTGGAAGATGACGATACATGCCGAGTGTTTTACGGTATTCGTTTTTAAGGATTTCTCTATTTTTGATGAAAGCATCATAAAGATAAACGAGGTTAAGTGTATCTGCTAATGCGTTGTGTTGAGTTCCTTCAAAATCAATATTGAAGACTTTGAGCATGTTTGCTAATGAAAGATTGTTGTTTTTCTCATCTTTAACATAGTTATTAGCAAAATCTGCAAAGTCAAATTGATGTTTGATAATCATCTCAACATCTTCTTTTTTGACGTCTAAGTTGTGTGCGTGGCTTTGAGCGATAATTCTAAAATCGTGGTTACCAAAGGTAACAAACAAACATTTTGAAAATTCTCTTCCCATGTACTTCTTAAGCATTTCAAGTGCAACTCTAAAAGGAACACCGTTTTCCCTTAAATTTGCTTCGGTGATTCCTGTTAAATCAGTAACTACTTTTCCGATTCTATTTTTTGCTTTTACTAAAGTGTACATTCCTTTATGAATCTTCTTAACTGATCCATCTTTACGAATGTCAACTTTGATAGCTCCAATAGCAATCATTTCATGGGTGAATTGGGTTCCTTCAAGATCCATGAAGCATAGTGATTTTCTGTTTTGCAATTGATTTAGAAGTGCTCGCATAACGGGTTTAATTATAACACTATATTTTTATCTATAAAAAACAATTTGAGTTTAATGTTTAACTTTAATATAATTAAAAGGCACATTTATTATGGCTATGAAAGCAAAACACACATCTGAAACTTTATTAAATAAAAAGTTTACACCAGCAGAAAAGGGTTATAACCCCCTTGAAGTTGATGAAGTTTTTGATGAAATAATCTTAGATTATAAAGCATTCGAAAAAGAATTGGCTCAATTAGCAAATAAATGTGAAAAACAAACGACAGAAATCGAAGAACTTAAAAGGGAACTTAGAAAAGCTGAAGTTGAAATTGCTGAAGTTAAAAAGCAATACGGAGCCTTTCCTAAGGATGGTAATGTCTCAAGAGATAACGTTAAACTTTTAAGGAAAATCGATGTCTATGAGAGAGCCCTTTATAAGAAGGGCGTCGATCCAAAGAAATTACTTTCCGACCCGGATAATTGCTAGCATTGCTAGAGGAAAGTCCATGCTCGCACGGGCTGTGATGCTCGTAGTGATTGCGCTAGCGGAAAAAATAACGCTAGGCACGTAGGAGTACGTGACGGCGGAACTAGTCTAAAACTTCGGTCATGATAATGTTCCCCAAGGTGCCACAGAGACGCAGTAAGCGGAAACGCGGAAATGAAACGTTGGTAAACCCCA
>JAGHUR010000004.1 GCA_018064745.1 Candidatus Fiminaster equi
AAGGATAAAGGCGATGGAAAAGAAGAAGTTCACTATACCAAAGTTAATGAAGTTTTAGCGAACAGCAGAATTTTTGAAGTTAACTATGACAAAGTTAATTACGAAGCTGGCGATGAATTCTGGTCAAAGAACAATGATAACTGGGCTGGCGGATGCTCTGCTGTAACAAAGAAAATCCAAGGTCACCGTGTTGTCGGACGTAACATGGACCTTAACTATTCAAACAAAGCTGCTTACATTTTACGCACAGGCGCTAACGAGAAGGGTTACAAGACAATAGGTCTTGCTTACACTTTCCGTGACTATGCAATGGATTATTCTGAAGTTAAGGAAAAAGGTCTTACTGATGAATTTAAAGATATTCTTCCATTCCTTTGCGATGATGTTATGAATGACCAAGGACTTCATATTGAAGTCAACATGAGACATGCTGAGGTTGATTTCTCAGGTTATGATCAATTCTCACTTGAGGGAACAAACCCAGGAAAACATAGAATCCACATGTTCGAACTTCCACGTTATATTGCAGAACACTGCAAAACTGTTGCAGAAGCCAAGAATCTTGTTAATAACGAATTAGACATCTATTCAAAGAATGGATATTGGGATTATTGCTTTATTATCTCTGACTCTAACACCGATGGCTCAGTTCAACACTCCTCACTTCTTGAGTTCTCTGAAATTGGCGCACTTGGTGAAATTTATAATGCCCTTCCAGCAGAGTCTAAAAGACCTGGCATTGATAAAGTCAGCGCGGTTAACTGGATTGATGAAGAAGACATCGGTAATATCGATTGGTTAAGAACTGGCCAAACAGGACATGAAACATATTACAAAATGAATGCTTTAGCACAAACAAACTTCTACATTAACTGGTGGGCATTTGAAAGACAAGATGTCAAATCAGGTGAAGGTAGATTTATTACAATGCAAAAGCTCATTGAAGATGTTAATAGCAAATCAGAAATGTATGATTTAATGAGAAGAATTTCTTATTCATCATTTTATGATGCTTATGACACAGTAAATGATTATCACTTTGATCCAAGAAGTGAAAACTTAGGAGAAGGTCAAGGTTTAACATATGACTTCCTCTTCAATGATGACTTCTTAGATATTGTCAAAGATATCTTTGATGCTGCTATTGCCCCACAAAAGAATTATAACTTTCAACAAAAGGTTGAAAATCATATGTGGGAATCAACATTTACTGAGGTTGTTGATGTTACCGAAAGAAACATTGAAGTTAGATTCTTTGAAAATGAAGACTTCAGATTCAAAGTTGACTTTAATGGAACAACCAAACTTGAGAAATTAAATGCTCCAGATTGGACACAATCTCAAAAAGTTAGTGAAATTCCATTACCAGCAGTCGTTGATTAATTTGTATTAAAATACAAAAAAATCGGCAGCAATGCCGATTTTCTTTTTGGCTAATGTCTTTCGTGGACAGAAATAATACGGATTTCACAACATTAGACTGAAAAAATACATTTTAATTGCATATTTTTCGCGTATTTTATGCAATTAAATTTTGTAATATTTAGCGTATTTGCCGCTTTGAATCATTTGAATTTTTGATGAATCAGTTAATTCTTTTAACGATTTTTCAATTGTGGTTCTTGATAAATTAATTAAAACTTCTTCAATTTCAGCTTTTGTTATAGGCAGTTTTGAATCATTAATAACTTTAAGCACCTTATCGTTTGCAACACCACTCATATTGTTGGCTTCAATAATATATGCGAGTTTTTCATAGCCTTCCTTGAGACATTTGAGCATAAAATGAGTAAAGAATGCATAATCATTTTTATCTTCGTGCCATCCTATTGACGATTTTTCTAAAGTCTCATAATATTCATTCACGTTATTTAGAATAACATATGACAAAGAATAATATTGATCTAATTCATAACCATACTTAAGCAAAAGGAATGTGGTTAATAATCTTGATACGCGGCCATTGCCATCATAAAAAGGGTGAATACATAAAAAATCAATAATAAAGACAAAAATTGTTAATAATTTGTTACAATCTGGATCTTTCATGCATTCGTTGAACTGATAGACAAGGTTTCCCATTAAACCATCAACCTCTTCTGGTTTTGAAGGGATAAAGACTGTTCTAACTAAATTTCCTTTTGAATCAAACTCTCTAATATAGTTTTGTTCAACCTTGTATTTACCACCAAATTCTGGAGTAATTGATTGATATAAAAAGTAATGTAAATCTTTAATATAAGATTCAGAAAGAGATTGATATTTATAAACTTGAAATACATTTTCTAAAGCATTGTTGTATCCCAATAAAAAATATTCTTCCTTAGTTTCAGGATCCATGTGTTTTAGCAAAATATCATTTTCTCTATATTTTTCAACTTTAATACCCTCAATTTCATTTGAACTAGTTACACTTCTTCTTTTATTTAAATCATGTAAACGGTTCAATTTAATCTTTGGAGGTAAATTAAAAGTTTTGCCTCTATTAACCTCAACTGCTTGTATCATCGAAATTATTAGAGGATCATTTAGTTTTAACACTTGTTCTTTAAGATTTATGAATTTCATGACTATATGATAATATAGCCAAAAAACTATGTCAAGTTTAATTGCATATTTTTTGCGAATTTTATGCAATTAAAATTTTAAAACAAAATAAAAAGTTCCTTCAACTCTTTATGAATTTTGGGAACATTTTCATTAAAAATGGCGGAGATTTAGAGATTCGAACTCTAGCTAGACCGGAGGCCTACTATCGGTTTTCAAGACCGACCCCTTCAACCACTTGGGTAAATCTCCGTTTTGGTGGACCCGGCTGATCCTGACACAGCAACCGATCGGTTATGGGCCGAGCGCTCTTCCTTTGAGCTACGGGTCCAGTGGGTTCGGCAAATAGAATAACACAAATAATAACTTATAGTTAGAACTTTTTAATTTTTCTATCTGCTGAAACACTAATTTTTATTAGATTTTGAATTTCTTAAGGAAGAAGAAGATACCAACTGCAATAGCAGAGACAGCAATTACTGCGCCGCCTGCAACAGCAACTGTTTGATATGGTTCAAGAGGTGTCTTTGTTTGAATTACATTAACTGTAATGTCAACAGATACGCCACCAAAGCTTACTTTAGCAGTTTGTAAACCATGTCCTGAAGTATCAAGTTTAGAAACCTCTACACCTTCTGGATTTTCAATTGTTGAACCATCTTGATAATGAGCAACAACTTTTCCGTTAAAGACGTAGTCTTTTCCTTGATCAACAGTTGTATCATAACCTGAAACTTCCAAGGAGACAACTTTGTTTGTAACAACAACCGTGAGTGTTGTAGTCTTTGTTACATCATCTTCAGTATATGAAACTGTTGCTTCGTATGTACCAGGTGTTTTGTTGTCATAACCTATGATTTCAAAATCAGTTACTCTGGCACTGTCTTTTCCAACATTATAGAAAGCTGTAACAACTAAATTATCCTTATTGACTGTACCATCGTAATCAATTTCAACTGATTCTGGTGAAACTGTAATATGATCGAGGACAATTTGAACTGTGTTGACAGTAATTGATAAGTTATTTGTAACACTTTCAATAGAAAGTGCATTTCCTTGAACTGTAACTGATTCACTACCTTCAATTGTGTATGTAATACTTTCAATATACCAGCCTTCTTGTGCTGTAAAAGTATTGTTGTATGCTGAACCATGTGTAAGTTTTGTGACTTCACTTTCTGGCGTAGAATGACCAGCATTAGTAATTACTGAATAGACATTAATTTCAAAGTGAGCATAAAGGGTTTGTGCTGCAGATAAATTAACAATGGTAGATGATGTGATTTGTGCTCCACCAACTTCTTCAGTAAACCAACCCACAAAGTGATAACCAACTTTAGTTGGTACATTTACTGGAAGTACATAAGCTGAACCGTATATTTCATCAATAACTTCTGTTGTCCAAACATCTGCATCATTTCCATCAAATGTAACAGCATACTTATTTGCGGTCCAATGTGCATAAAGTGTTTGATTTGCGGTAATTAATACTGTATCTGTTGAGACAACCTTACTTCCGCCTTCTGACGCAGTATACCAACCAGCAAATGTGTAGCCTGTTTTACTTGGTTCTGGTAATTCGCCATATGTTGAATTATATGTAACTGTTTTACTTGAGCAAGATGAACCACCTTGAGAATCAAATGAAACTGTGTAGGTATTTGCAGTCCAATGTGCGTAAAGTGTTTGATTTGAAGTAATTGAAACAATATCTGTTGAAACTACTTTAGTTCCACCTTCAGCAGCTGTGTACCATCCATCAAATGTGTAGCCTGTTTTACTTGACTCTGGTAATTCGCCATAAGTTGAATTATATGTAACTGATTTGCTAGCGCAAACTGAGCCACCTTGAGAATCAAATGACACTGTGTAAGTATTTGCGGTCCAATGTGCGTAAAGTGTTTGATTTGAAGTAATTGAAACAATATCTGTTGAAACTACTTTAGTTCCACCTTCAGCAGCTGTGTACCATCCATCAAATGCATGGCCTGTTTTACTTGGTTCTGGCAATTCGCCATACTGTTCGCCAACAATAACATTTTTGTATGTTGGACTAACGGTTGCGCCATCTCCTGGAACAAATGTTACACGATAAGCAGCGTCAGTCCAGTGTGCGTAAAGTGTTTGATTTGCGGTAATTAATACTGTGTCTGTTGAGACAACCTTACTTCCGCCTTCAGCAGCTGTATACCAACCACCAAATGCATTACCTGATTTAGTTGGTTCTGGTAAATTACCATAAGTTGAATTATATGTGACTGTTTTGCTTTCACAAGCTGAACCACCTTGAGAATCAAATGAGACTGTATAAGTATTTACGGTCCAATGTGCGTAAAGTGTTTGATTTGCGGTAATTAATACTGTGTCTGCTGAGACAACCTTACTTCCGCCTTCTGCCTCTGTATACCAACCAGCAAATGTATAACCTGTCTTACTTGGTTCTGGTAATTCACCATATGTTGAATTATAAGTAACTGTTTTACTTGAGCAAGATGAACCACCTTGAGAATCAAATGAAACTGTATAAGTATTTGTAGAATATTGAGCATAAAGTGTAGAGGCACTTGTTTTATCCCATACATGAGCGCTGGAACCATCAGTATTGTAATATTTGGTGCCACCTGTTTCAGCGTCAAAATAACCATTGAATGTATAACCAGCCTTAGTAGGTGCTGTTATTTTTGGCATATTAGCATTATAGGTAGCAGTTACTGATGTAGATCCACCAGTGCCTCCTTTTGCATCTAATGTGACTGCGTATGTTAGTCCACTCCAGTGCGCATAAACTGTAACAGGATTTATTTTTGGAACTACTGTTGTTGTTGTAATTTGCGTTCCGCCAGTTGTAGAAGTAAACCATCCAAGAAATTCATATCCAGTTTTTGATGGGTCAGTTTCTGGTAAAACATAGTTTGACATCCATGTTTCAGAAACTGTTGGATTTTCCCAAGTTTCATCAGCCCCATTTCCGTTAAATGTAACATCATAAGGTGTGAAATAAAAATCTCCAGTATTTACTTCATATGTTGAACCAAATTTTTGCAATTTTTCGCCCTTACAAGATACGATTATTGCATCGCCACTTCCATAACCAGGATCTTCTGTACAATTAATTCTGAAAAATTCAAATTCATTTGGACTGCCGCTTGGAGAATTAGTGACCCAATAAGAAATGTTTTTATAATCAGAACTATAAGCCGCAGCAGTTGAATAATAGTAACCTAAAATATAATAAGTTTTATTTTTATCTGCATCAGATATTCCAGAATCAATCTTAGCCTTTGCTTCAGAAATTGATAGTGGATCACTTGAAGTTGTACCGTGTTCAGCAGAGACTGTATAAGGAATATTTGTCACTGTTAAAGTTTTTGTTCCGTCAGTTTTATATGTTGCTGTAACTGAAGCAATTCCAGTACCAGCAGAACTTGGAACAGGTGTATTAACAGTTACATTACAGTCTGAAGTAATGTTTTTGGTTGTTGAATTTGACATTAAACCTGTAACAACTAAGTTACTGGTATTCCATGAACTGCCAATAGTAGCTGTTAAAGAACCTGTGATGCTTTGAATTGATGTTAATGTAACAGCTGGTCCAACTGTGATTGTTTGATTGCAGCTCTTACCGCCATAAGTAATTTGAACACTTGTTGTTCCTTGAGTTAAATTTGTTGATGGATTAAAAGTAAATTTACTTTCATTACCTGCATACGGAATATCTTCTGGATCACCACTGTCATATGTTGCGGTAATTACTAATCCGACCGGATCGAAATCTTCACCTGCAGCATACTCTGTTTTTGAAGGGGCTGCTTTTACAGCGATTGATTCAACTGTTTTTGCTGTTCTATAATTAATTGTAATTTCAGCAATTGTAGTACTGCTAGCAGTTCCTTTAAGTGCTAAGAAAGTATAATTAGTTGATGAACCAAATTTATAAGTAGCTCCGGAAGATGTAACATTCAAAGTACCAGTCGCGTCACCAGAAGGAGCACCGGTAAATGCTGTAGCACTACCATAAATATTTACAGTTTTACTTGCACCTTTTATAGTTACGCTATCAAGTGTTCCACCACTAGTTGTTTGGTAAAGGAAACCATTAGCATTCCATCGTAAAGCATCAGTAGTGTCTTTAGTTCCCATCGAATGAATAGTAACACTTGCGCCAGATGACAATGTTTTACTAAAATCAGTAACCCAACCGCTAGTAGCAGTTCCATTTAATTTATCTTTTGTTAAATCAAAATTAATGATATCAGCATCGCCAACTGGAGTTGGAGAATCTTGAGTCCATTTTGCATATAAGGTTGTATTAGAAGTAATATTGAAAGTTCCGCCAGCTGCACGATCTGTGCCATTGCCATCAGCTTGAGTGTTCCAACCCGCAAATGTGTAACCGGTCTTTACTAAGCTTCCTGTATTACCTTTAACAGTAACTGATGCACCAGATGAATAAGAAGTGCTATCTGTAGGAACAGAACCACCAGTATTTCCGTTGCCATCATAAGTTACGCTATACGTTGTTGGCTCTGAACCATTACTTATTGTTATAGACATACTGCTAAAGCCCATTGTGCCACTTATGCTGAAAATAATTTTATTATTGCTACCAGTCCAGCTCATTGAAGCTGCGTCAGTGGCAATAGATAAAGTTCCAACATCAGCAGCAATATTATTTATTGTTTTTCCGCTTTTTGAAGCACTAAGACTTGTTATGTTATAGTTTGTTGGGGCAGTTACTGTTAATGTATAGCCACTATACATTCTAAAATCAGTATTATTTACATAACCATTTGTAGAAGAACCGTTTTTAGCAACAAGTGAAATACCATTAGTTGTATTGCCACTTAAAGTAAGTTGATTAGCTTTAACGCCACTAATAGACCCACTATATGATGTGCCAAATAATGTATTCCAATTAGCAATCTGGTCGGTGATTGTTGCGGCATCTACCCTACTAATATTATGCTTTCCTAATGATCCAAAGGCTACCGCACCTGCTTCTAAAACAAGTGCGCCACAAATGGCTAGAGTTGAAATAATTCTTTTTGTAATACCTTTCATAACTCTGACTCCTTCACGTTTAATACGTTCACATTATACATACGCGTTTATGAAAAAAGCGCATAATCCCCCGCTTCATACTAAAGTATGACTGGGATTAGCGCACCATTTTTGCGTACAAACATACACCTACATTATACATACATATGCAAGAAAATTGAATAAGTAATTTGTTTTTACAAAACTTTACCCTTATATGAAACAAAGCAAAGAAAAAACCAGATATGAAGGTTTAGTTCAATCTGGTTTTTAGTAGTTTTGTAAGATTATTTCGTTTCTGGTGTAATATCTAAATATTTGCTAATATCTGGAGATTTAACTGAAACATCTTTCTTTTCAACAATTGCGTGTGATTTATTGTGTGTCACGTATTTGCTTGTTTCATATTGTTGTTCATAATCATAATTATAGAAATATTCAATAGAATCAGCATTAACAACTAATTGATAAAGATATGTACGAGAATAAGAGTCTTTTAAATCTTCGTTTGAATCTTTTTCGTTAATAACGAATGTGTAAATATTGTCATCAATGTAGAATTTTGTTTTTTCTTCATTTGCCATACTAGCACGTGACATGACACTACTAATCAATGATGAAACAGCACCATAAGCTTCTCTGAATAATTCCAATTCTGCTTTTTCTTTTGGAGCTTCATCCTTCATAAATGTTTTTTCTGTGTTATTGATATTGTAGAAGAAACCTGAATCAAGTTTTAAAACACTATCAAATTCATCAGATTCTTCTTTTTCAATAGCAACGCCTTTAAAAACTGTTTTGCTTTCTTCCTTTTGTTGAACAATTTTGTTTGCAGAATCATATTTAAGTTCTGCTTCTCCATCGGTTGTGGTTGTTTTCTTATTGTATTCAGATGAACCTTTTAAATTTGAAGTAATACTTTCATTGTGTGCTTCATTCTTTAAAGCAAATGAGAATGGTTGTTTGCCTTCTTCAAGAGCATAAATAAGAGCATTGTCTTTTGTGTTTTCGATGAATTTTGCTGTAAAATCAGCTTTCTTAACTTCGTTTTTGTAGGCATTTGGTTCTTTAACACCGCCACAGCTTGCTAAAGCAACTGCAGATAAGCCTAATAAGAATGCACTTTTAATTTTCATAATTTTAAGTTTCCTTTCGTTACGCTATTATTTTAATTCTGGGGTGATATCAAGGTATTTGCTTGTATCAGGCGCTTTTACTGAAACATCTTTCTTAGAAATAACAGCATGATTTAATGAGTGTTCTTCTTCTCTGCTTGTTTCATATGAATCGACACAATCATATTTCCAGAAATATTCAAAGGAATCACCATTAAGAACGATTTGATAAACATATTTGCTTGTAGAAGAATATTTCATTTCTTCATCAACATCTTTGTCTTCAATGACAAAGGTATAAGCATCACCATCGATGTAGAATTTTGTTTTTTCTTCATCGGCATGTGCTGCTTGATTAGTAACTGATTGAATCATGTATTCAATTTGATAATATACGCCTTGGAATAATTCTTTCTCTGCGTTTTCTTTTGGAGCTTCGTTCTTATAGATGGTTTTATCTAAATCATCAATTTGAACAAAGAAACCTGAATCAAGCTTCATGAAGGTATGATCTTTTTCAACACTTTCAGATTTTTCTTCATCAGATTTTTTAACTGTCTTTTCTTCATAAACTTGTTCACCAACTTTGTTAGCTACATCGTACTTAAGTGATGATTCATCTTTGCTTTCGCTTGTGCTCTTACTATATTCCTTACCATTTTTTAATGATACCTTAAGTCCACTTTGTGAGCCCTCGCCTTCACAAACAAATGAAAACGGTTCCTTGCCTTCATCGAAAGCATGGAAAAGGATGTTGTCTTTTACGCTTTCTTCAAATTTTGCTAAGAAATCAACTTTCTTAACTTCGTTTTTGTAGGCATTTGGTTCTTTAACACCACCACAGCTTGCTAATGCTGCTGCAGATAAGCCTAATAAAAATAAACTTTTAATTTTCATAATTTCAAGTTTCCTTTCGTTGTGCTGTTATTTTATAAAATGGTTTTATTTACTGTCAAACAAAATATACAAAAAACCAGATTTGAACGGAATTTTTTAATCTGGTTTTAAGTTTCTAATTTTTTATTTCAATAATTTACGTTTTTTAGCTTTAATTGCTAATGGAATACCAACTCCACAACCAACACCAGCTACTACAACACCACCGCCAACAGAGGCAATAATTATGATGTTTTCTCTATTTTGTGCGGCCTTATCTACAACCTCAACTTGTACTGTTGCGGTTTTACCACCATCAACTGATTTAACTGTAATTGTAGCTTTACCTGGTGCAACAGCTGTAATAACGCCATTTTTAACTGTAACAACTTTAGTATCACTAGATGACCAAGTCACAGCTTTATTTGTTGCGTTTTCTGGGTTAATTGTAACCTCTAAATCTTTGTATACTTCGCCAATATCAAGTTCTAAGTTATCTTTATTTAAAGATATTGATTCAACGTGGATTGGTTCAGGTACGTTTCCAACTTTCACTGTACATGTTGCAGTTTTATTACCATCAACAGTTTTTACTGTAATGACTGCTTGACCATTTGAAACACCTGCTACATGTCCATTTGAATCAACGGTTGCAACACTTGGATTTGATGATGACCAAGTTACACTCTTATTATCTGCATCAGATGGGTTTACGGTTGCAATTAAATCAAACGATTCATTAACATCAATGCTCTTATTTGCAATATTGAGCGAAACAGATGTTACGTGTACTGGATCAGAACCACCTGATGTGATTTTAAAATCACAATATGCTGTAAAACCACCATCATTTGTTTTAACAGTGATTCTTGCGGTCTTACCTATACCAGCTGAAGCTTTAATTTGAACAAGACCATTTTTGCTAACGCTTGCTAAATCACTATTATTTGTGGTCCAAGTTACGTTTTTATCTGTTGCATCACTTGGATTGATTATTGCTTCTAATTGGTAGGTGTCACCACGTTTAACTTCTTTATATTCACAATTTAAGCTAACGCCTTTAACTCTAACGGCAGTTCCGCCTTCAACCTTTACTGTACAAGTTGCTGTTAAAGGTTCATCTGCACCAAATGGTTTACCTTGAGTTGTACAAGTGATTGTTGTTGTGCCTTCGCTTAAGCCTATAACAACACCTTGGCTATTAACTGTTGCAACATTTCTGTTAGAAGAATCCCATGTAACACCTGGGTTTGAGGCATCTGCTGGTAATACTGTTGCAGCAATTGTTTCAGTTGAACCAGCTTCCATTGTTATATTTGTCTTATCCAAACTTAAATCTGTAACATTTTGGAAGATTCTAACGTGTTCAAAGTCACTATAAGTGCCATCAAATGATGTTGCAATTACATCGACATAACCAGCCTTTAAACCTGTAACGTTACCATTTTGGTCAATTGATGCTAAGGTTGGATCAGAAACAGACCATGTAACTGGTTCGCCCTCTGGTGGTTCATAATGATCTGCCAAATGAGCTTGTAATGTTTCACCAACGCGGATTGGATCTGGACAAACAACATCAAACGCTTGAGTTTTGCCTTTAACATAGATTGTAAATTCTTTATCTGTTTGATGTCCATTTTGACCATAAGAGATAATACCTGTTGAAGTACCAATAACGCTTGTATCAGGTTCTTGTTTTAAAGTATAACCCCCTACAGGGATGATTTTTGAGGCACCACCAGCGTAGTTTACTTTAACAATTAATGCTGAAGTCCATGGGAATTGTTCACCAACAGTGACTGTATTCATTACTTCACCAGTTTCGGAACCATCAATTGGTGTAAAACTAACGCTTACTGAGGTTGGATTAGATGCAAGTGGCTTGTCGTTATCTCTAAAAACCATAACTGGAGTATAGGATGAACCTCTTGTATAAAAACCAAATTTCCCATCTTTATTAAAATAGAGTTGTTTATCTTGATGTGGTTTTGAAGAAACAATCCATTCTTCATAATCTGCATCATAACTCATTGTGAATAAGCATTCTTCTGGAAGTGTTGAGGAAATTTCTAATGCGTAATAGAATGCACCACCTTCAAACTTCCAATCTGCAATTGTTACTTCTGCTGTATCGTAGACTTCTTCATAATTATTCTTTTCACTCCACATTTCGAATGTAAATTTATTTTCGTCTAATTGTGAAGTGCCAACTACATAGTCTGTATAACCATCAACATAAGTCATTGATGAGAATACCATTGGATCATCAAAATCAGGATTCAAACCTGTCTTCATTGTTATTAATCTTGATGCTCCACCAATAGTAACATTTAAATTAAACTCATAGTGGCCATCTGCTTCAGCGTAAACTGATTTATAATCAGGTTGATTAAATCCAAGTGATGAATTATCACCTTTTAAGTAATAGCCTGTTACTGGATCTTTAAGTGTGAAATAACTACCTTGTTCCCCTACTTCAAGTGGTAATTCACCATGTGGCATATAGTCAAATGTTGAATAACCAAATTTAGAACCATCATATGAAACTTCTTGACCACCAGTTATTTCGTAAGGCGTATAACCAAGCGTTCCAAGAATGATTGTATCACCAGCGTGAATGTGTGCTGCTGCTACATATGGATTATCCTTAATTTCGATTTCTTTTTCATAGTAAACAGTTGGATCTTTTGCTAAAGCAATTCTTACCTTTTCTGTACCTTCAACAATCTTTTCTGGTGTAATTGTGTAATCGTCGTTGAGAAGCTTATCTTTAATGATGTCTTCAGAACCACTTAGTTTATACGTAATTCCAACAGTTAAGTTGTCTTTATTAATTCTTTCACCAATTGAGAATGTATCTGCTAAACCTGAAATGACAAATGTGGAAGCATCGCCT
Source organism: Candidatus Fiminaster equi (assembly GCA_018064745.1). Taxonomy (GTDB): domain Bacteria; phylum Bacillota_I; class Bacilli_A; order RFN20; family CAG-826; genus Fiminaster; species Fiminaster equi. The sequence goes on from JAGHUR010000004.1 coordinate 12,475, forward strand.
TTATAGATTTTTAAGCCATCCATTTCAATATCAATTTCTTCACCTAATATTGTGCATGTACCATAAGCTTTTGTACCTGCAGTTAATGTTTCCCAAGAAATTCTGTCTGTTATTTCAACTTTAAAGCCATTTGTGTAATAAGCATATACATGTGCATTTAATGGTTTTAAAGTATCTCCGACAAAGTATTGCTTTGTGGTTGGAAGAGCTTCGACTGCATAGTGGTCATAAGTTCCACTTTCATATAAATCAACGTAGTTGTTTCCAGTAAATGCATACCATTGTTCTTCATGAGTAGCAAGTGAACGAACGCCTTTTTTCTTTGTCTCCGTTGCAATTTTGTATCCATTTGATGCGCTATAAGTTACAACCCAAACATTGACTGGTGTATCGGTTAATTCAATTTCTGAAATATTCTTTCCATCAGCATAAACATCTTCAGAGAAAGAAAGGTATTTTTCATTTGCAATTAAATAGTAAGAGTTATCACCAGCATAGGCTTTTTCAAAATGCCAAATGTTAGCAGGATCAAAATCAACATCAGTAATATAACTTAAATCACCACCAAGCATAGCGCCGCCAGTAGTAATGTAATAATTATCCTTATCTAAAATGTTGTACTTATAGTCATGTACGTTTACAACAGCTTTAGCTTTAACGCCATCCACTGTAACTGTAACTTCTGCTTCACCTTCTAAAAGGGCTGTTACTTCAACTTCACTAGTACCTTGTCCATTTGTTATTGAAACAATATCAGAACCTGATGTAACTTCCCAAGAGTATGTTGTTGGTTCAAATCCAATGCATTCACTTACTGCAATAATGCCTTTAAAACCAACATTCAAATCTAATTCATTAGTACTTAAGTGAACTTCTTTAGCATGCCCACTCTTTGCCCACATTTCTACTGGGCTCATTGAGGTAGAAGAATAGTTAGAAAATCTACCAACGCCACTACCATTATAGAAAATAGAATGGTTCACACCTTCAACAGATGATGTAACCTTAACATTGCCGTCATTGAATGTGATAGTCCATCTATTTGCTTTTGACTTTTCTTTAAATGCAAGTTTGTTACTACTATTAGCAGTTAATGTTAAATATGAACTGCCTGACTTAATTAACCAGTTAGAACCTTCTTTTTCTAAAGAAAGAGGAACGATTTTATCGTTATCATAGGTTAATTCATCATCAATTATTTTAGCGTCGTATGCTTTAAAGTAATCTCCACCTTCAAGTCCACCATTAGCTTTAACTGTGGAACCTGAGTGGAATACAAATAAGAATGAAGAAACTGAATCTAAATCACTTACACTAGTAATTTTTGTAAAAGTATCACCTACAGGAATGTATTCATCATCCCAGATTGCAAATAATTCTGTATTCTTTAGAATTGTGAATTTGTCATCAGGAGCGTATGAATCGCCAGTTCCATCTGTTTTTGTATTCCATTCTTTGAATACTTTACCCACTGGTTTATCAAAACCATTTGCTAAAACTGTTACTTCTGAACCAATATTGTATTCATTTGAATCTGTTGTGAAACCTGTTGCTCCATTTCCGCTATATGTAACTGTAAATTTATCAACTTCACCATTTTTTGCTTTATAGATTTCTGGTAATGGCATGCTTTCAGTAGGTTCACCTGTGTAACAGGAGAATCTTGGACTGTTCACGTTATATTTAATCTTGTAAGTGCCATTATCAATTGTTGCTGCACCACCTTCTGCAATAGAAATGGTCCAGGTATCTTTTTTGTCTTTAGATAATTTTCCTGATTCGCCACAGCCAATATAGCCTTCATCTTGTGTGTACAAGTTCCAACCACCATCGGTAGCAAGCAATGTAATAACATCTGGGTTGGTTGGTGTTAATTCTCCATCTCCAAATGTACCTTGTGTTGCTGTAAAGTATTGATATGAGCCAAATGCTCCAGCGACCGTTTCTTTTGCAACATTACCCAAGACAATCTTGTCACCTGTATTTAATTCTGAGACACTCTCAACCAATTTATAATCTCCTTCGAATGGAGGTAATGGTTGATCGCTTTCTTTTGTAAAAGTAATATTTAAAGTTTTAATTTGACTTGTGCTACCGCCAGACATAATTTTTAAGTATTTATATCCTTGAGTTTGCGTATATGTTGAACTGAAGTCTCCAACAGAAACACCAGATGATGCAGTAATTGTTGAAGTAGCACTAAGTCCTAAATTACAAGCGTTGCTTGCAACTTTCATTGAAATAGAAGAAATATAATATCCTTCAAAAGTGGTTGTTGACCAAAAACCGTTGCTGTTCCGCTTTTAATTTGGAGATATTCAGAACCAGAACTTCCTTGATAACAAATGTTTTTAGAGTCAAAACTTAAATTATCAATAGTGAATTTGTAATTATTATTAGACTGTCCTAAGACGCTTTTAACTTTAGAACTAGTAAATTTGACAGCTATAGTTTCAGCATCCTCAGCCTTAACCCCTGCTGCTTCAAATGCTGCAGGTGCTGCGGCAAGACCCAAAACTCCACCAAGTAATAGAAATGGTAAGATTCTTAATAGTTTACGTTTCATTTTGATACCTCAGAAAAAAATGTGGTTAATCCCTTAAAAGGTCGATTAATCACATATCAAATTTTTCATAACGCTTATATTATACGTGCATACACGATTTATTGCAAATCATACGGTGAACTACTCGGCATTGAATTACCGAGCATCGACTCAAGCATACTTTGTAGCATGTTGATATCAGGGCAGTCCCTGCCCATTATCCCTACTTCTTTCTTAGTAGAATTTGAAATTACAGGAATACTTATTTTCTTTGGATTTGATAAGCACTTATAAGTTAATTTTTTGTTAATATTGTTCTCTTGATAATACTTTCTTAGAATGTTAAATGTTCCAACAGAATCTGCGTTGTAAATAGCGTTCCCATCTTGATATAGGCCACGATATATGCGTTTGTTTTTGCCCGCGTATTCTGAAGAAATTTCAAAAGAAGTTGGAGAACATTGACTTGTAAATGCTTCATTTGTGCTTGTTTTAAAAATAAAACTTATTTTCTTAGAAAATAATATTTGTTCATATACTCAATTTTGGGGCTCGCTTTCATCTCGGCAATTGAATAACCGAGGATTCCCGCTCGTTTCCTAAAAGAAATTGTCTCAATGCTTTATAACGAAATCAAAAACCCATAACATAATTAAGTTTTTAGAACCCGTACCAGAAATCAAGATCGTATGCACCAATGGTTCTTCCATAAATAATATTTGTTCTATCTTCTTGATCATCATCGTATAAATCAAATTTTAGCTCTTTATATTCAAATGTTGCATTTTTAGTGTAGTAATTGTCTCCATCATCATATGACTTATCAATTTCACTCACGATTAAGCCGTTTTCATTGCAAACATAATCACATACAACGAAGTAACCATGCTCAATATCAGAATCAACAGGACTTGCTGATTCAACATGCTTCAATGATCTATCTTCATTATACTCGATAGTAACCTTTGTATCTTCATACCATTCGCCTGTATCAGAATCATACTCTGATGTAATATTAGAAATCATATCTCCGTACTCGTTGTATTCAAAAATATCATATGCGGACCAATCAGAGTAAAGTCTTTCGATAAGTTTTCCGGTGTCGAAGGTATAAATTTCATAACCTGTATATTCTTCTTCTGAAGAAAGATACGACTCAACATAATCAACTCTTTTTGTGTTATGTTCTATATCAATTGCCACTTTTTTTATAGTTGTAAAACAATCTTCTAAATATTCTTCAGTCTCATCATCATAATATTCGAAATACCTCTTACAAATGCATGTAAAATTATCAGGGTATTCAAATGTTGTAAGATTGTAGGCTTCCTCGCCCCACATTAATACAGATTTTGTAATTCTATTATATTGATCGTATTCACGTTGTTCGAAATTCTTAGTACCATCTTCATCGTCAGGAAAATCTACTCTTACAATATTACCGTTTTCATATGTGTAATTTATAAAGTTAGATTCAACATCACCTTCATTATATTTTTCTACTTCCTTAAAGCTTGTAAGGCGTCCGTTTTCATAAGAATATGTACGTACATCAACAGTTTCATAATACCAGGTTGAAACCAGCTCTTTTCCATCTTCTGATAATTCGCTACTTGAATGAATTACTTCATCATTATATTCGGCGCTTAAATAATATTTAGGTTTTTCAAAAGAAGCACAATAGATTGTTGTGTCTTCATTAATTGTAAATTTTAAAGTTCCATCATATTTATTGTAGGAATAAGATCCACCATAAACATAAACTTCTAAAGGATAGGCATATCCTTCATTTGGTGTTATTTGGATGTTTACTTCTTGCCCTTCATTATAACTAGCTTGAGCATTCGAAGTACATTTAACACCATTAAATGATACATTGTATGTTGTTACTGGCTCTGGTGTATCAGGTTGATCATTATTTTTAGAATCACAACCTGTTAGGAAGATCGAGAAACCACAAACTGCTAACAAACCATATTTTAATTTTTTCATAATGTTTCGTGTTATTCAGTTAAGCCTAGTTTGATGACTGAATGACTTTCTCCTTTCTAGGCTATAATGTATATGCTGTGTACCTGTCTCATAATTTTGCCACTAGATGGCTTAGGGGATTTTCAGGACACGGGTTTTTAATAACATCATTAATAAGTTAAGTAACGCTAACGTTTTATCATTCGCGATTATACGAGAGTAAAAAGTCCATGCATTAACAGCAACTCAATAAAGAGGCGATTATATGCTTTATATTGGAATCGACATTTCCAAATACAAGCATGATTGCATCGTTATCAATGATGCGAGTGTTATTGTTAGAAATGTGTTTTCTTTCAATAACAATCCTCTTTTTAAAATGCTATAGAAGGAATTGTAAAAACTACAATTGAACCCTTCTCTTTTTATATCGTTTTTTTACAGTATTGGGTGAAACCCACTACTTTTCAACGATATGCTTAAATTTTACCCATTTTTTAATAAAAAATCAATTGTCTTGTTTTTATTTCCAAATCGTTTACAGGTAATGCCAAAATTATATTGATATGGACATTTACGAATAGTAAACTAAAAAGCAATTAGGAGTATGCTATGAAAAATTATAAATCTTTAGTTAAATTTATGGCCGTTGGAGCCGCTGCAACGTTGCTATTAACTTCTTGTTCAACGGAAGATAACATAAACAAACATTTTAATGACATCGACTCAAATATTAGTAATGTCATTGTAAAAGTCGATGCCAACGAAAGTGCATTAGAAGAACAAAATGAAATTCTTAGCGACATCAAAGCTACAATTGAAAGTCATGAAAAATCATTTGAGGAAGTCAAAAATGAACAGATCGGTCTTCTTTTAAGACACTATTTTGATTCTTTCGCTAGACTACCAGAAGCAGCATCGTATCTTAATAGTGCCAAAGATAAATTACTTTTAGCAATGAATGATGTTTCAACAATTGGAAAAGCTTTAGCCTTAGGCACTATTGGCGGATCCAATTCGGGCGTTGAATCTATGTATAGTGGAATCGCAGGATCAGGAATTTTTGATGCCATTGGTAGACAACCTGAACTTTCAGAGACAATGATTTCCTTTGAAATGTATACAATAGAAAAAATTAAAAATACACCTAATGATTTATATTGCGAAATGATTGGTTTATCAGCATCCTCACTATTTGATGGAATAGGAAGATCACCAAGTATTGCGGATAAATTTGTGAATTATGGAAAATATATTATGGACGCATTAACAAATGTTAAAGAAGAGGAAAGCTCAATTTCAATTGGATATTCTTCTGTCGGTTTCTTTGATGGAATTGCACGTCAAACAGAAGCAGCGGACGATATGTGGTCTATCTACAAAGACTTTATTGATTCACTAGTCAAATAATATTTAATGTTGAATAATAAAAAGTTCTGCCTAACATTGCTTAACTCGCAATAATCGCAGAACTTTTTTATTTAAACATCGTATTTTTTACAATGTGCTTAAGTAATATATCGCACTAGTTATCTATAGATGTGAACTACTCGGCAATTAAATAACCGAGAATTTCCACTCATTTCCTAAACAGCAATTGTCCAAACAAATAAGGTATGGTCTTTAATCTCTTTGGCAGCATTTTCACAATCTTCAAGTTTCGAAGGTTGAATAATTGTTATTCCAACAATCCACCTGTGATGTTTTGCTTGGCCAAAATCAAACCATTCAAGATTACTACAGCCCTGAAATGCACCTACACCAATAGTATGGAAGGAAGTGCTTTCGTCATTTTCGCCTTCGATGATAAACGAATTTAAAAGAGAGCAGCCCATGAATGCGTTTGTATTAATACAACCTAAGCTAATCTTATCATTTGTTTTAACAACATTAACCGTTCTTAAGTTTGTGCACAAAGTGAAAGCATTAGTGCCGATTTTTATAACATGGCCATTTAAAACAACATGCATTAAATTGGTTTTGTTTACAAATGCAGAATCACCAATAATTACTTCACAATCATCATTGCTTTTTATTTGCTCTTGGATAATGAAACGAGAAGCAAAATTTCCTAATTTGGAAGAAGAAAGAATTGTTTGGCTAGTAAGAACGTTATCTTGTGATAAGGTGTAACTAAAGTTAAACAATCCATATGATAAATATTCTTCACCTCTAATTAAATTAACTTTTGAAGATGTTGCTTCTTGTAAATTTTCGTTTTGATTATCGTAACGAACATTTATTTTAGACATATCTTCATTTTTATCATTTCTAATAGCGAATCCAGCAGTATTTTTAATACTATCATCAGTTCCATTATGTTTTAACAAAACAGGTGAAAGTATGGTGACATTTGATAAAGTGATGTAGTTATTTGCTTCAACAACCAAATCTTTGCCTTCTTTACCAATTGTTACATTCTCAACTGATGGATCAGCAAAAATGCTAATCGATTTATTGAATGTTAAACATGTTATATGTCTATTTTGAGCTGGTGTTCCCTCTGTGACATTTATCCAACCTTGATCAGCACAGTTAAAAATTGCAACATCGATATTATCAGTAAAAGAAACATCTATATATCTGCCTGTAGAATCTGTTTTTGTGGTTTTTGTAAAAGCTATATGACCAACGCTTTCTCTTACCCATTTTACATCTGAATATTCATGAGCAAGGCAGAATGCAACGTATTCAGGATCAAATTGATTAGGTAAAAATGTTCTTCTAACAGAATGTAGTTTAGGTCCTTGAGTCCATCCTAATGGAGGTAAATAAACTTCCATCAATGAATTGCATGAATCGAATGCGTATTTTTCAATTGTGGTTAAAGAGTATGCTTCTGAAAAATCAACATATCTTAAGGACATGTCTTCATGGAAGGCATATTGAGAAATTCTAGTTAATCCTCTACCACCACTTACCTCTTCTAAAGATCCTTGATATTCGAAAGCGGATTCGTCAAGAGCAGTTACGCTATCGCCAATCTCTAAAGATCTAATATGAGAAAGTAAAATGCTAATTTGCAATTTAACTTCGTAGAAAATATCGTCAGTTGTTTCATTTGTAAATGCATGAGATCCAACCCCAATAATTCCATCACAAAGATGAAGGGAAGTAAAAATGCCCTTTGTTTGGTATAAAGTAATATGAGTATCTTTAATCTTATCTATATTAATCTTAATATCGGTGTAAACAGAGAAACCATACGGGGCCACTGTAGCATTAATTCCTTTTACAACATTAGTGATATACAAATCACTAACTGCTTGTCCGTAATAAGTTAATCCTTTAATGTATTTATAATCTTTTGAGAATGTAAATGTGCCATATGCGTAATGGGTAACAGGAAGAACTAATACAGAATTAACAACTTGTTTACTTCCAACCGCCTCACGACCAAAACCTGTTTCTTGTTCAAAATTATCAACGTATTCAACATAAACGTTTTCAGGTTTAACATCTGTATTAACAAAGGCAATTGTTCCAGAGCTATAAACATTTTCCCAATCTTCGCCAATTTCTTCACGCGTATTAGCAAGCATTAATTTAACGTTGCTTGTTAAATCAATTGATGAAGGAACATTTAAAATTCCACCTGAATTAATGTTAAAATCACAATTCAATTTAACATGATTATGATATGTCTCTAAAGTAACAATGTGATTAATTACAGGAGCTTTTGTTAATGTTAAATCATCTTTAAGAATAGTAATTGTTGTCTCATCTGTTGCTACAGCATCAAATGCTTCATTTAAAGTTTTATATAAAACGTCGTCAATTTTTGCATCATATTCAGTTAAAATATCGTGCTTGTAGCAAATACCATCTACAAGCTCCCAAGCAACTTCTTCTTCTGCTGTTTTAACAATTAAGTTTGGTTTATCAAAGGCACCTTCATAATAACCAACGAATTCTTTGCTAAGATTTAAAAGTAAAACATTAGAGTCTACTAAAGCGTCTTTTGCAACATAAAGAACTGTAGATGGGAGATCGATGATAGCCTTAGTTTTTCCGTGTTCAGTTAAACCAGTCATCACGCCATTTTCATCAATAACAACAATTGGATCCTCATAATCACAAAGAATACATTTATCTGTTACATCTAGAATTTTGTGTTCACCAACCATAAACTTTTCGCCACATGAAGTACAAGTTTTCCAATGCTCGGTTTCATTATGTTCAAAAGGAGCTTCGAATGTGTGAATATGCAATTGTTTACAACCAGAAAGTAAGCTAATTGACATAATCACGCCAATAAAAGGTAAAATTGTTTTTCTTTTCATATTAATTGCTCCCTTCTTTTTTCATTTGAGTCGGTTGTCCAGGGTTCTGCATAACTTGTTTCTTTTTATATTGATTGACATAGTCAATAACTATATTTTCATTAATAATATTGCTAATAATAATTAAAGGTAACAAAATAACAAATCCAATTACATTGTTAATCAAATACACAATTAAGAAAATGAGTGCAGATGCCGCAAGAACCGCCAAAGATGAGGCCCACAAAAATAAAAGGTTTTTAATATTAAATAATTCTATTAATTTAACATCTTTATCCTTATAAAGTAGTACAGACCACAATAGAATTAAAACTAACATCGCCATCAAAATACCAATGATGGAAAAGACAAGTAACGCTCCATCCAAATTAATTAAAGATAGAATTATCAAATAATAAGCAAGTGAGACAGTAGCTAAATTTGAGAAGAATGATGCAAAGAATCTACCAATGCTTTTCTTTGATGTGCTTCTGATTTGAATAACTACTCTTGAAGAAACAAGAGCGAGAATCGAAGAAATCAAAACACAAACCGAAAGATTTACAATTTGCTCTCTAATAACTTTTATCAAACTATTAGAACAAGCAATAACAGTATCATTCATTTCGATTAATACTTCTTTGTTAAAATTCGCATCTTCGAGTGCGTTCATAAAGATTCTATAAAGACCATTTTGCTCAATTAAAACAGTAATTGTTCTCATAGGATTTCTTAAATCAAGATTCTTAAATTGATCAGTTGTAGACTTTAAAAAACTTGCAGGATCAAAACCAGAATAAGGAATAGTTGTAGCGTGGGCAACAATTTTGCTAACCGAAATATCGATTTCGTTATTTATCACTGGCATCGTGATTAATAAGCCAAGCAATATTCCAATTGTAACAAAACCTGTAATGGCAAATACGTCCCAGATATTTTTTCTAAAAACTTTTAAGGCTGAACGAAACATATCTATTCCTCCTCAGCATTCTTATGCCAAACGTATTGTGAATATTGTTTAACTAATTCAGCAGCATCATACGGATTTGCTAATTGATCTGAAGTTATTTCTACAATCTTAGTAGAAAAACTATCATCAGAATAAACTGTCCAATCACCAATATTGCCGTTGAAATCAAAGTATTCAAGAGCAGTACAGTTCTTAAAAGCATCTTCTTCAATTTCAGTCAACGAACTGCCCGGACCTAAGTCAACTCTTTTTAATTTCATACAATTTATAAATGCTTCAGATAAAATGTACTGTACATTTTTACCAACAGTAACTCTTTCAAGATTAAGGCATAAATCAAAGACATTTACTCCAACTCCAGTAACAATGTCAGCCATTGAAACAAATCTGATAGATAAAGGATGTTTTTTGAATAAACTATTTGATAGTCCAGCATTTTTTACATAATAATCTTCACTTTCACCAAGAGGATTATCAAAAGTAACACTGGTTATTGAACTAAATAATGAACTCGTTGATCCAAACAAAACTTTATTTGGCGTCAACAAATCTTTTTCATTGCAATATGTAAATACGAAAAGACCATAAGTTAGATATTCAATTCCGTCTTTAAAGGCTGCGGAAGTACCTCTTGCAGGAACTTCTTCACCTGTTGATGGATCTCTAAAGTAAACAGGAGTATCAAAATATGTTTCTTTGTCTTGAGCTCTTAGTCCAAAAGTGGCAATATCACCAACAAATTGTGAGCCATCGTCATGTTCACCAAAATCAACATACTTCTCGTGATGCGCAATGGTACAATTCAATCTAACTTCGCCAAGAGGTTTAATGTTCTCAAGAGTCAAAAAGCGATTATTTAAAATTGTTATCCCTGCTTCTTCTGATCCGATAGTAACTTCGCCAGCTGATTCATACGCAACAATATTTACACTTTTCGCAATTGCAACAGCTGCAATGTGTTTTGTTTCTTCTTTGTCTGCGTTCAAGATATAAATCCAACCTCTATCGCAGCAGCTTGTAAGAGCGGCCTGAATATCATATGTGTAAACAACGTTAGAAAATTTTCCGCATGCATCAGTTGCAAGACTTGCTGTATAGCAAATATTGCCATTAACAGTCCTTGTCCATACAACTTTTTGATCATGCTCATCAATGTTCGCATGATATGCAGCTACAGCACCACTAAATTGATGAGCTGCAAATGTCTTTCCATTTACATTCCAGTTATCACCTGGGAGTTCAAGTTGAACAAGACAATCTTCATTTGCAAAAGCATATTTACCAATTTTTTGAATGCTAAAGGCTTCTGCAAAATCAACGCTTTTTAAACTAATGCATTCATAAAAAGCGTAATCAGCAATTTCAACTAGGCCTCTTCCACCATAAACATCTTGAATACTTAGACATGAGGCAAACGCGGCTCCTCCGATGTAGGTAACACTTTCGCCAATGTAAACAGATTGAATTCTTGAAAGAATAGCAATCATCTTTTTAACTTCGTGGAAAATATCATCTGTAGTTTCATTAGTAAAAGCATGATCTCCAATTGACTTAATACCTCTATCAACACATAAGCTAGTAAAAATGCCTTTTGTTTGATAATAGGTGATATGTGTATCATCAATAACAGCGATGTTAATTTTTACATCTGTATAAATTGCGAAAGCGTACGATGCAATATTTGCATTAATATTCTTAACTACATTTGTAATATGTAGTTCACTTAATGTTTCACCATAAGGAGACAATCCTTTAATTGTTTTAAAATCATATGAGAAGGCAAACGCGCCATATGCATACTGTGTTACTGGAATGAGTAATAAATCGTTCGCAATTTGCTTAGAACCAACTGCTTCATATCCTACGCCAACACCTTGCATATAGTTGTCTACATATTCGACATATACATCAGTAGGTTTTGTATCTTTATCAATAAATGCGATAGCACCACTTTTAAGAACTTGTTCCCAAGATTTATTACTTTGTTCATATGAATGGACAAGAAGTAATTGAGCGCTACCTTTGAAGTTAACGGAGCTTTTAATTTTCAAAATTCCACTACCACCAACTTGGAAATTGCACTCTAAATTTGATGTTTCATAATATGAATTTAAGCTAACTATGCGATTAACACGTAAAGATTCATTAACTACCAAATCCTTTTTTGTTAAAGTAATTGTTGTGTCATCGTTTTTAACGCTATCAAAAGCTTCCTTTAATGTTTTGAAGTATTTGTCGCCAATCATCGCGTCAAATTCTTCTAAAACATTATGCTTATAATAAATTCCGTTTTCTAAAGTCCAAACGACTTTTTCTTCATCTGCAACAACATTGACATTGTTATAATCGAAAGCTCCTTCGTAGTATCCTACAAATTCCTTTGGAATATTTACTCTAGTTACATTTGAACCTTTTAAAGCGTCTTTTGTAATAAATTTAACGTTTGAAGGAATATCTAATTCGTATCTCGTTTTTCCGTGATTAGTTAAACCAGTCATTAATCCATCGCCATCTACTACAAAAGTAGGGTCAACATAGCCACAAATTAAACATGTATCATTAAAACTATTAAATGCATGAAAATCTTCATTTAATACTTCATGACACGTTTCACAAATTTGCCAGTGTTTGACTTCATTGTATTGATATTCAGTATCATAATTGTGAACATGAACAATGGAACAGCCACTTAATCCAGCAATTGCAATCGAGAGAGTCATTATATGTTTAAGCATTTTCTTCACTTTCATTGTAATAGCCTCCTAATAGTCATTTTTAAAAAATTATTGAGACATAATAATTAACACGATTTTGAAAAATTATCAAGACTTTGATAATTCGCAATGACAATCATACGTTGTAGATGTATTGCGTTTTTATCACGAAATTACATTGGTGACGTACTCCCACCACTTAAGCAATATTTATATTGCTTTGAAGTGGGGGCTTCTTACTCAAGGAATCTGTTGATTCCAGTATCAATAAGCTATCCGGCTGCGCCCCAGCCTTAATTTGTTTAATTGCTTCAACTAATATATTTTTAGCAGCGTTTTCGTCTCTTTTTAGTTTTGCTCCACAATTTGGACATGTATATGATCGAACCGCTAAATTTTTAACTTTATCATTCTTGTAACCACATACATTACAAATTTGCGAAGATGCGAAATATTTATCAACTTTTACAAGTAATCTTCCATACCATTTTGCTTTGTATTCAAGCATAGTAGAAAATCTTGCAAAACTTGCATCAACAACTGACTTTGCAACTAATTTATTTTGTTCCATATTTTTAACATCCAACGTTTCAATGGCAATCACTTGGTTATCGCGAATGATTTGAGTTGAAAGTTTATGGAGAAAATCATCTCTTTGTTTATTTATTTTGTCATGAATTTTTGCAACTTTAATTCTTTGTTTATTTCTATTATTACTTCCTTTTTGCATATGGGAAAGCTTACGCTGTTCAATTTCTAGACGCTTCTCTAATTTCTTAAAATACTTGGGATTTTCATAGGATTTTCCATTAGAATCAACGATAAATGACTTAATTCCTAAATCAATACCAATAGCATTTTTGTTTGGAGATAACATCTTATTGTCATTAGTTTCTACTAATAATGAGATATAATATTTACCACTACATGTCATTGAAATAGTGACTGATTTTATTACACCATCAAAATTCCTGTGCTTCTTAATTCTGATTCTTTTACATTTTGGGATGGTTATGTATCGATTATTATCTGAAAATTTGACATTTCCACCCTGATTATTAGTTGTATAAGATTGATTGTTTTTCTTTGATTTAAACTTTGGAAAATCAGATCTATGTGCAAAGAAATTTTTATAAGCAGTTTCTCTTGCTAATTGTGCATTCGCTAAAGCTAATGAATCAACTTCCTTTAAGAATTCAAATTCTTGTTTGTATTTAGCTGGTGTTGGATTAATCGTTTCTTTTGTTTCTTTATAATGATCAATTTTATCTTGGAGAGATTTATTGTAGAAAAAGCGTACACAGCCAAAACACTTTGCAAAGTATTCTTTTTGCAATGAATTTGGATAGATTCTATACCTGTACGCTTTTTTCATTTATTCTACTTGGCTTTCAATGTATTTCTTTATAACTTCAATTGTTGCTCCGCCTGTTGTTATTAAGCAAAAACTTGTACTCCAGAAATTTTGTTTCCAAAGTTGTTGTTTAATCTCAGGAAATTCTTTTTTAATAATTCTTGAAGATGCACTCTTATAGGCATTTATGAATTTTGAAATGTTTGTATTCGGATTTGCATTAAAGAGAATATGAACGTGATCAATGTCATGATTCCGGTCTTCAAGCCTGATATTATAATTTTCTCATACTTTTTCAAATTCTATTCCCAATTTTCGTGATATTTCATCAGTAATGACTTTTCTGCGATATTTTACCACCAAAATCAGGTGATAATGAAGTATGAACACTGAATGATTATTTGACATTAATTCCATATAATAATTATATCACATAATACTTAGTATTACTATGCATATTATAGAAAATTTTGTTCACATACGACCGAGTGGGATTCATCCCCCGCTTACGCAAAAAAAGCGTTGAAGGCGGGGGACTTCTTCCTTATTTAGTTAAAATAGCCCCAAATAAGGCTACTAACCAATAAGTTGAGATATTTAGCTTACCCACCTTAATTTTAGGCAAGAAAACGATTGATAAGATAAGCAGTACAAAAGTAACTACTGCTAATATTATAGTTAATGTCATTTTACTTATGTTTTTCTAACCATTCATCTCTAAGAACAGCGTATTGATACGTATTCTCATAGATTGGGTTACCATTTTCGTCATCAATGAATGAGACAAAATCTTTAAATAATCCTTCGTTGCGCATTCCTAGTTTTTCAAGCAAGTGTTGAGATACTTTGTTGTAATCTTCAGTATATGCGTATAAACGATGTAGGTTTGTTTCCTTAAATAAATAATCAATAAAGCCTAAAGCAGCTTCAAACATATAGCCGTGTCCTTGATACTTAGGATTAAGCATCCAGGCTAGGCCTAAAGTATTCCTTTCTTGAAGTTCATGATCTGTTGCAGATATCTCTCCTATTACTTTGTTTTCGCTTTTAAGCACAATAGCGAAATTTATTTCCGAAGATTTAACTCTGCGTTTAAGTTCTTTCTTTGCATCTCTAACAGTTTCTAGCTTCATAGATTCAAAGCAATGTACTTCTGGTTTATGAAGATAATCAAAAACATCAAGGTAATCATCCTTCTTAAAAGGTCTTAATATTAAGTTATCTAGTTCAACCATACCAAAATTATAAAACTTCTAATCGTTTTTTGTATTCTGAATCATCAAAATTAAGTTGTTTTTTCTCCATATCATATATGTAAACGACAAGAACAGATGCTATAGCTTCCTTAGCTTTTTCTTCGCCTTTTTTAGACTTTAATCTTTCATAAACGTCTTTTACGTAAGGAAGAATTTTAATTTGTTCATCAACAACATTTAAAATTGCATTTTTCAAACGCGAATTATAAAACTGTCCATTGTTGTCAAGAGAAAGACCGCTTTGTTTAATATATTCCTTTTCGTTTTTAAGTACTTCATCTAAATTAAATTCGCATTCTTCGTTAAGCAATTCATTTTCGTCTTCAAGAATTAAAGGTTGGTCAAAATCGCTATACTTATCAACAGGAAAATTCCAAGGTTTATAAATTCCTTTTTCTGCATCTTCTCCATCAAAATTAGGATCAATATCGCCTTCAAACAAAGCATATAATGAGCAAATATTATCTTCCCAAATTCCTTGACCAGCCCCTTCTAACAAAATAATATTTTTATTAGATTTGTATTCAATTGATTTTCTATATTTTTTACAAGTAAAATCCCAACCATCCCCTGTATCATATTCAAAAACAAAATTGTCTGGCAAATCGCTTAAATGAAATTTTCTAATATAGTTATATCCCGGTAAAGGGTCTTCCATAAAAGGCGCCATAACATATTTTATTTTGCGATTGTTGCAAGTTATTAAAAAACAATGTTCAAAAGTAGCGCCTAACACCGTTCCGAACATAATAGATAATTTAAATAGGTCTGGATTACCTTTAATTAAAACTACACGATAGAATCGATTTTTTGGTCCATATTTGAAATCTAATCTTATTTTTGTGTATTCCATATTTCTTACTCCATTTTATAAAGACTTAATTGGTACAGCATAAAAGCCTGATTTTAGCGAATAAGCTTTGTCGGTGTTACAAATAATACCACTTCCAGATAGCTCAAATGCTGTATTTTTTAATTGATCAAACGATTTTATATCAGAAGCATTATACATTACTCCGGATTTGCATTCTATTAGGTTTAATTTGCCATTGTGTTTAACTATCAGATCTATTTCGTGTTGGTTTGTGTCTCGATAATAATAAAACTTAGCACTCACACCATTGTTATTAAATGATTTTATTATTTCGTTAATTATGTAAGTTTCAATAAATCTACCCGCAAATCTCGACTTTTTTAGCACTGTTGGATTAGATAAACCTGCTAGATATGCTGCAAGACCAGTATCATTGAAAATTAATTTAGGTCTTTTAACAACGCGTTTTGTAACAGAATTTTCAAAATATGGTTGAAGAAGTGTAATTATATTTCCAGATACAAGAATAGAAATCCAAGAATCTATTGTTTTAGACGTAACTCCAATTATTTTAGCAAGGTTATCAGAAACTAATTCTTCACCAGTTGAAGATGCAACAACCTCCATAAATCGTTGAAATTGTAATTTGTCTTTTAGATTTATTAGTTGTGAAACATCTCTTTCGATATAACTCATGACATAATCTGAATAAAAGGATTCAATATCATCTATGTTTTTATCAAATATTTCCGGATAAAAACCTCGAACAATATTGTTGTAAACATCTTCTAAATTATCTTTATTTTCGTCGGCATCCTTATTATTGATTTCCGAATTTATTTCAAAAGGTATTTCTTTTCTGTTTTGAACTTCCCTATTACTAAGAGGAGACATAGTAATAAACGTAACTCTTCCAGCCAATGACTCTGTAACATTTTCCATCAAATTATATGATTGACTGCCTGTAAGTACATACATTCCTTCGTTACTAAAACCTTCAAATTTACGTTTGTTTACTATTGATTCAATTTCTGTAAAAAGAGCAGGACATTTTTGAACTTCATCAATAATAAGTGGAAATTTGTGTTCAGCTAAAAAGGCTGCTGGATCATTGCTCGCTGTAGCTAAATCTTTAATATTGTCCAATGAAACATAGTTGAAATTCTCATTATCAACCAAGATTCTACATAGTGTAGACTTGCCAACTTGCCTTGAACCAGTAATAACAGTGACTGGCTTTGTTCTTATTTTTTTAAGAACTTCTTTATAAATAGTTCTTTCAATCATATGAAATTCCTCAATAATATTATATTAAGTATTTTTTGGAGTGCAAGTACAAATTTTACTAATTTTTATGTTTCAGTAAAGAAAACGGCTGTTTTTAATTTTTATATTAGTGCCTCTTAGATAATTCTAACGACAATTAATATTTTTGCACACAGGTATTAAAAAACAACCAATTAAGGTTGTAATTCACTATTGGTAGCTGAGGACGGATTTGAACCGCCGACACGCCGGGTATGAGCCGACTGCTCTAACCAACTGAGCTACTCAGCCATAAATGGTGGATCTGAAGAGGATCGAACTCTCTACCTCCTGAATGCAAATCAGGCGCTCTCCCAGATGAGCTACAGACCCACGTGGCTTATAAGCTTTTATCGGCTTACAAGTTTAGTATTATACATAGTTAATACTCAATTAACAACAAAAATATTTATTTTCAGCTTATTTTCATTGCCTCATATAGTGTGTGAAATTCTTTCGGAGAATAAATAACACTTTTTGCTTTGGTGAAATGTTTTGAATTTCTAGTAATTAAACCATCGCAGCAATAAAGTTTTGCACTATCATCAATTGAGGCATCCTCTATATCAGTGAAATCACTTTTAAAACCATTTAACAAATTAAATTTATCATAAGGTACAACAACAAAAAGTTCGCAAATAATTGAGCATATTTCTAGTGCTATTTTTTTATCTAGCATTTTTGATGCTACATAATAAATATCACTTAATTGTTTAGCATTGATATAACCCTTTATAAGATTATGTTCAACTAACCTATAACAATAAATGGAAAATTCACTTTCTTTATCCCTATTAGAAAAAACATCAATTAATATATTTGTATCAAAAAAGAGTTTCATTATTTATAGCGATCCTTCCATGCATCAAAAGGAACATTGTCTGGTAAACAACCAATTAATGATTCTGCTCTTCTAATAATGGAGTCTCTTGGAGGGTTGATTTCAAAAATTACCTTTCCGTGGCTTGTTACTTTAATTGTTTCTTTTTGGGCTAACTTAGCGTACTTTCCAAAGTTGGTTTTAAATTCGGTTGCTGTTATAGTGCACATAGTGAATCCACCTTTCGCACTATTAATTATAAAGAAAATATGCGAATTGCTCAACACAAATCGCACATTTTTCTAAGATACATTACTCCACCTTAAACGTCAGGGCGAGTAATGATATTCATTAACTTCAAGGTTATGACCTTCACCATCGTCCAGCTTCACATTATTAACGTAAACACTGTAATTATCAATTTCATAATTAAATATGTTAATTGTTATTGCAGCACTTGCAGAGAATGTAATGTAGTAAATACTATCATTCTTATTAAAATACACTTTAATTGAGTAATTTAATTCTGCCGGTGCATCAAAATAGAAGTTAAGAATTGTATCTGTGATTGTATCATTAGCATCTCTATAGCCAACTGGACCGAAAGAACCGCCAGAACCTTCATGGGCTTTATATGAGAACTTAACATCAGTAATGTATGTTCCGTTAGTTGAAGATCTTGAGGATGAACCTAAAACAATAACATAGGTAGCAATGTTGCTAACTCTGTCTTTATTAAGTACATAGGAACCACTTGGATCCTTTTCATATGTACCATATGGATTTTGATCATATTGAGTTGTTCCTGGATTATAAGTAACGTGTCTATATCTTTCTTCTGCTGGCTCAGTTGTTGCAGCTTTAAAGAAACCATAACCTGGGTTACCGTTTAAATCATAAATACCAAGCATTCTGCCTTGTCTATCTAAGCATACATAGGATGTTTTTCTTGCACCACTTTCGGTGATATCACCATCAAATGTAGAGACAAAGTTAACATATTGTTCGCCTTCTTCGATTCTACCTAAAGTTTCAACGTTAACAAAGTTACCATTGCCTTTCTTGAAGGATGGACGAGTAACATTAATTAAGGTTCTACCTTGAATATTCATGTTAGCGTATGTAAACTCAACGTGGCCAAGTTGACTATCAATATTATCAAGACCGTTACCAGAGTTATTGACATACATAACAATTGAACCTGGGCAGTACTTAGTTGCATAGAATTGACTCATTGCGTCAAGGTCAGACATTTCTGGAAGTTCAACAATGTTTGTATTTTGAGTTTCAGGTGGAAGCGTGATAACTTCAAGGTTTACTGGTATGAATAAAATTGTACCAAGATAATAGAAGGTAACATTACCACCAACAATATCGATATTCTTAAACTTATAATTATTATCAATCAACGATTGAGCATCAGAAAGGTATACTGGATCTTTAGAATAGTCAGGAGATCTTGTTGGATTATCGGCTGCTATCCAAACTTTCCTTGAGACTTCATGAGGATTGCCTTGATCATCATATTCAATATCAGTCACTGTTTCTCTAGTAAAACTTTCAATTGATGATTCTTTTAACAATGCAGTTGAACCATCAGAACGTTTTGTGCCAGTTAAAGTTATTTCATAGGAATTTGGGTTAACGTATTGTGGTACTTTTCCATCCCATTTATTTGAATCGATCTCAATAGTTGGACTTTGATCAGCAACCGTACAGTTTCCACCATCATATTTTGCACCAGCAAAAGACATTGTTCCTCTAATATAATCATCAACATCAAATACAAACGTACCTTGTCTAACAGTCCAGTTTTTTCTATTTGCTCCACTCATAGTCACTGATGTACCGGAACTTGTTTGATTACTACCATCAATGCCTTTTGTTTTAGCATTATCTGCAATATAGGCAAATCTCATAGCATTGTTCTTTGTAGCAAAAGCTAAGAAGAAGGCATAATAATGGGTTCCACGTTGTAATTTATGAGTAAATGATGTTTTAGTTAAAGAAATGTTATACAGCCTATATTTGTAGTTAAATACCGATCCGGTACGTTGAATGCTATTATTAACAGGTTCATCATAAACTTTTACGCCATCAATATAGAAATATGCTCTGGCACTATACATAGAAGGGCTACTATCACCGCCAGATTCGCCGACAGAGAATTCGCTAATAGTGCTTAAATTAAATGTAATATCTTTTTCAGCAACATAGCTTGTACTATCGTTTTCAGAATGTTGATAATACCATTGTTGTCCACTTGAATCATATCTAAAGAAATCACCAGTAGCAGATTGATTTGCTAAAGCAGGTGCATTTTTATTTGTTGTTACATTATCAGGATTACTCCATCTTGAATCAGTTGAAGATACTTCGAATTCACTACGAATACCACCAGTTAATGGTTGATAACCAACAGTTGAAAGCGAATAGGTTCTATCAGCATATTCTTGTGTGGTTGTACCATTTAAACGATATGTGTTGCCATTGACACGTGTAATAGCCTCACTAACTGGATGTGATGCCTCATTGTTTGCCCAATCTGGTTCACCTTCAATTGGGAAATCATAATCGGTATAATGTCTTCCCATATCATCAGAATCTAGACCAACACGAGCTCTTAATGGGTTATCACGAACATTTGCATAGTCTTCATTAATAGCGTCATAAATTTTTTTAGCACTTAAATCAAATGAATAGTTATCACCAGCATGTCTTTGACCACCCGTATGGTCGTATTCAACCTTACCATAGTAGCCATATGTATCCACTGTTCTATCTTTTGCGGTTTTACCATCAATAGTACAGTTATTAACGTAAACGTTATTTATATCGGTAGCACGAACAACGTGGCCCGCAATATAGCCAACGTGTGCATTTTCAGAGTGAACTCTAGTTTCTGGTGATCCGTGCGCATCAGTAGCGGTTGCACCTTTAGTGTTAACTTTAAAATCACTAAAGTAGGCATTATCAATCTTTGCGCCTACGCCTTCACTAGTTTCACCAACGAAACCAAAAATACCAATATCGTGATGTCCACTACCATCGATTTCAAAATTTGTGATAGTTAAATTATTACCATTTAAGTTTCCAATGAAAGGTTTTTCTTCGTTGCCAATTGGTTCAAAGACATCACCACCAAGGTTTAATGTAGTAGCGTTTGTAACATCAAAATCAACAGCACCATTTTCATCAGTGCCATAAAAATATCTAGTTGTGCCACCATTTAAAGGATAACCAAATTCAAAATAGTATCCAGCTTCAGCAAAACCATCCATAGAATAGTGAAGCTTTGCAAAGTTTTCATAGTGCCATGGAGTGGTAATTGTAAATGGGTCTGCTTGTGTACCAGTTCCAGAATGGAAATAACCACGTAAAACGGCACCACCTAGGATATCAACAACACCAATTGAGTTTCTACCACCGAACCAAGCAACGGTTGCTAAAGATAAACCTGATACAAGAAGACCAAGAGTAGAAGCAAATAATACGATTTTCTTCTTACTTATTTTCATTCTACAATACCCTCAGATGAAACAGTAATCTTTTGAATATCCTTTTGGAAGGCAATTCTACTAGACATCATTCCAATATCTTGTGCACCAACAATTTCGGTGTTATTTAAGAAAGAATCAACTAAATCGGTGTTATAGTTATATTCAACGTATAAGACAACACTACTTGCTCTAGAATCTACTTGTTCTAGGTCAAATTGTAATTTATTGTTCTTTGAACCACTTGAAACAAATGTTGCTTCTGATGTTCTTTCAATGAACTCATTAGTAGCATCTCTATATGTAGTAGCTGGAGTTGATTCATCAATTACAATTGAATCGTCATAAAGATGTGTTACGCCATCCAAAACATATGAATAAACGAAACCTTTAAAATAAATAATGTTTGAAATATTGTTACAAATATAATTTTGATCTTTTGAAGCATTGTGATACTTGTAACCTTGTTCATCAATAAAAGTTCTTGAAACACTGTCAGTGAATCCACCATAAAAGTTATCTCCAATAGTTGTTGGATTCAATAAAGAAGAGACTCTAAGATTTCTTAAACCTTCAGAAGTTGAAGGGTGTGGTAAAGCAACATTAAAACGAATAATATTGTTGTTATTAACGTTTCTTTCACGAATAAAGTTATCGAAGTCATTTAATTGAAGATTGAATTCTGTAGTGCCTTCAACAAATTCAACGCCTTCCTTCTTATCGAAGTCATATTTATAAAGCTTAAAGTTAATATCAATTAAGTTTGTATCAACTTCAACTCTCATATCCATTCCTGTTGCTGTTGTTTTTTTATTTGCTGAGAACCATGCAAAAGAAGATACGGCTAAACCAATCAGAGTCGAGAAGAATCCGATTGAGATAACTGTTGATACAATTTTTGCTTTAAGTGATTTCATGATAATAAATTAAAAAGCCAACTGCATTTTAGGCAGCTGGCTATCTCATCGAGACCCTATAGTTTTGCGTCCCTACATTACTGTAGGTTTGCTTTTAACTGTCTATATAATACACACATACGTAAAATAATGCAAACATTTATTTTATAAATAGGTGCTAAAAAACTCTTTAGTGCCCATACGTATCGAGTAAACGCGCAAAATAAAAAATAATCAAAATTTCTTATTTCTTGCTAAAGCTAGAAAAAAGGACCACCGATTATAGGTTGTGGTCCTTTGTATTTTCAACGAAGTGTAAGTAGTCTGTTAAGCTAAGTGGATGAGAGTAGATATAACCTTGAATAACGTCACATCCAAGTTTCTTAAGAAGCTCAACATCTTCTGGTCTTTCAACACCTTCTTGGGTAACCTTCATATCAAGTTTCTTAGCAAGTGCAATAACTGATTCGAAGATTGAATTGATACGTTCTGGGTTTTCAGAGTAGTCAATGAAGAACTTATCGAGTTTGATTTCATCCATTGGTAATTCTTTAAGAATTCTGTAGGATGAGTAACCACATCCGAAGTCATCGATTGAGGTCTTAAATCCAGCTTTATGGAGACGATCAACAATGGTCTTTAATACATCGTAATTTTCGTAAGCGAATGACTCAGTAAATTCGATTGTTAATGCACCATTTGAAATACCGTATTTTTTCTTAATTCTCGTGTAGTAATCAACGAAGTCTGGTTGAGTTGCAGTTATACGTGAAACGTTAACTGAAACTGGGAAAACATTTCTTCCTTCGTGTAAGGAATATGAGATATATTCACAGACTTTTGTGTAGACATATTTATCGAGTTTTTCAATAAAACCGTTTGATTCAAATAAAGGCATGAATAAAGCTGGTTTATTGTATTCACCTGTCTTTTTATCGTACCAACGAACAAGGGCTTCAGCGCCGTCTTGTTTATGGGTTCTTAAGTTATACTTAGCTTGATAGAAGACTTGGAATTCACCATCTCTAAGAGCTGAGTCTTGTCTAAGTTCCATATCGTCATTGATAAGTCTAATTTTACGAAGTTCATCGTCATAGAAGTTAAATTGCATATCAACGTTCTCTACTGTTGCTTTTGTGACTGTATTATTAGCTTCTAATGCGTAGTCAATCATCTTATTAACGCTTGTTTGCTCGCCTTCAGTGTATTCGTAAATACCATACTTAATTGCGACGTCAAACTTATGTGAACCTTTGTATTGGGATGCTAAGAATGAGTGGATTTTTAATCTATCGATTAAATCTGCTCTACTAGTAGAATGTAAAAGAAGTAAGAATTGTCCATTATCCATGTGACCATAGATTTCTTCAATTCTACAAGTTTTTGTAAGTGTTAACTTTATGTATTTTAGAAGTGAGTTAACTTCAGTTTCACCAAAGTTTTCAACTAAGAACTTAAAGTGTCTTAGTTCAAGAACAATAACTGCATAGTAGCTTCCTGCTTCTCTATGCAAAATTTCGTCTGCTTCTTTTTCAAAACCAAATCTATTTAAACAATCGAGTTTAAGATCGTGCTTTTCAGCATTGTTAATCTTACGTTGCATTCTGAAATGAGAAACAGTTAAGAATAAGACTGTACAAACGATAATAACGATAAAGACAACAATAATAGCAATGATGGCATTAATTAAGTCGTTTGTTTCTTTAGCGAGTTTAGAACATTCATAAACTTCAAAAATACCTAAATCTTTGGAGATTTCATTATTAAATTGAATTGAAATAACATGGTTAAGACCTTTAATCTTACATAGAACAGTATCTGATTTACGTTCAGCAATATCTCTTTTAACCTGATTAATAATTGTTGTATCAAAAACACCATATTCATTAAGCATTTCCACTGCTGTTGATTTTGGTAATGCGTCACCACCAGTAAGAATTGAACCGTTGTCTTTGATTAAAGTAGACATTAATGAATCAGCATTTCTGAAACTGTCACCAATAAAGATTTCAAAAATCTTTGTATCAAAATAGAATGCGATGCCGTCAAAATTTAAATTGCCATCAATTGGAGCATAAAACTCATATAAATCGACTGGGAATACTTTTCCTTCTTCGTATTCTGGCATCTTGTCAGCATTTGTTCCTAAGAAACATGGCTTTTGATTAGCCTTTTCAACGCTTTTAACATAGTTAATTGCTAAATCACCATCTTTAATGTCAACCCAGGATTTGTCACAGAAAAGTTGATCGTTTTTCATGTAACGAGCAGCTTTTAAGCCCAATTTTCCATTATCTCTTAAATTCCCTAGTTGAGTTTTTGCATCTATTAAGTTTTTTTCTTGTAATGAGCCTGCTGTTGATGCTGCATAGTTTGTATATTCAGCAACCTTATCTTCAACTTTAGTTAAAGCAACAAGTGATTGGTTAGTTGATTGTGTTTTAGCTCTTTGAAGAACTTCGTTTGTGTGGTTGGAGAGCATAACTGAACCAGAGATGATTAAAGCTATGCTTATTGCGCAAACGACAATAATCGCTATTTTCTTTAACACACCAGATTTGTGAATTTTTTTCATATGCTGTCTCCTTCCTTAAAATTATTTAATCTTTTTCAATTTAGCTTCTTCTTCTAATCGAGCCACTTCTTCTTTGACCATTTGGTCCATAAGCTCTTTCTTACTAAGTTGTTTTTCTTTTTTGCGATCAAAGTAATCGATAGTAAACCAAACTCCGACAAGTCCGATAATGCCCACTACTGTTAAGGCATAACCTACTGGGGTTGTAAATAGTTTTCCAAAGAATGACATGAATGGTAAATTCTTTTCATAAATGTACTTAACATTCTCAGGTTTTACTCTATAAGCGTCTTGACCTGGATTATTAATACCATACGTAATGAATTCGCCTGTTTCTTCTATTTTTTCTTTCACCTTATGGGTATTAAGCATTCCCTTTATGGTTGGATCATCAGAAACAAAGGTAATAATGTCACCTGGTTTAACATCCTCTGCTTTAACATCTTTACATAAAATGTAACTAGATGTAGGAATTACTGGTTCCATTGAGTTTGTTTTAACCCAGAGTACATGATGACCGCTTATTGATATTCCAACGGTCTTCTGGAGTATTGAGAATATAAATACTATTCCAAAGAAGGCCATGAATAGACCAAATAGAACATCAGAAACTATTTTCTTAACGGATTTTGCTTTTTTTGGTTTGCTCATCAATCACTCCTTTCTTTACTCCTTATGATCGAGCTCTAAATCAACTGTATTAACAGCTTCAAGCTCGCTTTCATCCATATCTAAGATATCAAAGGCAGCATTTGCTGACTCTAATTCATCTTCATTTATATCGAATTCTGAAACATCACTTGCTTCATTTAATTTTTCAAGTGCTGCTTCATCTAATTCATCATGTTCAGTTTCGACTGTATTAACATCTTCTAAGGCTGATTCATCGATTTCTTCATGTACTTCTTCAACTGGTTCTTCGATGACTGGTTCCTCGACTTGAGGTTCTGGTTCAACCATAGGTTGTTCTTCTACAGATTCTTCCTCTACTACAGGCTCAACAATTGGTTCTTCCTCTACAACAGGTTCTTCAACCAAAGGTTTTGGTTCTTCCTCAGTTGGCAAGAATGATGTGTCAGAAGACTTGTTTTCTTTAATTAGAGGTGGGTTTACGGAAAGCATTTCTGCAAATGACATATTCGGAAGCTTGTAATTTTGTTCTTCATATTTGTCATTTGGAACAATTCCGTTCATTTCCATGACTTCAGCGATTAATTCTGCAACATACTTACAAGCACGCTCAGATTTAACCTTCATCATCATTGGGAATTCAACTTCTTTACCCTCAACTCTCATATCTTTAAAGAAGAGTCTATTTGCATCATGTGTATCTGGGTTTAGAGGTAAATAGACACAAAGTGTCTTGCCTTTAACTTTAAAGAGGGCGATTTTAATACGTCCAAGTTTAAAGAGTTCGTGACTCCAAGAAATCTTGGAGTTAACTTTCTTGTATGAAAGGATGTTGTTCTTACATACGTTATATAAATCTTGTCTTTCGTCTCCTGAAAGAATAAGTCTTGCAGAATAGGAAAGTTTATATTTAAATGCGATTTCATCCTCGCTTGGTGCGCTTAAAACGACTGGCTCAGGTTCAACAACTGGTTCTTCTTGAACTGGTTCTTCAACTACTGGAGCAGGCTTACCCTCCATTAGGGATGAATTATCTTCGACAAGTTTAGCTAAGACTGGATCAGAAACGAGCATTTCTACAATACTCATATATGGAAGTCTATAGTTAACTTCTTCGTAGTTATCAAGTTTAATGATGTTGTTATTTGCCATTACATCAGCGATAAGCTCAGCAACATATTTCACTGCTCTATCTGATTTGACTTTCATCATCATTGGGAATTCAACTTCTTTTCCCTCGACTCTCATATCTTTGAAATGGAGTCTATCTTGGTCATATTTATCTGGATCAAGTGGGAGATAGACACAAAGTGTCTTTCCTTTAACCTTAAGGGTAGCAATTTTAATTCTACCAAGCTTAAAGAGTTCATGATTCCAGGAAATCTTTGAATTAACTTTCTTATAAGAAAGAATGTTATTTTTAACTGCATTGTAGAAGTCTTGTCTTTCTTCACCTGAGCGAATCATACGTGCGCTATAGGAATAGACGTAGCGGTATCTAATGCCGTCTTTAACGACAACATCTTCTTCCACTGGCTCTTCTACTTTAACTGGCTCTGGTGCTGGTTTAATTTCAACTGGGGAGGCATTATCCTCGACAAGTTTAGCTAAGACTGGATCAGAAACGAGCATTTCTTCAATACTCATATATGCTAAGCGGTAATCTTGTTCAAAGTAATCTTCTAATCTAACGATGCCGTTTGCGGCCATGACATCTGCGATTAATTCTGCAACGTATTTACAAGCACGGTCAGATTTAACCTTCATCATCATTGGGAATTCGACTTCTTTACCTTCGACTCTCATGTCTTTGAAGTGAAGTCTATCCGCGTCATAGTTATCTGGATTTAATGGGAGATAGACACAAAGTGTCTTTCCTTTAACTTTAAGCTCTGCAAGTTTAATTCTGCCGAGTTTAAAGAGTTCATGACCCCATGAAATTCTGGATGTAACTTTCTTATAGGAAAGGATATCGTTTTTAACTTTGTTATAGAAGTCTTGTCTTTCTTCACCACTACGAATAAGTCTAGCGGAGTAAGAATAAATATAACGGTATCTGATGCCGTCTTTAACAACAACATCCTCTTCAACTGGAGCTGGTTGTTCTTCAACAACTGGTTTAACTGGTGCTTTTTCACCAATTCTACGTGCAAGATCTTCTGCAAGCATTTCTTCAAGGCTCTTGTATGCGTACTTGTAGTCTTGAGCCTCGTAGTTTTCAACTTGGACAAGTCCAAGATTTGCCATTACTACATCAATAAGTTCTTTTGCGTACTTAACAGCACGTTTTGATTTAACTCTAAGCATTAAACCAAAGTCGTTTTCTTTGCCTTTTACGCGTACATCCTCGTGATGGTAGTGTTCAGCATCAAATTTATCTGGGTTAAGTGGCAAGTAAACACAAAGTGTTTTACCTTTAACCTTAAGTTGACATACTTTTTCTCTACCAGCTCTAAAGAGCTCTCTTGGCCAAGAAATTGAGGATTTAACTTTCTTAAAAGAAAGTAAGTGATTCTTAATCTCATTATAGAATTCTTGTCTTTCTTCACCGCTTCTAATAAGTTTAGCGATAAAGCTATAAATGTATGTGTATTTAAAGCCTGCGTCTTCAAAGTTCCAGTCAAATGACCATGGACCAATTTTATCGAGTGGTCTTGCAAGGTCTCTATCAAGTAATTCTTGAAGTGACATTTCTGGTAAGTGGAAGTCACGGACTTTGTATTTAGGATCTTTCTCAACTCCATAAGATGCCATGATTTCTGCAATTAATTGCTTTGCATATTTACAGGCACGTGGGCTTCTTACTTTTAGTAAGAATGGATATTCAACTTCTTTACCTTCTTTAGAAACATCTAAATGATGGTAATGATCTTTATCATATTTTGATGGGTCAAGTGGTAAGTAGACAAATACTGTCTTACCCTTAACGTTAAGTTTTGCAACTGGTTTTCTTCCAAGTTTATAAAGATCTCTAGACCAGCTGAGTAATGACTTCACTCCTTTATAGCCGAGTAAATCATTTCTAAGTTCGTTATAATAATCTTGAGTTGGAAGTTGAGCTTTGATTAAACGAGCAATGATTGAGAATTTGTAACGGTAATTGATATCTCCTTTTTCATCAATAACCGAGACTTCTTCATCAATTTCATCTTCCCACATCATAGCATCTGCTGCTAATGCAACTAAAATAGCGAGTTCAATTTCCTCACTAGGTGCGTCAAGCGGACCTTCATTCTTAAGAATGCCTGGAATTAATGTCTTATAATCGAATTCGTTTTCGTTAATATCATCAAAAGCATCTTTAATGGATGGATTAACTTTTAAAAGTCTTGAATCAAGAGCTTTTTCATCATCAAATCCATTCTTAATGTGTGCTTGGAATAATACATATTGCTCAGCAATAGAGTTATACATATCCTCAAGAAGCTTATCAGTTGCGGTAATAAGGTCTTCTTGAACAAGGGCTTCATAACCAGTGGTTTGATAGCCTTCAATAAATTCCCAAAGCGAAAGACAATCTTTAAATAATGGGTTCTTTAAGATTGTGTTTGTTCTAAGTACTGGTGGACGGATAAAGTTTTTACCCATGTTCATGATAAATGGAGTAGACATGTATTCATTAATGACTTCCATAATCTTTTCCATTCTCTTCCAAAGATCGGATGTGTAAACATAGTTTTTAATAACTTCGTGTTCATCAGGAGGTTGGCCAACTTCAATTTCAAGTTTAATCTTACCTGTGTAATCTTTATGCTCGAATTTTTGAGTAATGGCTAGCTTTGTATTCTTTTCATCTTCACCACAGTCTTTAGCACCGTTATATCTAATTGCAACGAATGCATATAAACGGTTAACTAAGGTGTTAATGAATTTGTTTTCATAGGTTAAAACTGTATCTTCTTGGAAAACGTTAAGTAATTTAGAAGGTACAACTGAACCATCTGGTTTAATATCAGTAATATTCTCAGTATGCTGAGAAAGATGCATTACACTTCGACCATTAATGTGTTTTGAAATCTCAACTGGAAGAACTTCTTCTTTTTCTTGAAGTCTGAATTGAGGATTTCTAATGATTTGGTCAAGGGAAGGTAAAGCATCTTCGATGGCGGTAATCCATGTTTCGTCGAGTTTTTTGAGCATGAAGCGTTTACGAAGTTCAACTTCGTTTTCGCCGACAGCAAAAGAATCCATCAACTCTTTATAGGTTGGGAATTCTTTTATTAAATCTCTATCGCTTTCAGATGTCTTTTTATAGATATCTTGCTCAAAAGCTTTATTCTCGTCTGACATAATTACCTCCTTTCATCGAAAAACCTAATCAAAGATTAGTATGATTTTTGTAAACGACGTAAGTAAGCAATACATTCAGTCATCTTATCTTTACCAAAGATATTATCTAATTGGTTAATTAAGCCTTTAATTTCATCTCTAATTAAACCAAGGTTTAACATTTCGAATTTTCTAAAGACTTTAGTTGCAAGCATGTAGTCAAGACCTTCAAGAGTGTCACCACCACAAGCTCTAAAGACTGGGATGAATGTTTTTAATTGTTTTAAAATACGGTTACCAAAGGCAACTCTGAAGTGTTCGATAACATAGTTATCAAGTTGTTCGACTTGATCAAGTAAGTCTTGTGAAACTGAATCATCAGTGACAGCCTTCTTATATAAGTCTGCAACATAGGAGTATGAAACTCTGACTGCTGCTTGTTCTTGTGCTTTAAATGGAACACCTTTGCTATCAAGGTTGATAATAAAGGCACGGTCGTAAACCTTATCAGAAATTGAGAATGTGGAGTCATCGTTGTTAGCGGTACCGACATACCAAATGTTTTCTGGAATTGAAAGTTTACCATCAACAAGTTTCTTAGGATCGCTATCCCAAACTGCTGAAACAAGTTGAATCTTCCATTCGGTTGGATCTGGCATTTCGAGGATGGATAACATTTCAGCGAAATAGTATTCAACACGGGCGATGTTCATTTCATCGAGAACAATGATATTAATATCATCGTTGTAGCCGGATTCATAAATTCTACGTAAAACTTCGGTTTCATTGAACTTCTTAGTAAATTCGTTGAAGTAACCGAATAATTCTGATCTATCTCTCCAAGATGGTTGAACTGAGGCAATAGTTGCATCATTTTGGAAGAATTTACCCATTACGTATGGTAAGGAGGTCTTACCTGTACCAGAGATACCTTGTAAAAGGACCATCTTGGTTGAGGATAAGCCTGCGATCATAAGACGGATTGTCTTAATATCGTAATATAATTTGTTATTTGAACATGCATAATTACGTAATGCATCACAAATCTCTTTAAGAGAGTAATTATTTTCATATGGTTTTGGTTCGAAGAATGTGTATTTTTCATCGACAGCTGCTAAACGATAGAAACGTTGATCTGCTGGTCCTTCTGCTGCAACACCTTCGCCTTCCATGGCTGCTTTTGCTGCATCTTCTGGGTTTTCAGCATTCATTAAGTCATCAACTGAGAGATTTGCACCAACTTTGAGTTTGATGATTTCCTCTTTTTCTTTAGTAAGCTTGATAACACTTCTATTTAAGTTTGCAATTTCTTCAAGTAAGTCTTCTTTTCCAACAACTGTTCTTCTGAAGCGAATGTATTTACGAATCAAAATAACAATTAAGAAAATAAGTCCTGCCCAGAATGCGTAGACTAAAATAATAGCTAAAACGATAAAAATCCATTCATACCATTGGAAATGATAGTTGCCTAACATGCCAAAGTATGTTGGAAAGTCGAAAATAGCTACGATTCCTAGGAAGAATGATTTAATACCATTCCACACTCCTTTAAACATTGTGGTTATAAAGGAGAAGAACCATTGTAAGAAATTATCCATAAGTTTGCCTCCTTACGGACGAAGTTAGGATTTACTTATCGTCCGTAGATTTATCCGAAGCTTTTTCAGCTTCTTGTTTTTTCAAGAACTCTTCAACCGCTTGTTGTTTAATAAGTTCTTCTTCTGCTGCAGAGATTAAGCGTTTATCTTTATTTTTTGCTTTCTTGATAACAAGAACGAGATAAACAACTTCATAAGTTAAGAAACCTGCTAATGGAAGAATGATGAATAAAATGAATCCAAGGTGTTTTTCAATTGGTTCGCCTGGTTGAAGGAATGAAATAAATGAACCCATACCTGCAACACGTGAGCCTGTCCATACACCAATGATGTCATTGTCGATAATCTTGTATGGATCGACGCTATTGTTGTGATCACCCTTTGTGATGTACTCGTAGTGACCATCTGGTCTTGTTTCAATACTAATGATACGGTGAGTATTTAATTCAAGAGTTCCATCGGCATTAAGATCTTTCCAGAATGTGACTACACTGCCATATTCTTCAATCTTTGTTGGGTCAGTACTGCTGTAAACGGTTGGTTTAAGTTCAGAAATTGCTGCTTTTCTTTCTTCTTTGATTTTTGCATCTTCTGAAGTTCCGTCTGGGAGGATTTTAACGATAATTAAATCTCCAGCTTTGAAACCATGATCCCCTTCCATGGATCCTGACTCAACTGTGAGCATTGCTTTTCCGCCAAATGTTGGAAATTTTGCAACACTACTTTGAGCTGTGAAAGCGAAAACTGTGAATACTAAAGCGAAAACAAAGAAAATCCAGCAAACAATGTCGACGACAAGTTTTGCAATTCTCTTATTTGTCCACTTCTTGGTTTGTTTAGTAGCTTCCATATCTTTGTCTCCTTTTCAGCGATAGATTGCTGAGAGGTTATCCCAACAAAGTACCGAGAGCAGAATATTGCAACTGGCTGTCTTTTTGGGACCCTATAGTTTTGCGTCACGCGCTTTCGCGCGCTTTGCCAAATGTGTCTAATATATAATATTAGCGTTAAAAGTATACCATTACACGCGCGTATAGTCAAAACAAAATATAAAATATTCTTCAAAATTATATTTTAATTTTAAAGAAAAAGGCCTATTTTTTAGGTCATTTTTCCAACAAAAAACCCATGGTTTAAAACCATGGGTGTGTTTGTATAATTTTAGGATGAAATTATAATTATTCAGCTGATGATGAAGGAATTGTGAATGATAAATCAACAGTAAATGCATCACCTTTAATTGCATTTGAGTTCTTACATGCTGAATCCTTACCATCTAACCATGCGTAAACTTCAACTTTTTTAGGAGCATTTGCAGTTAAGGTAATTGTGGCTGTTCCTGATACTCTACCATGTTCTGTTCCATCTGGATCTTTAACATAAAGTTGTGAAAATGAAATTGGATCTCCAACAACTGCTCCATCAACAACAAGAGCCACACGATATGCAGGGAAAATTTGTTCAGAAGATGCTGATTTCATGATTCCAGAAAATTCAACAGTTTGAGTTGGAGCTTCTGAACCTTGTGCAACAGATGCTTCAAATTTAAGGAATACTTCGTCATGATAATACTTATTAGATTCTTCCAAATAAGCTGCGGTTGGATAACCATCATCACCTTTTTCTCCAGTAAATTCGCCACTATCATTAACTAAAGCTTTTGCTTCGCTTTTTAATCTCATAAATGAGTAAGATTCTGAAGCAAATGTTGCTTTTACTGGATCAAGGTAACCATCAGCACCACTAACATCGTTGTATAATAATGTTGTGTTACTGTATGTACCATTTTCAACACTTGAAATAAGAAGTGATGAGTCAGCTTTTGCTTGAAGATTCATGCCAGTAGCTGTGACTGTTTTGTTTGCTGAGAACCAAGCATATGTTGAGGTTCCGAGTAAGGCTGCACCAAGAAGTGTCATGCCAATTGCAGGAATAAGTTTTTTCATAATATAATTTCTCCTTTCATTCCTAATTTATATTAATGTGATTAATCACAATTAATATCTTTTGCAATTTTGAAGTTTATTTTGTGGCCTCTCCGGCAACTGAAGTAACTTCGAACTTCATGTCAATTTTGAAGACTCCACCAATGATTTTATCGACGCAATCTTCATCATTTCCTTCTAACCAAATTGCGACTGTTTGTTTCATTACATCGCCTGGTTTAAAGTCTTTTTGAACTTCGTAACAGATCATTCTTTCCTCGAGGAATGGTTTGCATTCTCTTGGATAAGTTTCTGGAACTGGATTCAAGTTTTCGTCTACAGATTTTGCTTTCGCGTAATCTGTTGAGACAGCCTTTCCGTTATTTAGACTTGTTATGTATCTAACGCGGACTGCCTTTTCAATCTCAAGTGTCATATTGACAATATTCATTGAGAATGAATAACTGAGTGTTTCTTTACCTGTGTTCTTACAATAGAATGTATAACAGATATAGTTTTCTCCATTTTGTGCACCGTCGACTGAGCCAAGTGGCACGGTATCTAACAATCTTCCATCGATGTTTGTAATTTCTTTAGAGTCTTTACAATCAAGTCTGGCTGTTGGATTAGCGAAGTCACTTCTTTCACAAAGTGATAGGCCATAGTCGAGGTTATGGAATTTGTTTACGGAAACTGTGAAACTTCCAAATCGTGTATATAGTAAGGATATTACGTACACGATTACTGTGAGAAGAGCGATACAGCCCATGATGATTGGAACAATCTTCTTTTCTTGTCTGTAGCGTTTAACTTCTCCAGCTTTTCTTTGTAACAAAGAAGTACCCTTTTTTAATCTCATTGATTTTCGGCCTCCTCTGCTACACTAATTGCAGCCTCTAGACTGATTGGATCTGTTCCTTCAAACATAAATCCAATAGCTTCTGAGTAATGCAATTCTTTTCTTTGTTCCTCTTTACCTTCAGCGATTGAGTTAACACCCATTGCTTTTATATAAGATAATAAGGAATTAAAGAGTTGCGGTTTATTTCTATCCCCGGCCCATTTTGTTGCTTCCTTGTCGATAATGGCAAGATCAACTGGAACTGAGACGAGTTTAGAAATCTTAGTGTCTTCCCTACCTACACCAACAAGTGCTGTACGTAGTTTGAGAATCTTCATGTCGAGAACAGCATATTTTGCTTTCTCAGCATCGGTATCAAGTAAGTTTTCTGTGAATTCCACACAAATCCTACTTGGATCGATTGAAGGATTCTTTTGAAGAACTTCTTTTACGAGATCATAGAGAGCACATTTCTCAATTAATTGAGCTGGGCATCTCACCGCTATGAAGTCGCACCTCTTGTGAGCTTTATCAAACTCCTTGAGGGAAGCTATAGCGTGCTGAATGTTGTGCTTAAATAGCTCAGTTCCACAGAGTCTATTGTCAGACACCGGTGTGTAGTCTTCTTGTTTCATGACACCCATAATAATCGAATTGATTGTTGTGGATGCTCTGAATGCAATGGCTTCAACACCATCAACAGGCACAATTGGGTAGAAGACAGGTTCGAGAGGTTTTAAGCCAGAATCGATTTGAAGTTTGACGTAATGATTAAACACTTGGTCTTTTTCTTCCATCTTTCTAACTCCTTTCCTTTCGTCTTTTGCCCCCTAGATATAAAAAATCAGTTGCGAGGTCGGTTTCCCTAACCTATTGCAACTGGCTGGCCATTTAGGCCCCTATAGCTTTGCGCCATACCCTTCCGGGTATTTTGCTAATATTCGCGCAACATTGTCGCGCTACTTCTGCCTTTATTATATAAATACCTATAATTTTGTCAATATTTTTTTAATAAATTTTATCGAATCGTTAAATAAAATTCTTATTTCCAAAATAAGGGAGATTAAATAGTTATTTCCATAATGTTGTTAG